>CAZYXU010000008.1:0-57457 GCA_964650945.1 uncultured Verrucomicrobiota bacterium | reverse complement strand
TGTTTTTGCTCGCCATTTGCTCATGGACTCCGTCCCGGGGAAGCGCGTCAAGGGGACATTCATGCCAGCATGGTTTTACATCCTCAGATTAAAATCCGGAACGCTCTACCCCGGCGCCACCACCAACCTCCAGCAACGTTGGGCCGATCACCAAGCCGGCCGCGCCTGCCGTACAACAAAACTTGATCCGCCAGAAGCGATGGTTTATCAAGAGCAATTCAACTCATTCCCCTCCGCCCGACGTCGCGAGGCGCAAATCAAACGCTGGATCGCCAAGAAAAAGGAAGCGCTTGTCGCCGGCGACATGTTTCATCTCAAGCAACTGGCCGTTTCACACGACCATAAGACTTGAAGCGCCAATTTCCACGCCCAATCCAAATCCACCGCTCCGTCGGCCATTCCGCCTTTTCCCTTGTCCGCCATAGCCTTGGCGACGGCGGATGCGGATATTTTTCCCCGAACCCGATACCTGGCGGCGCAATCCCATTTCCTCTCCGGAGCATTCTGGCGCAGCGCCGCTGGGCCGGCACCAAAACGCTGCTGGGTCGATTAGGGTCGTTTATTGGGTCGTTTAGGGTCGATTAGGGTCATTTAGGGTCGTTTATTTTGCCGATTCGGCCGGAATACGCAGCCGGTTTTGGATGGGTATGGGCATGTTTTGGGATGCCGACACCGCAACTGCATCTCTTTGGATCCGGGGCGCTCCTGCCCCGGTTCGGATTCGCCGGCGGAGCCGGCGGTGGCTGGCGACAATTACATTTCCTCATGGGCAAAGGGCTTTGTGCATGCTATTTCATGGCCAAGGGGGATCCGCAGAGATTCTGCCTTTCCCTTTGAGGATGAACCTGTTGCTTAATATTTAAATAAATACTGACTGACCCCAATTGTCCCGGGCAAACTGAACGACCCCGATGGCGATATTAATCAATGGCCGAAAAAAATCGGCCGGGGCTAATGCAGGCCAAACATGGTGCCGCTGTTGATGTATTCGTAGCAACCCATGTCCACGCGGCCGCTGAAAAGGTCAATGCGCTGCCGCCGGTCCAGGTCGTGCGCGCCCGCCATCCAGGCCTGGTTCGTGCCCGCGTTGATGCAGGGCGAGTTGGCCGCCAGCCGCAGGTTGTCGGCATCCGGAGCGGCAAACACCGGATCATTCGTAATGTTATTAGCGCCCACCGGCGGCAGCGGGTATGTGCAACAATTGTCAAACCGCCCGGTGGGCGTGCTTAACAGCCGGTAATCGCCGGTGTTGGTCACCCCGGCCGCGGATACGATTAAGTTATATCTCACAATGCAGTTGGTGGCAATTCCGCCGTTCGCCATCAGCACGCCGCCGCCGTTAGGGCCGTATCCGCCGGGAATGCCGGCAATGTTGCTGACAATGGTGCAGTTTTCCAGCACGCCGTTCGTGCCATACATGGCAACCCCGCCGCCGAAATAATAGGAGTGGTTATACATAAAGAGGCAGTTGCGCACCGTGCCGCGGGATGGGGTTTTAATGTACAGGCCGCCGCCATACGCCATATTGGTGGCCACGTTATGCGTGATCAGGCACCGGTCAACCAGGACGCCGCCATTCGCCTTGGCGCCGTATTCCAGATATATCCCGCCGCCGCTGCCGCCCGAGCCCGAATTTAAATTTGACCGGATGGCGCAGCCGACCACCGAGCCGTCATATAACAAGTAAATTCCGCCCGTCGCCTTGGCGGTGTTGTTGTCAATCGCGCAGTTTTCCACCAGCCCCGTGGTAGCAATATAAAACCCACCGCCCACGGCATTGGTGCAGACATTCCCGGTAATCCGGGATTGCGATACCGTCCCGGCGTGCATATAGACGCCGCCTCCGCCTCCGCCCGCGCCGCTGGTCGAAATGTTGGTCCTGATCAGGCAGTTTTCCACGCGCCCGCCCGTCATGATCACTCCGCCGCCATTGACGCCCGAGTTGCTGATAATCAGGCAATTGCGCACCGTGCCATAAGAGATATTTACCCCGCAATTTGTGCCGTTCCGCAGCGTGAATCCATCCAGGATGGCATTGGAATGGCTGAGGTTGAACCGGGCGGATGATCCGCCGGCGTCAAAGATGGTATTAATGGGATCAATCTCGCCATCGCTCCAGCTCCGGATGGTGACACTGGTATAGATGCCGACCACCGCGGTCAGCGAGTGCACCCCCGCCGTCACGATCACCGCGCTCGCGCCCTCGTTGGTTTGGACGGCGGCAAGCGCCGTTTGTATGTTTGTAGCGGCCGTTTCCCAGCTCGCATAGGGATGCTCCGGCGCGCTCATACCAGGCAATGCCACGTAACTGGTCATCGCCGCCCAGGCGCTCCCACCCAGCAACAGACCGCCCGCCAGCCAGCCGAAAAACGTTAAACTTTTTTGCATGCCTGATACTCCTGTTTCCGGATGTTAAACTGCCGGCATCAAAATTACCCGCCGCACGGCCACAATATCATCGGACAAATCCTGATACGCAATTTAAAATAAGTCTGCCAAACCATGATGCCGGTGTCAAGCGCCACCAGGGCCAAGCCACCAGTGCCAGACCTCAATTAAAAAAATTAACCCTCCGTTCCCACCTGATAGGACGACATTGTGAAACCGGAATGCTCCATGCCCAAAAAATAGAGCATGGCCGGCATCGGGTAAAACGAGGGCGGTCGCGTAAGGCGGTGTGAATTAAGCGATAATCTGTTGAAGAATAATATCTTACAAAGAACGTCCCCGTAATCCCGTCCCCGTAATCCGTTAATCAGCGTCTCCCCAATTTGCCGCGGTAGGGTTCCACCCCATGGAACAAGGCCGGCTCGTGGACTATTGTCGCAGGTTATGAGGTAATTCCCAGCGAGAGAGCGAGGGCGAAGGCAAGGGGCAATACGGTCCACGTCACACCATCCCTCTTCAGGGCCCCCCCCTTCCACTTCCGCGGCCGAAGGCGCCCGGACGCCGCCATCGGCCGTATTGCTGAGGGCAACCGGGACAAACTGTGCTGCCACAGGAGGAATGAGGCGTGATGAGTAAAGACAAAGTACATGGTTCGCGTTTGGGGAGGTTTGCGCCATTCCCCCGCGTTGACGCCATGCCCGAGTCGGTCATGCGGCGTCTGCTGCCCTCCCTGGCGGCCATGGTGATCATTCTGATCGTCGGCGCGTGGGCGATCATGTGGCGTCAGCAGCAATTGGCCGACGAGATCGCAGCCGATACTTCCAGTGTTGTTTTCGGCGATCTGCGCACGGCCCTGGATCAGCAGTCCGCCGTCCTGGCGGCGGCCGCGAAGCCTATTGCCGCCAACGCCGCTGTGCAACAAGCCCTGCGCACAGGCGACGCCGACGGCCTCCTGTCCGCTTGGCAGCCTGCCTTCGAGACGATGCACCGGGAGAACCACCTCACACATTTCTACTTCTTGGATAAGAACCGCGTCTGTCTGCTGCGCGTCCACAATCCGGAGCAACACGGGGACCGCATTAATCGCTTCACGGCCCTCGAAGCCGAACGCACCGGCAAGACCGCCTCCGGCACTGATTTGGGGGCGATGGGCACATTCACGCTCCGGGTGGTGCAGCCGGTCTTCGAAGGCGGCAGGCTTGTCGGCTATGTGGAACTGGGCGAGGAGATCGAGGGTGTGCTGCTACCTATGCACACCCGGCCCGGCATCCAACTGGCCGTGGTCATCCGCAAGGAGTACCTGAACCGGCAAGCCTGGGAAGACGGCATGCGCCTGCACGGGCGGCAGGCCGACTGGGACCGCCTGTCCCAGATCGTGGTGATCTATGCCTCGCAAGGCCGTCTGCCTGACGCTTTCGCGTCCTGGGCCGACCAAGCGGCGGGCGAGCACACCCGCGGCAAAGCGGAGCGGGAGATCGCTTTCGATGGGAAGGACTGGCGGTTATCCGTGATACCCTTGCCGGACGCTTCGGGCAGGCAGGTCGGCAATCTGCTGATCATGAACGACATCACCGCCGATAAGGCGGCCTTTACGCGGCTGATCGTCTTGGGCGGAACCGCCGGCACAGTGTTGCTGGCGCTGCTGCTGGGCTTCATCTATGTCCTGCTCCGCCGCACCGACGCGGGCATCCACGCCCAGCAGGCCACGCTGCGCGCTTCGGAGGTCCGCTATCGCCGGCTCTTCGAAGCGGCGAAAGACGGCATCTTGATCCTCGACGGCGAGACGGGGATGGTGGTGGATGTGAATCCGTTTCTGATTCAGTTGTTGGGTTTATCGCGCGAGGCATTCCTCGGAAAGGAGATCTGGGAACTGGGATTCTTCAAGGACATCGTCGCCAACCAGGACAGCTTCACGGAATTGCAGCAACAGGAATACATCCGCTATGAAGACAAACCCCTGAAAACCGCTGACGGGCGGCGGGTCGATGTGGAGTTCGTCAGCAACGTCTATCTGGTGGACCGCCAGAAGGTGATCCAGTGCAACATCCGCGACATCTCCGCGCGCAAGCAGGCGGAGGAAGCCTTGCGCGGGAAGGAGCATCTTCTGTCTGAAGCGCAACGGCTCGGTCATGTCGGCAGTTGGCTCTGGGATCTGACGGGGCCGATATCTTGTTCGGACGAGACGTATCGCCTTCACGGTGTTTCGCGGGATACGTTCACCCCGACGGTGGAGTCTTTGCTCAGCCTGCTACACCCGGACGACAGGCCGGCGATGCAGGCTTGGTTCGCGGCTTGTGCGGCGGGAGAAAAGCCCGACGAATTGGAGTATCGCGTCAAGATGCCCGACGGCACGATCCGTTTCCTCATGGGCCGCGGCGAAGCGGTTCGCGACAGCGAGCATAGACTGACCCACATGGCCGGCCTGGTGCAGGACATCAGCGAGCGCAAGCAGGCGGAGGCGGAACATGAAGAACTGCGGTCGCATCTGCTTCAGGCTCAGAAACTGGAGTCCATCGGGACCCTGGCCGGCGGCATAGCGCACGAGATCAACAATCCGGTCATGGGGATCATGAGCTACGCGCAGTTGATCGTCGACCAGCTCGGTCCCGGCAGCCCGGTAACGGAGTATGCGACCGAGATCGGCAAGGAGACCCAGCGGGTCGCCACGATCGTGAAGAACCTGCTCTCCTTTGCGCGGGTGGACAAGGATACCTACAAGAGTCCCGCAGGCATGTGCGACATCGTCGAAGAGACGTTGTCGCTGATTCGTGCCGTGATCCGGCACGATCAGATCACGCTGGAGGTGAACGTGCCCGCCGACCTGCCCAAGATTCTCTGCCGCAGCCAACAGATTCAGCAGGTAATCATGAATCTGTTGACCAACGCCCGTGACGCGTTGAACCAGAAATATCCGGGGCATGACGAGAACAAGCGGATTATCATCAGCGCCAGCGTTTTCCCGAATGTCGAGTGTCGCGTGTCGAGCAGGGAGCCAAAAGCCGACGACCGACAATCAATCTCCACCCGCCGGCTCCGCCTGACGGTTGAGGACCACGGCGCAGGCATTCCGCAGGAATTGTGCGAGCGCATTTTCGACCCGTTCTTCTCGACCAAAGCTCGCCACAAAGGCACGGGGCTGGGCCTCTCCATCAGCCACGGCATCGTTAGCGACCATGGCGGGGCACTAAGCGTGGAAAGCGAAGTCGGGCAGTGGACGAGGTTCAATGTGGATTTGCCAGTCGTGGAGAAGCTTGTCAACGGTAATCCGTGAGTGGTGGGCTGAGAATAGTGCGATGAAAACGCCAAGGATATTTGTAGGGTCAGTGGCCGGAGAAATGAGTCGTGTTCCGCGTTCGGCAGCGTTGGTCCTTCTGACGGGCATGCTGCTGGCATGCGGCGGCGCCGGGGAAGCCGTGTGGGCGGAGTCCTCGGAGCTCGCCCCCGTCCGATCCGGCTGTGAACCCGACTACCCCCCGTATTGCATCGTCACTCCGGACAACCAAGCGGATGGCTTGTCCGTGGAACTGCTCCGGGCGGCGCTCCAGGCCGTCGGGCGCGACGTCGTGTTCAAAACCGGGCCGTGGGCCGAACTCAAGCAGGAACTGGCTGAAGGCCAATTGGAGGTGCTGCCGTTGGTTGGCCGCACGCCGGAACGCGAATCCCAGTACGATTTCACCATCCCCTATATCACCATGCACGGCGCGCTTTTCATCCGGGACGATACTGCGGACATCCGAACGTGGCGCGACTTGCAAGACAAACGTGTGGCCGTCATGAAGGGCGATAACGCGGAGGAGTATGTGCGGCGGGCCGGCATCAGCGACCGCATCATCACGCCCCCCACTTTCACGGTGGCGTTTCAGATGCTGGTGGCAGGTCAGGCCGATGCCGTGATTGCGCAGAAAATGATGGGGCTCTCTCTGCTGAAACGCATGGGCGTCACCAACATCCGTGTGGTTGGGAAGCCGAACGAGGAATTCACACAGGTCTTCTGTTTTGCGGTGCGCGAGGGCAACAGGGAACTGCTGTCACTCTTGAACGAGGGCTTGGCCATCGTGATGGCCGGAGGACTCAAACGGCAACTTGAACATAAATGGATGGGCGTCGATGCCCGCGAAACCGCGCGGGCAAGGGTCATTCTCTATGGCGGTGATCGCGCCTTCCCTCCCTATGAATTTCTCGACAACAAGGGTCGGCCGGCCGGCTTCAACATCGACTTGGCCCGCGCCGTCGCCCGTGAGATCGGGGCGGACATCTCCTTCCAACTCGGTCTGTGGAGCGAAGTGCGCCGCAAGATCGAGAATGGCGACTTGGATCTTGCCTGCATGTTCTATTCGGCTTCACGCGAACGCCTTGTGGATTTCTCGGTCCCGCACACCCTTGTGTATCAGGCGGTCTTTGCTGGGGACGTATCGCCGCCGTATCGCCGCATTGACGATCTCCAGCGCCGCCAGCTCTCCGTCCAGAAGGGAGACATCATGCACGACTATGCCTTGGAGCGCGGACTTGGCGACAAGCTGGCCGTTACCGCGACTTCGGAAGACGCTTTGGCGTTACTGGCGGAGGGGCGGGTTGACTATGCGCTGGGTTCGCACTTTCAGGGGCTCTACTGGCTTAAGCAACGCGGCTGGAAACATCTGCGGGCCGTCGACACTCAACTGCTCGGAACGGAATACTGCTATGTCGTTCCGAAAGGGAACACGGCGCTACGCGATTTGCTTAATGACGGCCTGAAGCAGCTTAAGGAAAGCGGGGAATACCGGAACATCTATAAGCAGTGGCTGGGCGTGTTGGAACCCGATTACGAATGGCGGCGGATCACCAGCACCGTCCTGCTCCTGTTGGTCGCCATCTCGCTTATAGTGGTCATCGCCTTCGGAATCATCTTAGTGCTCCGGCGGCAAGTTGCCAGACGCACCCGGGAACTCACCTTTGAGCGAGCCTTCCTTGACCGTGTCATCAACGCGATCGCGGACCCGGTCTTCGTGAAGGATGACAAACGGCGCTTCGTGATCGTCAACGACGCTTTTTGCGCGATCGTTGGCCGTTCGCGCGAAGCGCTCATCGGCGATGATGGCGATGAAATGTTTCCGCCGGACCAGGTTGCCGTCTTTCGGAAGATGGATGCCGCGGTCCTTGAGACGGGCAAAGAGAGCCTGAACGAAGAGAATCTCTCGGATCTGTCCACCGGAAAGGTGCATACGATCGTCACGCGCAAGAGCCGCTATACCGATCCGGCTGGGAATCGTTTTCTCGTCGGCGTGATTCGCGATTTTACCGAGCGGAAAGCCGTGGAAGCTCAATTGCGGGTGCAAATCGCCGCGATGGAAGCGACGGCCGAAGTTATTCTCATTACCGACCGCAACGAGATCATCACCTGGGTTAATCAGGCTTTCACCGCGCAGACGGGCTATACGGCGGCCGACATCATTGGCCGTCCCGCGAGCATACTTTCGCCCGAACAAGTGCCGGACGCGCGCCCTGCGCACATCCAGACAGCGCTTTCCGCCGGCAAGGTCTGGCGAGGGGAACTGGTCAGCCGACGCAAAGACGGCAGCCTGTACACCGAAGAGATAACGATTACTCCGGTTCCTGACGAAGCCGGGGTGGTGACCCACCGCATTGCGATCGCGAAAGACATCACGGAACGCAAACGGATGGAAGGCGCCTTGCGTGAACAACAAAAACTTGCTTCGATGGGAACGCTGGCGCGCGGGATGGCCCATGAAATAAATAACCCGATCATGGGGGTTATGAACTATGCGGAGTTGATCAAGGAGCAGGCCGCCGGCAATGCCGCGCTGGTCGAGTATGCCGCCGAGATCCTCACGGAAGGCCGACGCGTGGCCCGAATGACGCAAAGTCTTCTGGGCTTTACGGAACAGAAGGCAAACCCGGCGTTTGAAACCGCCACGCATGAAAACCTGGTGGCTGCCGTGCTGCCGTTGGCCGCGGAGGCCGCGCGGGCGAAGGGCATAGCGTTGTCTTGCGATATTCCCGCGGACCTGCCGCCGGTGTCCTGCCGCCGGAGCCAGATCGAGCTCGTCGTGACGGCCCTGCTTACGAACGCCATGGAAGCCTTTGACCAAGGGGCGCTGGACGCTGGACGCTTGGGATGCGCGGACAAGAAGATCGTCGTCAGCGCGAGGGAAGTTGTGGCCAGTGAACAGTTATCGGTGAACAGTCATGGGGTATCGGTTATCGGCGATCGGTTGTCGGCGGAGGAATCCAAACTGAACACCGAACACCGAACACTGAACACCTGCCGCAGGTTACGTCTCACGGTGGAAGACAACGGCCCCGGGATTCCCGCCGAGATCCAAGAGCGTTCGTTCGATCCGTTCTTTACCACGAAAGATCGCACGAAACACTCGGGACTGGGACTGTGGATCAGCCGCTCCATTGCGCAGGAACATGGCGGCGAGTTGACGTACGAAAGCCCTTCGACGGCGCTCCCGCCTTCGCCAGGAAGCTTCGGCGAGGCAAGCAGGGCAGGCGAAGTGGGTCACGGCGCGCGGTTCCACTTGGATCTGCCGGTTGCGCAGAGTCGTGAAAAACAAGAAGATCCGGGACTTGAGAGTGAGTGAGTGCGTGGGTTTGTGAGTATGTGGGTATGCGGAGCGCTTCTCTCCTCACTCACAAACCCACAGACCCACATACGCACACACTGGGTTGCGGGAAGCCCGCTTTGGAAAGGATTGCCATGAGCAAGATACTGGTCGTTGACGACGAAAAAAGCATCCGCGTGCCTTTCCGCACCTTTCTTTTGGCCGAAGGGCACGAGGTGGAGATCGCGGAGGACGCTGTCCAGGCGCAGGCGCTGTTGTCGAATGACGTCTGGGACGTGGTGGTTACGGACATTGTATTGCCCGGTATTTCCGGCGTAGAACTGCTCAAGACGATCCGCGCCGCCGCCCCAGAAGTCCAGGTGATCGTGATGACCGGTGAGCCAACGGCAGAAACCGCGGCGGAGGCCGTTCGGGCCGGTGCGAGCGATTACCTGGTTAAGCCCATCGACAAGAAAACCATCCTCCGCGCAGTTGCCCACGCCGCCAAAGTCAAGGCCCTCGACGACAATCGTCGGCGCATGGAAGACCTTGTCAAAGAACGAACCGCCGCGTTGGAGGCCACCAATGCGCAACTGGCGGCGGAAATCATGGAACTACGTAAACTGTCATGAGCGGTGGAACAAAGTCCGGCGCCGGTGTTTGTCACCTACGTCCATGGCGCCATCGCTCATCCGGAGCCTGCAATGCACACCCGCAAAGCCGAACGACTCCGACGCCAGACAACCCGGCTACGGGGTCGTCTCCACCGGCAGATCCGAACGCGCGGCCCATTCTGACCAGCCGGCGTCGTACCAGAAAACGTTGGTGTAGCCCAGCAGGTTGCGGAGCACGAAGAAGGCCTGGCTGGCCTGGTGGCCGGTGCGGCAATGCACGATCACTGCCGAGTCCTTGGAGGGGATGAGCTGCGCATAGGCCTTGGCCAGTTCGTCCACGGACCTGAAGAGCATAACGCCGCCGACCTTGGCGACATCCTCGGTGTATGGGCGGTTCTTCGCGCCCGGAATATGCCCGCCGCGCGCTTCCTCGACTTTCCGGCCGGTGTAGAACTCCGCCGGCCGGACGTCAACGATCACGGTGTTCTTTCCGCCCAAACGCTCGCGCAATTGCTTGTAATCCACCGTAAACGCGTCCGCCGGGCCGGCCGGATAGTCCGATGGCGCAACGGCCGGCAGATCCTGCGTGACCGGATGCTGTCCGGCCACCCACCGCGCAAAGCCGCCGTTCAATACGCCGTATCGCCGATGCCCCAGGCGGGCGAAGGCCATCGTAACCAGCGTCGCGTCATGGGGCTTGTCATCCGGGACGATCACGACGGTATCCGCCGGTCGGATGCCAAGCAGCGACATGTGCCTGGCTAGAACATCCGAAGGCAAGAGCATGGATGAGACTCCGCCGACCACGCCGCGGAAGTGTTCCGGCGAGACGCACACAGAGCCTGGGATGTGGGCGGTGTTGTACTGGGGCTGCGTCCGCACATCGAGGATGCGGATATCCGGCCTTGCCAGGTTCTCGGCCAGCCACGCCGGTTCGACCAGGCCCGGGAGTGTCGGCGGGGTAGGCAAGGAGACCGGGACCTGGGCGGCAGTCTCTGCTTCAAGAGCCTTGCCGCCGCCCGTGAAGTAGTGCCGCCACGAGTTGATCCGGGCCGTCTGCGAGGCGGAGAGGGGCTCCGCCCATAGGGATGCCGGCTTCAGAACCCGCTCGCGGAAGCCCGCCAGCCCGTCCGTGAGCATGTACACGTTGGCGTAACCCAGCCTTGCCAGCGCGTCCCGCGCCTGGGCCGGGTGCGTCATGCCGTTGGAGTAAAGGACAATCAACCCTTTGTTTTTGTGCGGGGCCAAGGCGTCGGGCAGGGACGCCATCTCGATGTTGACCGCACCGCGGATGTGGAAGGCTTCAAATTCCGCGGCCGGGCGGATGTCCACCAGCAGCAGGCCGGCCTCAGCCCGCATGATCCGGTCGGCAAGTTCCTCCGGTTCCAGGTGGTCCCCCGCCTCCGCGATCTGGGCCAGCAGGTCCGCCTCTGAGGGCGCGCCGGCGGGCGTTTTGCCGGCATCCGGGCGGCCGCTGTGAATGGCCAGCAGGCCCACGGCCAGGACAAACAGCGCCACGCTGAAGGTTTTCAGGAACGGGCTGCGCCAGTAGGCCCCCGTGCCGGCCACCCGGCGCTCGATGTATTCCGCGCCCCAGAAGCAGCCGATGGCGACCAGGACGAAGAGCATTGCAAAGGCCGGCTCCGGCAGGCCAAAGGCCTGCCAGGCGAACTGCACACCGCTGTCGCCCCAGTTGTAGAGCCCCTTGAGCATGCCGAACATCTCGTTGAACAGGATGCTCCCGAGGCTCGCGCCGCCCAGGAACACCGCGGCGTCCCATCGGCCGGATGCCAAGCCCACGGCCGCCGTGCCCGGGCACCAGGATCCTATGACAAACCCCACGCCCAGCAGCAGGCCGCCCAGGATCTGGGCTCCGTAGATGCTGGGCATGAAAAACAGTTGTTCGTCGCCGATCCAGCCCAGGCCGCGGGCGTACAACAGCCCGATCATCGCCACGATCACGGCGGTGAACATGACCTTCAGCACCGCCATGTCGCGGAAGTAAAAGATTCCGGCCAGCCGGCGCGCACTGCCGAACCCTGCGCGTTCCAGGGCGAAGCCGAAGGACAGGCCGATGGCCAGCGCGGCCAGCAAGGCCGCGGCGGTGGAGAGCGTGTCGTTGCCGAAGAAGGTATTAATCATACCATTGCCTCCTGACCAGCCAGGCCGCGGCATAGCCGCCGGCGAAGACGCAGATGAGGAAGACCAGGCTGCCGGACAGCAGCATCGCGCTGCCCGATAGCGCCTGGCCCGAGGTGCAGCCCTGGGCCAGGCGGCTGGCGAAACCCGCCAGGACGCCGCCGATCAGGGCCAGCGCCATACGCAGTCCGCGGGAGGCCTGCCGGCCGCGCTCGATCTGGAATCTGACCCGCCTCGCCAGCATGGCCGAGAACAGGCCGCCCAGGAATATCCCGGCGAGCATGAAGACCAGGTAGTAGTTCAGCGGCCGGTCGCCCCATGCGCCGAAGTACTCGCTGGCCTGCGTGTGGCCGGGGGCCAGGCAGCCTTCCGCCCACGCTGCGAATCGGGACAGGCCGCCGGAGGCTCCCAGCCCCGCGCCCAGGATGAGGTAGGACGCCAGGAGCGTCAGTCCCAGAAACACGCCGGCCAAGTAAGGGTTCATGTACGGCTTGGGGCCATCGCTATTTTGTAGCTGCTCATTCATGTCAGCACCCCGCGGATTTCTTTTTAGGAGGAGTCGGCGGCGCGGGCGGCGGCGCTGCCGGCGGCGTGGCGGCGGGAGATGCCGCCCTGGCCGGCGCGGCGGACGGTCCGGCCAAGCCCTTGAGATCGGCGTCCTGCCAGTAAGCCTCCAGTCCGCCGTAAAGCGCCTTGATGGTTCGCTGCGTCTTTTGCGACAGGATGCCCGCCGCCTGCATCGCCAGCGAGCCGTCGCGATCCACCAGGATCAGCGGCCCTGCGCCGGTCAGATAGGCCGGGTTGGCCAGCACGTCGGCAATGTCCGCGTTACGCGCTCCGGGAATGCTGTAATCCGCAAACTGTTCCGCCGGGCGGATATCCACCAGGTCGAATGTCCCGGGCAAGTCTTTGGCCAGCCGCCGCAACTCGTCGGCGGACATGCGGTCGGCCAGCCTGATCACCCGCTGGGCTGTCGTTGGCCCCACGGCGGATGGACTCACCTCCGCGCCGTACACCGGCAGGCCCGCTTCGATCCATGCTTCACTGCCGCCGGCCAGAGATGTGACCTGCTGGAATCCCCTGGCCTCCAGGAGACCGATGGCCATCGTGGAGCGATACGCGGAGTTGCACACGGCCACCACCGGCTGGGTGGGGTCCAGCTTGGCCGAAAGTTCCTGCAGGCGGTTGAGCGGCAGGTTCACCACGTCGCCGATCCGCAGGCCCATCCACTCGCTCGGCAGGCGCACGTCAACCACGATGGGGGACGTGCCCGCCTGCATCCGGGCGTACAGGTCCGCGGGCTGGATGAAGACCACTTGCTTGGTGGGCAGATTGCCGGCCTTCCAAGACTCCAGGGTCAGCACGGACGCCCCGTAGCCGATGCGATGCAGCCGGTGCAACGCCTCCCGAAGTTCTGCCTGGCTGCCCACCAGCACCAGCTTGCCCGCAACCTGGGTATCCCAGGGAACCATGATGCCGACCCAGGTCTCCAGTCTGCCGCGCAGTCCAATGTTGACCGAATTGGGGATATGTTCGGCCGCGTACACGCCCGCATCGCGGATATCGGCCAGATAGTGTTGGGCCACGTCCATCAGCTCCCGGCTGGGCGGCGTCTCCGCCGGCAGCGGCGCCTGCCAATCCACCAGGGGCGGGCCTTGGCGGTTCATGGCCGCGTTGTGTTTAAAATACTGCGGAGCCTCGGGGAGATCGCGCAGGACCGATGTAATGAACTCGGTGCGGCTCTTGAGTACGAGGTACGGATTGGACGCGCGTTCCCCGCCGATGGTGCTCTTGGGGCTGTCGCTCAGATGCGCTCCGCAAAGGCTGCCCGCGCCGTGCGCCGGAAGGACCAGCACCGCATCATCCAGCTTGGAGAGCTTGTTGATCCAGGTATCGTATCCCATCGAGGCCAGCGCGGCCGCCGTCATCGTCCCTTCCAGCAGGTCGGGCCGGCCGACGCTGCCGATGAACAGCGTATCGCCGGTGAACAGGACTTGGCCGACCTTGTCCTCCTCCCCGGCATATACCAGCCCGCAGGTGCCGTCCGGCGTGTGGCCGGGGGTCTCCATGACCTTGATGACGGCTGAGCCGATCTTGAAAGTCGCGCCATCCTTCATCGGCTCGATCTTGTAACCCGCGCCGCTGGCAGCGCTCTGGTAGATCGGGCAGTTGGCGGCCTTGACAATCTCCAGATGCCCGGCGACGAAATCCGCGTGGGAGTGGGTCAGATATACGCCCTCGATCGCCAGATCATGCTGCGCCGCGTAGTCGAGGTAGAACTGAACGTCCCGATCCGGATCAACAATCAGCGCCGCTTTGCCGCTGCTCAGGATATAGGAGTAATGCGACAACACCGGCAGGTTGATCTGGACCACCTCGAATCCGGGATACTTGTAGGTGTCAACGATCTGGTGCTTGGCCGCGTCATCGCCGTGCGTCGCCGATTCGGTATCCTTGATTTTCGGCGGGTCCGCCGGGAACGCCGTCGTTGTCAGCAGCGCCGCAACCGCCCATGCTGTCATCCATGTAGAGCTTCGCATGACTTGCCTCCAAGCAGGGATACTATCCCGGTTGTTGTTGTCACCCACCCGCTTGCACCTGATGGCAGTGGAAGGGAAGTGGAAATGTTTCATCCATATTGAACGATAATAAATATAGGTTGCTGCCTTCCCGGCGTCAAGCGCAAACTCCCGGCCCAAAACTTGTCAGAATCGTCTGCGCAGGGGATCACGGATATGCCCCATTTGCCCGCAGGGCGGCGGGCCGGGCGGAAGTCAATCCATGTGAAAGACTTCGCGCATGGAGCGTTCCCGGGCTTTGCCGGAGGCCGGGTCGTCGGCCACCAGGTATTCAAGCATGTGGCGCCACCATTTATGGCAGACCGGGATGTCGGCGAGCTTGGCCAGCATGGCCTCATCCTCAATTTCCAGGTAGCCGAACATGATGTTCGTTTCGGCATCGTGGAAGATGGAGTAGTTATGCAATCCATGCTGCTTCAGCACGGCGTGCATTTCCGGCCAGATCGGGTTGTGGCTTTTTTCGTAGGCGTCAATCTTGCCGGGCTGCACTTCCATCATAAACGCTTTTCTGATCACGATTGCTCCCATTCTCAGTCAAAATACATGTAATGCATGCTTGAAAGATTGAAGCACCAGCGGTTGATGTCCGGCAGATAAACCGCCAAATCCGTCCGGCCATCGCCGTCAAAATCGCCGGCAGCGGGGGAACCGCCCGGCACACTCAACGGGAAGGGACCGCTGGGGGCATAGTTGGCGGAGGAGCCGGCCAGCAGCCAGTTGCCGGAGGAATACTCATACAATGCCAGGTCGGTCCGGCCGTCGCCGTCGTAATCCGCGGCGGCGGGCAGCCAGCCTAATCCGCCCCAGTTTAACGCGGCCCGGGCGTATCCGGCGCCGGACAGCAGCGCCAGCCACTGGCCGGCGCTTTCATGGTAGGCCATCGGGTCGGCCAATCCATCGCCATCCATATCGGCCGCAAGCGCCGTCCAACCCATGCCGCCCAGGTTGAGTTCAAGCCGGACGGTCTGGAAGCCGGCGCCGGACAGACGTGCTTCCCAGGTGACGCCGTCGGCCGGGCAGCATGCCGGGTCGGGGCATCCATCGCCGTCAAAATCGGCGAATACGGGCAAACCGTCGGCCGAGCCGAATGCCGGCAGGACCGCGGCGTTATAGCCGGCGCCGGACAGGTAAACCTTCCAGGAAAAATCGGCCGCATTCCAGCATACCGGATCGGCCTTGCCGTCCCGGTCGAAATCGCCGGCCAGCGCTAGGCGCGGCATGGTGAGGATGACGGTCGGATTCCGGACCATGAACAGGGCGCTGCCCAGCCCGTAGGGATTCGACTGGAACTGGGGCGTATCGTCATCATATGCGTTGCCCATGGCGAAATCCGTGGCTTCCTTGAATGACACGAACCCGTCGCGATTGGCGTCGGCATCGCATGCAAAACCGTCTTCCCAGGGATGGCGGCCGGGAAAAAAACCGCGGATGGCGGCGGTCCAGTAATAAACATATTGATTGTAATCCGGCCAGGTGTCGCCGGCCCAGGAAGAATGCTCATAATCCGCGGCGGTGGTGATGACGCGTTGCGGTTGATCCAGGTTGTCAACAAATCCGCCGCTGTAGCATTGTTCCATGACGAACATCACGGGGCAGGGGAGGTTGGTGGTCAGGGCCTCCAGCTCATAATCGTGCAGTTCTTCCGCATTCCAGAGGTTAAGGACGGCGTGCGTGTTGGTGATTTGCGCGCCATGGTCGGTGGTGAAAACAAACAACTGGTCGTTGGTGGAGAGGGTTGCGGCCAGCCGGGCAAAGACGGCGAAAATTTCAGCGCGGGTGCAGGACCCGTCCGTGTCCGCCACCCCGTCATGGTCCAGGTCAATCGGCGAGTTGACGTACACGCCATCGCCATCGTTGCGGTCCACCGCCGGATCGCGTCCGTCGGAAATCAGGGTGATGATCTGCGCGCGCGGGTAGCCGTATTTCCGGCGCAGAACGGTATACATGGCGGCGCAGTCGTTCCAATAACGGATGTGATTGTTGTAGGTGTTGTAGCCGCCGGACAGGATCACCGCCCAGCAATTTGAGGTCACCCCCTTGTAAAAGACGGCCTTACCGCCGGCCGTGGCGTTGGAAGGCCCCGGCGATTGGCGCGCGGGGCGTTGGAAGGGGATGATCACCGTCAACGGCCGCGGAACGGTCTGCCCGCGCGCGGCCGGGTCCGCAGCGGTGTATTCCAGCGGAGAACGCGCGTCGCGCACAGCCAGGGCGGATAAATCGGGCTTGACGAAAACATAGCGGCAGGGATGTTCCCAGTTGGCGGTCGGCGCGTCGTCAATCTGGAAAACCCAGCATTGCGGCCAGGGCAATGCCACCGGGCCGCGCCAGTTGCGCAGGCGGCCGCGCGTTGCATCGGCCAAGTCCGGCCAGGCGGCAAGTTCCCGGCCGGCGGCGCTGCCGGCCAGCACCTCGCGCAAGACCAGGTCGCGCGCCGCCGCCAGGTCCGCGCCGGGCTGCGCCGGCAGATTATCGGTCACGCTGTCCGCGCCGGGTGCACGGTTGGCGGCCAGTAAAGCCGCGCACAGCCAGCACAATCCCATGCCAAACCTATATTTTTTCATTGCTTTACGCGCTCAGCTTCACGGCGATCTGCGCCACATGCCGGCCCTGGAACCGCGCCTGGGCCAACTCCTTGACCGTCGGCTGGCGCGAGCCATCCGCGCCGGCGATGGTCGCCGCGCCCCAGGGTGAACCGCCCTTCACCTCGCTGACATCGGTCAGTTCCGGGCAGGCATAGGGCAGACCGGCATAGATCATGCCGTGGTGCATGAGAGTGTTGACAAAGCTCATGATCGTACTCTCGTTGCCGCCGCCTGTGCCGGTGCTGGAGAAGACGCTGGCTACCTTGCCGACCAGTGCGCCCTTGACCCAGAGCCCGCCGGTCTGATCGAGGAAGTTGCGCATCTGCGCGGTCATGTTGCCAAAGCGCGTGGGGGAGCCGAAGATGATGGCGTCGTAGTCGGCCAGCTCCGCCGGCGCGGCCACCGGCGCGGCCTGATCCAGTTTCACCCCGTTCTTCCGGGCGACATCGGGCGGCATGGTTTCCGGCACGCGTTTGATTGTGACGTTCGCGCCTTCCACCGAACGCGCGCCTTCCGCGATGGCGTTGGCCATCGTCTCGACATGGCCGTACATGGAGTAATAGAGCACAAGAATCCTGGTCATGGCTGCTTCCTTTCTTTTTTTGGTTTGTTGCGGACCGATTGGCATTCAGTCGGGCATTACCCATACAGGACGCGGTTGACGCTGGCGGCAAGCTCCTGGATGGAAAACGGTTTCTGGATGAAATGCACGCCTTTATCCAGCACGCCATGATGGGCGATCACATTGGCGGTGTAGCCGGACATGAACAGGCATTTAAGGTTGGACACCTGTTCGGCGATTTGGCCGGCCAGGTCCCGGCCGTTCATGCCGGGCATGACGACATCAACCATGAGCAGGTGAATCCGGCCGGCATGGGTCCTGGCCAGTTGCAGCGCCTCCTCCGGGGTGGCAGCCGCCATCACCGTGTAGCCGATTTTTTTAAGCATGATTTTGACGACTTTCAAGATGGCCGTCTCGTCCTCCACCAGCAGGATGGTCTCGCCCTGGCCCTGCGGCAGGGATTCAGGCGCGGGCGCCAGACTTTCCACGGCGTCGCCCGCGTGGCAGGGCAGGTAGATCATGAAGGCCGCGCCCTGCCCCGGCTGGCTTTCGACTTGGATGAAGCCGTTGTTTTGCTTGACGATGCCATGCACCGTGGCCAGCCCCAGCCCGGTTCCTCTGCCCACCGCCTTGGTGGTGAAGAACGGCTCAAAAAGGTGCGACATGGTATTGTCGTCCATGCCGCAGCCGTTGTCACTGACTTTCAAGAGGACATATTTGCCGGGGGTGGAGCCGGGGTGGGCGTCGCAATATTCTTTGTCCAAAACCAGCCGTTCGGTTTCGATGGCGATTTTGCCCACATCCGCGATGGCGTCCCGGGAGTTGATGCACAGGTTGGCCAGCGCCTGGTTGAGTTGCGAGGGATCGATTTCCACCACGCATGGGCTCTGGGCGGGCAGCCAGGCCAGTTCGATGTTCTCGCCGATGAGGCGCCGGAGCATCTTGAGCATGCTCTCGATCGTCTCGTTTAATTCGAGCATCTTGGGCGCGATGATCTGTTTGCGGGCAAAAGCCAGCAACTGCTGGGTGATATCGGCGGAACGCCGGGTGGCTTTGATCACTTCCTGGATTTCATCATAAGCCGGATCGGCCGGAGACAGTTTCTTCATGGCCAGTTCCGCGTTGCCCATGATGACGCCGAGCATGTTGTTGAAATCATGCGCCACGCCGCCGGCCAGCCGCCCCACCAATTCCATCTTTTGCGCCTGTTGCAGTCCGGCTTCCATGGCCAGGCGCTCCGTCACGTCCCGCTTGACGCCCACGTAGTTGACGATTTTGCCCGACGCGTCGAAGACCGGAGAGATGGTCGCGTCTTCCGTGTAGAGCGAGCCGTCCTTGCACTTGTTAATCATCCGCCCGTGAAAGACTTTGCCCTGGGTCAGATGGGTCCACAGATCGATGTAAAAGGCTTCGTTCTGCTTGCCGCTCTTCAGGATCCGCGGGTTTTTGCCGAGGACGTCCCCGCGGGAATATCCTGTCACTTTCTCGAAGGTGTGGTTAACATATTGGATATTTCCGGCGGTGTCGGTGATGACCACGATATCACCGCTCTGTTCGATGGCCGAAGCCAGCCGGCGCTGTTCCGTTTCCGCCTGTTTGCGCTCGGAGATGTCGTAATAATATTCAATCCGGCCTCCGGCATACAACCCGGTGCGAATCGGCTGGCTCCAATGTTGCAGCCAGCGGCCAAGCCGCGGGCCCGCGGGCAAGACGCGGCATTCGAATTTTTCGACGTAGGTGTTGTCATCGTAAGTGGCCAAGACCCTGGCTTTAAAGAACTCCGGGTCTTCGAAAATTCCGGCAATCTGCTCCTGGATCAAGCGCCGTTTGCCTTGACCGACAACCTGTTCCCGCTTCAGCCCGAAAAAGCGCTCCATCGCGTGGTTGATCAACACCACGTTGAATTCGGCGTCCAGAATGAAGATGCCGACATCGGTGTTGTCGAGCACGTCGTCGGTCAGGGAGCGGTGCTTCTTTTCGCTCTCCCGCAACGCCTGCTCGGCCTGCCGGCGCGCGGTGATATCCTGAAAAATGACGGCAAACTGGGTGGAATTCGTGCGGAAAGCCGTCACGTTGAAAAACTTGTTCATGGATTGCGCGTAATTTTCGAAGTTGGCGGGTTCGCCCGTTTGGACGACGCGGCCGAAGGCCTCGATCCAAAATTGCTCGGTTTGCGGGAAGATTTCCATGACCGTTTTGCCAATGACATCGCGGGATTGCAGGCCGAAGATGTTTTCGGCGGCGGGATTGATGTCCAGAAAACGGTAATCCACCGGGCGGCCCGCGGCATCGCGGACGATTTCATGCACGGCGAAACCATCGAGCATTTTTTTGAACAGGGTGCGGTAATTCTGCTCGGTGGTCTTGTCGCGAAACACCATCACCACGCCGGTCAACCCGCCCTGCGCGTCGAAGATGGGCGCGGCGGAATCGGCGATGGGCCGTTCCGTGCCGTCCCGGGCGATGAGCAGGGTGTGGTTGGCGAGGCCGACGATCGCGCCTTCCCGCAAAACATGCGCCACCGGATTTTCCACCTTCCGGCGGGATTCCTCGTTGATGATGTTGAAGACCTCCGTCAGCGGCTTGCCCCGCGCTTCCGCCTCGGGCCAGCCGGTCAGCGCCTCGGCCACGGCGTTCAGCATTTTCACCTTGCCCTCGACATCGGTGGCGATGACGGCATCGCCGATGGAACGCAGGATAATGCCCAGTTCTTCCGCTTCGGCGCGCCGCCGGGCCTCGGAGGCGTACAGTTCCCGGTAATGGGCCTTGTTGTTGCGTTGCCATGCGGCCGCCCCGATGGCGATGATCCCGAATGCCAGGGCGGCGAAGACGACCAGGATCAGCCGGCCGCGGAACCGCCACCCGGCGAAGACTTCCGCGTAGTCCTGCTTGGCCACCATGAACCAGGGTGTATTGGTGATGGCGGTGACGTAAGACAACACCTTGGTTCCGCGGTAGTCCGGTCCCGTGACGACGCCGGTGTAGCCCCGCGCGGCCATGACTGCCGGCACGTTGGTCTGGGTCAAGGGGATGCGCAGATTGAGCGCGGCGTCCGGCTGGTGCAGCAGATGGGTGAGAAACAGCACGTCGCTGCCGTCCCGGCAGGAGAGCGTCGTTTCCGCGGTTTTGGTGGGCACGGGCCAGGCTTGGATCAGCGGGTAGAGATATTGCGTAGCATCGCTGATCAGGATGACGGCGCCGAGCGGCGGCGCATCCGGGGCGGCGCCGGCAAAAACCGGGGCAATGGCGCTGATATGCGGCGCCAGCCTGTGTGGGCCAACATGCAGATCGGTCATCAGCGGTTGGCGCTTGGCGAACACTTCCGCAATCAACGCCCGGTATTTGCCGTTGACGGCGGTTGTGCCGGCCAGGTTGAGCAGACAACGCCCCTCGCGGTCAACGAGCAGCACATCGGAGTAATTGTAATGGGCCCGGTAATTCTGGAAGCGGGCCAGCAGCGGTTGGGCATGTTCGTCGCGGGAGTCGGCCAGGAAGCGGTCGACGCTTTCGGCGAACAGGGGGCCTTGGGCCAAAACGGCGGCATCGGCCAGGCGCTCCCGGCGCCAGGCGGCGATCTCATCGGCCTTGAGCCGTCCAATCGTGGTCAGTTGATCAACCGCCTGCCGCCAGATCGCATCTCTTTCGTGCTGGTAATACCAGGTAGTGCTGGCGATGAGGACCAGCAAGGCCGCGGCCAGGCCGGTGACCGTCCAAAAAGGCAAAACTTTCCGCCGGTTATTCATATTGCGCAACGGACAAATGCATGCTGCCGACTGCTTGCAAAAGCTGATTTTGAAAAGCAACGCATGGGGGGTAGTGTACAAATTATACGGGCAACACACAAGCAAACATTGTGGATCCCGGTAATTTCCGCGGCCCGGCGGGACGCTGCCGGATGCCGGGAACGGGCGTCAATCTTGGTGGACGATGACCGGCATGGGGACAAGCACATGCAGGTTGCCGCGCGCCGGCCGGCGCAGCCTGGAAAGCAGCAGCTCGGCGCAAACTTCCGCCAGGCGGCGATAATCGGCGGGCAAGCGGAACCGGCCCTGGGTCTGGCCGAACCCGACGACCGGCACCCGCGGCGGGATCGGGCATCCCATGGCCTGGCAATGGCGCAGGAAGGCCAGGTTGAAAAACCACGGCAAGATGATCGCATCCGCCCGCCCGCCGCGCGCGGACCGGCCGGTCCGGAGCCGGTCGCGCAATTCACCGGGATTTTCGGGATTCCAGGCGACGACGTGGCCCGGGGCGTTGGGAATGCCGCGCGCGGTCAATTGCCCCTCGAATCCCAGGCGGATTTGATCGCTGGAATAACGGGCATCCAGGTTGGTGCGCCGGATGAGCAGGGGGTGGCGATATCCCGCGGCCGCCAGGCATTCGACCAGTTGCCGGGCCGCCTCGGCATGGTCGAAATGCACGAGATCAGCCGGCGGCTGCGTATGCAGGGAGCATCCGAGCGGATCGTTCACCAGCACCAGCGGCAGGTCCGGCGGGAGTTGGGGGCGGTGGGCGGCGGCGCCGGCCAGCGCCGCCGGATAACTGGGCGCGAGCCAGATAACCGCCCGGACCCGGGCGAGGATGGGGTCGGCGAAAATGCCGGGCAGCTTGCCGGCGTTGGCTCCCGTATCGCGCATGGCCAGGCTGTACCCCGCGCGCGCCAGGCTGGATTGCAGTCCCTCGCAGAAGCGGTCGTAGGGCGAACTGGCGACATTATAAACCAGGCCCAGGATGACCGGGCAGGCGCCCGGCCGGCGGTAAGTGCCGGAACCCTGGATGCGGGTCAGCAGTCCCCGGCCGCGCAACTCCCGGAAGGCGCGCGCCACCGTGTTGCGCGCGACGTGGAAGCGCGCGGCCAGGGCGCGTTCGGAAGGCAGACGCCCTCCTAGTTCCGCCGGCTGGCTTAAGCGGTCCAGCAAAGCCGCCATGATGCGTTGGTAATGCGGCGCCCCGCGGTTGCGGGCCATGGACAATGCGTTCCCCCGAAAAAGGCCTGCGATGGCTGCGATGTGAAAAGCGGTTCGATTCTAACACCGGGATGGCCGAATTCCAGCATAAAATGCCCCCGCCGCCGGGGCCGGAGTTTTCTCTCACAAAGCCACAAAGTCACGAAGGAAGGAGTATAATTGCCCATTAATCGTTTGGGTTAGTTTTCATCCATCCTGGTGTCCTTGTGGCTTTGTGAGAGAATTTTATTTGTGCGAACTTTCCGGCGGCCGGCGCCATCCGCGGAAAAATGGCTCATATCTTTTATTATAATGCGCATGACAAAATAACCTTGTATGCATGGGTAAAATCAACGAATGCCCTGACAGAATTGATCCACTTGAAGCGGGTTATCGCGATTGCGCTTGCATCCCGGGCGGACTTGCGGATAATTGTAACAGTCGTTTGTGGACGGTACCGAAAAGCGGGGAGCGGCATGGCGGGAGGCGCGGGCATGCAGGGAGACTGGCATCGGTTGAAAATTTGGCTGCGCCGGCTGTTTTTCAGCGCGGCCGTGAGCGTAGGTGCCGCCGGCGCGCACTGTTGCGCAAGCGCCTTGTCGGTTAACCCGCCGCTTACGGCGCCGCCGCCGGTGATTGACGGGCGGCTGGATGACGCCTGCTGGGCGCAGGCGGCGGTCATCACGAATTTCCATTTGCTGGATGGCGCGGCGCTGGCGCTGCCGCATCCGCACCGGGCGTATATCGCGCGGGATGACGCGTGGCTCTACCTGGCCTTCGATGTGGCGCATCCCCACGCGCAGTGGATGGCGCCCCAGCATCTGCGGCGCGACGATCCGGTCCAGCGGGAAAATTGCGTCAAGGCGGCCTTCGATCCGGGCACGGACGGGCGCTTGTGGTATTGGTTTCGCGTGAGCGCGCATAATGTCCGCGGCGATCGCCTGCAATCCGTGAACGGATCGCGGGACGACTGGAACATTCCCTGGCGGTCGGCCGCGCGCATCGGCACGCACGGCTGGTCGGCGGAACTGGCCTGGCCCTGGCGCCTGCTCGCCGAGGGCGGCGATTTATCCAAGGCGCGGCTGAACCTGGTGCTGCACGTGTTCGATCCGATCATTGACGACAGCCAGGTGAAAGTCGGGGAGACCCGGCATGTCTATGGCTGGGCGCCGACCGGCCCGGCCTGGTGGCAAGAGCCGGCGGCCTTCGGCCGGATTGAAGGTTTGGCCGGCGCGGCATTTACCGCGCCGTTTCTGCCGCAGGTTGAGCGGGTGGCGATGACGGGGTATGCCCGGCAAGGCGCCGGGTTTGTTTACGGGGTGCGCGCGGATGTGCGGGCTTACGGGCCGACCGCCGGCCTGGCGCATCTGGCCTTGATTGACCGGCCGCAGGGCGCCCCGGAGCGCGTGATCCATACCAACATCGCCTTGTCCGGCGGCGCGACGAATGTCCTGGAATTGCGCATGCCGGTGGAAAGGCTGGAAAGCCGGGAGGCGCAACTGGTTTTATACGGCGCGGAAACCGGCGAGGTCTGGCAGGCGGAGGCGGTGGGGGCGGAGGAAGATTGGCCGGTGTTTGCCGCGTTTCCGGACCGGAATTACTACACGACGGAGCCCGCCGCCCGCATCTGTTACACGGTCAACCTGGCCGCCGGCGATCTGGCCGGCATCGGCCTGGCCGTCAAGGACGGCGGCGGGCGGTTGCTGGCATCCGCCCCGCGCCTGCTTCCCCGGGGAAGCTGTCCGGTGGAGATCGGCGCCTGGCCGGCCGGCGCGCATACGGTCCGGGTGGAATGCGTCCGGGCGGACGGCGGACCGCCGCTGGCCGTCCAGGAAGCGGTTGTGCTCAAACGCCCTTCGCAGCCGGGCCGGGAATGGAAGATTGACCAGGAATGCGGCGGATTATTGAACAATGGCCGGCCCTTTTTCCCGCTGGGCGTGTATTTCGGCTGGAAACATATCCCGGACCAAGAGGCGGCCATGCGGGAAATCGCGGCGGCCGGATGCAATACCATCATCTCCTGGATGGCCGGCCGCCACCTGGGCGCGGCAGACGTCCAGACCAACCTGGACATGGCCCAGCGGCATGGATTGCTGCTGGTGTCGTATATTGACCAGCTATTCGAAAGCGCCGAGTTGAATTACCGCGGCCGGCTGACGGGCGATGCTTCCCTTACCCGGCCGGAACGGGAGCGGCGGTATGGCGAATTTATCCGCACCAACCTGCCGCACATCCTGCCCAAGGCCGCCATCATCCGGCAACATCCGGCGGCGCTGGCTTATTACCTGTTTGACGAACCGTGTTTCACGAAAACCCTGGATATGAATCCGTCGGGCCGCAAGACCTATGCGGCCCTGGCGGGCGCGGACGGGTATCATCCCGCAATCTTGCTTTATAACGAGAAATTCCAGGAAGGCGATGAAAACGCCGCGTGGTGCGACATCATGGCCGCGGATATCTACGTCGCCCCGGGCGCCAAGAGCAAGGGGATTTATTCCTCGCCGAATCGCGTCGCCCGCTGGACGGAAGTCCTCCGCCGGCGCAGCCTGCGGCTGCGCAAGGCGAACATCGTCGTCCTCAACGGCGAGGTGGCCGGCGCCGTGCACAAACGGGTGGCGCTGCCGCGGGAACATGCCTGCCAGACTTACCTGGCGCTGATCCATGGCGCCCGGGGCCTGTTTTATTTTTGCTACCCATTCAAGCATCAGTGGAGTTTCGACAGCCTGGCGCAGGCCGCCGCGGAGGTGCGCGCCTTGACGCCCAGCCTCACGGCGCCGGATGTGCCGCAGACGATCCGTTATGAGCTGCCGCCCGGCTATCCGCCGTCGGAGTTTCCCCTGGTGCAGGCGCGTTTGTTCGCGCGCCCGCCGGACGGTTATGTGCTCCTCGCGGCCAACAGCGTGGATTTGCCGGTGGACGCGGACTTTCAGCTCTCCGTGCTCGGGGCCGCCGGCAGCGTCAGCCGCCTGTTTGCCACCAACGTGCTGGCCGTGGCTGGCGGAGTTTTTTCCGACCGCCTGGAAGGCTACGGCGTGCGGGCGTATGCGATCGCAGGACAGCCGGCGGCGGCGGATGCGCGCGGCGGCGCCGTTGAAATCCGGGTGGCGCTGAGGCCGTATCCCGAACAGGAAAAGATTTTCGAGGAATACGATTCGTCCGGGCGCCCGGGGAAAACCAACCGGTTCCTGAACCCCGGCCTGGAAGAGGCCGCGCTGCCGGGGTGGCCGGATTACATCCGGGGCTGGTCCCGGGGGCCGCGGATCGGACAGCCCGGCTGCCCGTGGGAATTGGATGAAAATAATCCCTGCGAGGGCCGGGTGTCCTTGCGCATGGATGCCCAGGGCGCCAGCGGCGCCTATTGCTTCTTCGGCCCCGCCGGTGCCACGAACCGGCCTTACGTGCTGTCGTTTTACGCGCGCGGCAGCCGGCCGGGCCAAACCATGGAAGTGGCGGGGCTCTGGCCCGGGAAATTCAAGTTGACCCCGGCCTGGGAACGCTACTGGGTGACCGGCATGCTGCCGGCGGCCTGGCCAGGGCGGCGCAATGTGTTGACATTCAAAATCAATCCTAATCTTGAAGGCTCCGTCTGGCTGGATGCCATACAGTTTGAGGAAGGCAGCGCGCCCGGCGTGTTTACGCGCGATTAAACCGCGGGCGGAATAATTCAAAACAAAAGGAGTGTGCAATGCGTGCGACAAAGCATATCTGGGGTTGGTTGGCGCTGGCGCTGATCGCGGGGCTGGCGGGCGTTGGGCCGGCTTGGGCCGCAACGGTGTATGTTTCTCTCGATGGCGGCCATCAGTCGCCTTATGCGAATTGGCCCGATGCCGCCACGAATATTCAAGCCGCGATCGGCGCGGCCGCCAATGGCGACGTGGTGTTGGTGTCCAATGGATTATACCGGCTGACCAACCAGGTGTTGATCAACAAAACGATTGTGCTGACCAGCCTGGCCGGCCGGGCGCAGACCATCCTGGACGGCGATTATTATGCCGGCAAACCTGTTTCCAATCGCTGTGTGATGGTCCAGTCCGGCGGGGTGCTGGATGGCTTCACCATCAGCAACGGATACGCTTTCGGCTATATGTCCGCCGACAAGAATGGCGGCGGGGTTTATATTGCCAGCGGCCTGGTGCGGAATTGCGATATCGTGTTGAATAACGCTTACAGTTACGGCGGCGGCGTTTACAGCCTGGGTCAACTGGCGGATTGCCTGGTGAGCGGCAATGTCGCCTTGGCCGCCAGCGCCGGCTACGGCGGGGGGGTGGCCGCCGACAGCGGATCGTTCGTTTCGAATTGCGCGATTTTGAACAACTTGAGCACCATGTACGGCGGCGGCATCTGGCTCAACAGCGGCACGGCGCTGGTTTGCACGGTGAACGGCAACCAGGCGAGTAGCATGGGCGGCGGCATTTTTGCCCGGAACGGCGCCTTGATCGCCGGCTGCCCCGCCATTAACAGCAATCTGTGCGCCCGCGCCGGCGGCGGGGTTTATTTGTCCGAACTCGGCCCGGCCAGCCGCGTCACGGATTCCGCCGTCAGTTACAATATCGCGACCAACGTGGCAACCGATGAGCGTTATGGCGGGGGCGGGATTTATATTTCCTACACCGGCGCGGTGGAGCGTTGTGCGATCATCGGCAATCTTTCCCACAGCGGCGGCGGCGGGATCATGGCCACGCATTACAGCGGCTACCCCGCGCAGATGAACGGACTGGTCTCCATCTCGAATTGCTTGATCAACGGCAATCGCGCCTACAGCGGCGCGGCGCAAAGACAGGCCGGCGGAGTGGCGTGTTCCCGGGTGGGCGTCATTGCCAATTGCCTGATCGGGGACAATTTTTCGTCGAATATGGGCGGCGGAGTCTCGTTCTACCAGGGAGGGGTGATCCGCAACAGCCTGATTTACAGCAATGCCGCCGCGGTCGGCGCCGGAATTTTCCTGGTTTACACCGGGGCGGTGGAAAACTGCACGGTTGCGGGCAATGTCGCCACCAACCGCGGCGGGGGCATTTACCACCTGAATCTGGCGGGATGGTGCGACAACACCATCAGTTATTTCAACACCTCGCATAATTATCCCGCCACCAGCAATCTCTATATTGACGGCGGAACAAAAATGTTCACCAATTGCTGCATCGGCGGACTGGGTGTCGTATCCGGCACGAACAACATCGAGAGCGACCCGGTATTTGTCGATTGGGCGGGCGGCGATTACCACCTTCAGAAGCAATCCCCTTGCGTCAACGGCGGGGTCAACCGGCCCTGGATGCAGGTCTATCCCCGGGACGCGGACGGGCATCGGCGGATCAGCGATGCCATCGTGGATATGGGCGCGTTTGAATACCTGCATGCCGGCACGGTTTTCAATGCGCGGTAGTCCAGTGACCGCGATTCAAATTTAGCTCCGGAATGTAGCGACGTCCCGGTTCATGATTGCAGTGAAGGCTTCCAGCCTTCGCGAGGCGGGGTGGAATGCGCGGGCAGGATGCCTGCGCTACAAGTTCAACCCGCACACCCCTTCCCGTGGGAGCGGCGTTACACGCCGCGATCCGTCTTCCTTTCACTCGCATTCCGTATCTCGCATCCCGTATCCTTCCCACCATACCCACACACTCACACACCTGCCTTACACCCGAAGGCTGGGCATCTCTGTGCTTGACAGCCCCCCGGCTTTTTGCAACATTCTCCAATTGCGCAATATTGCATTGTTTACAGGTGTTTGCGGTTGATGCCGGGAGGGATGGGTCATGGCCAAGTTGGACAAAAAAGCGGCGGCGCCGCTGTACGCGCAACTGGCGGATTTGCTCCTGCTGGAAATCAGGAAAACGCCGGTGGGCGAACGTTTTTTTCCCGAACGGCAAATTGCCAGGGATTATCAAACCGGCTTGATTGTCGCGCGCGCGGCGCTGCAAAAACTGGCCCGGGAAGGTTATCTCAAGCGCGTGGTGTCCCGGGGCACTTTTGTGGTGTCGCATACCATGACGCGCCGGCCGGCCAGCCAGGCCCTGAAAATCGCGCTGTTCTGGCCCATGGGCAATACCATGCCGCACGGCGAGGCCGCGCGGGAAATTGTCAACAACCTGGCGCAGCGGGGCCATGCGGTCGAGGTGCGCGACAGCGAACGCCGGTCGGATAACGCTGCGCTGCATGCCGCGCAGATGATCCGGGATGCGGCGCGCGAATGCGACGGCGTGATCTGGATCGGCGCCTTTACGGAATTTTTCGCGGCGGTGCCGGCGGCCCTGGCCGGGTGCGCGAAAAAGACCGTCTTCCTCAATCCCTACATGAATCATCCGGCGCTGACTTGCGTGTTGCGCGATAATTTCTCGGCGGTGTATGCCCTGACCGCCCACCTCCTTGAGCACGGGCGGCGGCGGGTCGCTTTCGCGGGGGACGCCTCCGGCCGGCTGTTTGTCACCGAACGCTTCCGCGGCTACCGCGACGCGCTGCGGGCCCATGGCCTCGCGCCGGAGGATCAATGTGTGCATCTGGATTTGAGCGGGGTGTCGTTGAACCACGGATACGACCTGGCGGACAAGCTACTGCGGCAGCGGAGCGCAATGCCGCAGGCCCTGGTTTGCTGCACGGATTACATGGCGATGGGCGCCATCGCCCGCCTGCGGGAAAACGGCGTGCGCGTGCCGGAGGATGTGGCGGTGACCGGGTTTGACAACATCCCGCCGGCGGAGCAGTTTGTCCCGGCCATCACCACCGCCGACCAGGCCTATCAGCCCATGGGCGCCCTGGCGGTCCACCTGCTGCTGGCGCAAATTGACGAAACGCTGGCGCCGGGCGCGAAAGTCTATGTGCCCTGCCGCCTGTATGTCCGGCGGTCGTGCGGGTGTTGACCGGGAATGGATTATTCAGGGGTTGATGGAAGCTAATGGGTGCAGGGATTGACACTCGAGTTGCTTTCAAAAGTCAGCTTTTGAAAGCAGTATTCAGTAGCCAGTAGTCAGTAGTCAGAATTAAATAACTACGTAACACGTTAACCATAAACTGCTAGATTTATTCTGAATTCTGACTCCTGAATTCTGAATTCTTTCAAAACGTAATTTTTGAAATTGGCTCATTCATACCAGGCAGGCGCTGGAATCAAGGAAACCCCATGCATCGCAAAAATGACATGCAGAAAATCTTCGACGATGATTTCCGCGCGCAGCCCGACGGCGCCGCGCCGCACGGCTGGGAGATCGAGCGCCATGCCGACCTGTTTCACGATCTGTCGGAGATTCGCGCCGGCGCCCTGCGGATACTGTTCCCCGGGAATCTGCACCTGCCCTTGATCCCGCCGCTGCGCACGGGCCGCCTGTTGCTGACCGTGCGCAGCGATTTTTACAGCGCCCGGTGCGCCATGCGGATTTTTTTCCGCTACGATCCCCGGGCGCGGGCCGGCTATTGCATCAGCCATGATTGGGGCGAACACGGCATGCAAACGGCGTTCGGAATCTACCGCAACGGTGATTTTACCACCTTGGATCGCCGGCAACATGCCCCGGGCGGCCGGCGGGCGCCGGTGGCGGAGGATTGCCGGTTATGTTTGGAAATAGGCGACCGCAAATTCAAGCTGTATCACCAGGATCAATGCGTGGCGCAGTTTGCCGATCGGGCGCAAACGTTTGACCGGCCGGGCTTGATGGCGCTGGACCGCTTTTATGCGCCGCAATTTTACGTGATGGATATTCCGCGGGTTCAAATTCTGTCTGCCGAGCCGGAACCCTCCGGGAAAATCTGGCCGGCGCGCGTCTTTGAATTGCCGGCCGATTTGAACGGCATTACCGATCCCTGGCGGTTCCGCGTCAGCGCCCGGCGCAGTCCGCGGCGCGCGCAATTGGAGGTGACGCTTGAGGGCGGGCCGATGCGGCGGCCGCCGTCGGTCTGCGATTTCCGGGACTTGCGCGGCAACTCGCGTTTAACCCGTCCGTATGTGCGGGTGGAATGCGGCGGCCCGGCGGCGGCGCCGCACTATCTGCACCTGGGCGCTCTGGGCCTCAAGGAACATTGGAATCCGCGGTCATCGGGGGATCTGCCGTGCGATGCGGAGGGGCCGGAGCGCCGCGAGTTGCGGTTGAAAACCTTGCCGGCGGACGCCTGGCTGGCGCTGGGGTATGAACATTACGAGGCGGAAGACCGCCTGGCGCTGGCCGGCGGACCGTCGGAAATGCTGGTCAGCCCCAAGACCGGCGCCGTGATTTATTCCGGGCCGGCCCTGGCGCCCGGCGCGGCCGTGCTGGAAATCCTGTCGCCGGCGGACAAGCGAATCGCCGGCATGATTTCCAGGACCGAAAAACGCCGGAAGCAGGCGCGGGCGTTTGCGCAGAATAACCACTTTTTCTTCGAGTCCGAGCCCGTCGCCTTTACGCTGCGGCTGCGGCATCGGCAACCCGCCTTGCGCGATCAGGATTTATCGCTCCAGGTGACTTTGGAGGATGCATTCCAAACGCCGCTGAACGAGCGGAGCAACCTTGGGCTGTCCGCGCCATTCCCAGCCGCCGCGGGCGCTGACGCCCGATTAGCCGCAAAGCTGCACGCGCGCATGGGGGTCAAAACCCTGACATCCGCGCCGCTGAAATTTGCGGGGTTAAAAGTGGGCGTGTATCATATCCGCGCGGAATTGCGGCGCGGCGCGGACATGCTGCTGGAGACCCGCCGCGCGTTCGAGGTGATGTCCGACGATCCGGCGGAAAAATGCCCGCCGCTGGCCTCCGGTCTGCCGGACTTGATCCCGGACATACCGGATTATGCCACGGAAACCGGCGCCTTCGATCCGTGGGTGGGGCGGGGGGTGGATGCCGCCCATTACCTGGCGAATAGCTGTCACCAGATTCTGCCCGCCCGGCGCGACCGGATTTGGGACCTGGTGCATCTATACCGGCGCAAGTGGGTGGTGGAACTCCACAGCCGCATGACGCCGAAAAAGGCTCCGGAAGAGAATGCCGATGTCCTGCCGCATGCCGACCGCATCTATTGGAACCAGCGGCATGATTTGTGGCACGGCGGTTACGACCAGGTGGTTTTGGAGGCGTTGCTGAAATTTTTGAGAAGTCCGGCCTTTCAAATGGATGCGGCGGACACTTGCCTGGACGCGGCGGCCATTGAAAAAGACGGCAAATTAAGCATCGCGATGTATCGCGAATTGCTGACCCGGCATTGGAAAGCCTGGGTGGAATTTTTCAATCAATGGATGATTACCGCGCATATACCGGCCATGCATGCGCGCCTGCGCGCGGTCAATCCCCGGGCGGAATGGGTGAATTACAGTATTTACCCGCCCTACGGTTCGGCTTACAAGGGCGCGTATTTCGCGCGGTATACCGGCCGCGATCTCCGCAACCGGGTGGAGCGGTTTTACAACGGCCCGATGCTGCTGGAGGATTATCCCTACATGTGCGGTTACCCGCTCCAGCGCGCCGTGTTTATGCTCATAGCACTGAAACTGGAGGCGCCCGCCCTGAAGCAGTATCCGGAAGTCTACGGCGTGAACGGCTGCGCCAGCGATTTGCGGCCGGTTTACGGCATCCCGCCCTATGCCCATTCGCACACGCCGCCGGCCTTCTTCCGCAAAACGTTCTTTGAATACGCCTTCGCCGCGGCGTGGTTCGATGCGCGCGGATTCCATTACTGGGATGACGCCGGCTTTCAGGCCATGGCGTGGAACAGCGAGCATTACAACGAGATGCTCCGCTCCTGGCGCGTGATCAAAAAACACCCGCCGGCCAAACCGCTGCGGACGGCGGCTTTTGCCGTCAGCCGGGAGGCCTGCCTGGCGCATCCGGATATTTTCACCGAAACCCGGATCAATCCCGACTTTGAGTTGAAGCTTGAGTATCACGATGTCGTCAACACGGCCGAGGAAAATCCGGCATTCGCCTACGAACAGGCGCGTCTGGACGGCCAGCAGGCCGGGTTCGTGGCGGATTTGGCGGCGGTTGATAAACTCGATCCGGCCGATCTCCATACCCTGGTGTTGCCGCCGCTGACCGGCGTCTCCGCGGATGTCCAGGCGGCTGTCCGGCGCCTGCACGAACGCGGCGTCGCCCTGGTGGGGTTTGAAGAAGCCGGCGGGTTGGCCGACCTGTTCGGCGTCCGGCGTCTCGCGCAACCGCGCCAACTGCATGCCGTGCGGCCGGCGGCCGGCCGCGGCGGCGAATGGCGCGGCTTGCCCGATGGGATCGAAACCTGCGAAACGCCCAATTGTCGGGCGGCTTACGATGCCGCCACGGCCGCGGCGATAATTGACGGTTTGGATGCCCGCGGTAAAAAACTGGCGGCCGCGCTGGTATCCCGGCAGACCAAGTGGGGCCGGACGGCGTTCTTCACGATTCCGCCCACCATGGTCAAGCGCCTGGATTTGAAAACCCTGGTCTCTTATGGCAAGGAAAGCCGCAGTTGCCTGATGAACCGCGCCATGGCGTTGGCGCTGCGCTGGACCGGGCGCCCGGCGGCGGAGACCACCGCGGGCAAGGTGATCGCCTTCTACGACCGGCAGGGGCGGATCAATGTCATCGTCATGGAAGACGCCCATCCGGCGCCCGCGGCGGCGATCCGGCCGGTGCTGACCATCCGGCAGCCGGGGCTGAATCCGGCCGATGTCCAGTGCGATTGCGCCTGGAGCCTGGTGGAAAAGCATGCCGATTATTTGCGCCTCGGCCTGGCCCTGGCCCCGCATGCCAGCGCGCATTTGGTCATTGGCAGGCGCTTGTTCGATTAGTTTTCTTTCACAAAGCCACAAAGCCACAAAGTCACGCAGGAAGGTCTATAATTGCCCATCAATCATTCGGGTGGGTTTTCATCCGTCTTGGTGTCTTTGCGGCTTCGTGAGAGAATCTTTCCCCGGTCCTAGCAGCCGGCCGCGCGGCGGGCCGCCCGCAGCGCCTGTGCCGCCTTTGCGGGCAGCGGCCGGACTTGTTTGCCGCCGCGGAGAATGATCTCGCAGGCCAGTTCGAAAAACTCGGCGTTCTGGATGGCATGATCCAGGTCGCGCGCAACCGTCACCTGGCCGTGATTGGCGAGCAGGACCAGGTCATGGCGGCGCATGGCCGCGATCACCGCCCGGGCCAGTTCGTCCGAGCCGGGCGGCAGGTAGGGAACCGTGGCCACCGGCCCAATGTAAAACGGGATTTCGGGGATCACAAAAAAATTGACCGCGCCCCGCCGCCGGCAGGCCAGCGTTGTGGCGCAGGGCGCCTGAAAATGCAGCACTACGTTCACGTCCGGCCGCGCCCGGAGTATGCCCGCGTGGAATCCCGTCTCGACGGATGCTTTTTTGCCCGCCAGCCGCGCGCCGTCGGCGATGCGGCAGACCGCCACGTCGGCGGGCGTCAGGTTGCCCAGCCAACTGCGCGAAGCGGTGACCAGCATGCGTCCGCCGGGAATCCGCAGGGACAGGTTGCCGCTGCTGGCCCGCACCAGGCCGCGCCGGCCCGCCGTGCGGCAGGCTCGGACGAATTGCGCGATTGCGGATGGGGAGACAGCCGACATACAACCAACATAAGCCGCCGTTGCTGATTGTCAAGCATCGTCTGATGGCCCAACAAATCCTTGACTTGGGTGGCGGCTGTGCTAGATTTTCCGGTTTGTGCAATGTTGCACAATGATCAATCAACTGGATCAGGGCCGGCCTGGGCGCCGGGCCTGCGGCTTTGAGGAAAAATGACCAGAAAAATCGCAGTCGTTGGGTTCGGAGAAATGGGCAAACGGCATGGCAAGGACTTTGCCGAGTTAAGCCGCGGCTGCGTCCGGCTGCAGGCGGTGGTGGAGCCGGATGACACGCGCTATGCGGAAGGCTGCGAGTGGGCCGGCTGCCAGCCGGCGCGTTACGACTCGGTCAAGGCCATGCTGGCCAAAGAACGGCCGGACGGCCTGATCATCGCTTCGCCCAATCACTGCCACCTGGACAATCTGCGCGACCTGGGCTCGTCCGCCATCCCGTTGCTTTTGGAGAAGCCGCTCGATTCGACGTTCGAAAAGATTTGCGAAGTGCTGCGGTTCGCGCGGCGCTACCCGGCGCCGATCATGGTGCATCATGTGATGCGCTATGCCCCGATCGTGCGCCAGGCGCGGGAATTGATTACCAACGGGGCGCTGGGGCGCGTCTGCTCGGCAAACTTCACCCAGACCATCGGCGGCGGCATGTTCCATAATTTCCGGCGCAACATGCAGACTGGCGGCGGCCAGTTGATCGAGAAAGCGACGCACGACCTGGATGTCATGCTGTTCCTGATGGACCGCCGGCCGTTGCGCGTTTCGGCCCTGAGTTTTCAGCAGGCCTACGGGGGCGACAAGCCCGACACCTTGCGCTGCTGGGAATGCGCGGAACGTTTGACTTGCCCGGAATACAGCGCCCGGGGCGCTTCCAGCCGCGGCGGGTTGCGCGACGTGGCTTCGACGGACGATCTCTGCGTGTTCGCCAAGGCGGTGGACGTGCCGGACAACGAAACCTGCACCATCCAGATGGATCAGAACGCTTACGGCGTCTATTCGCATTGCTTTTTTACCCGCGGCCTGACCAGCCGGGAGTACCAGGTGATCGGCACGGAGGCCAGCCTGCGGATCATTTTCACCCAGGTGGACGGGCCGGTGGACGGCCGCATTGTCTTGACGCCGCGTTATCATGAAGCGCGGGGACGCATCCAGGAATTCCGGTTCGATTATGGCAAGCGGATTCATTATAACGGCGCGCCCGCCGTGGTGCGGCATTTTTGCGACGTGATGGATGGCGCCGCCCAACCCTTCACCACGGTGGAGCAGGCGTTTCTGGCGGAATTGATCGGCTGCGCCGCGTACCGCGCGCCCGGCGGCGCCTGGGTGGAATTAAAAGACCTGTTGCCGCCGGACCTGGCGTCCGTCTGAACGCCGCTCCGCGCGTGGGTGATTAGGTATGGAAAAAAAGTTTTTGGAAGTGGTGCTGTTCGGGGATTCGATGACGTGGTCCAGCCGCGCGCCCTACGGCAAACGCTACGCGGATTTCCTGGAAGCCGGTCTGCAAGCGCGGCTGGGCGACGACTGGGTGGTGGATGTGGCCGCTTGCGGCGAAGGCGGCAATACCGCCGCGGAAGGGCTGGCGCGCATCGCGCGCGATGTGCTGGCCTATGCGCCGGATGTCGTTGTCGTTAATTTCGGCGGCAACGACGCCGGCCGGGCGCCCAGCCGCGAAGCGTTCATGTCGGCCTATGCCGCCGTGCTGGACACGATCCGCGCCCAGGCGCGGGCAGCCTGCGTGCTCGAGACGCTTCCCGGCCTGGATCCTGAGCGGCATGCGTGGCGGGACCGTGAAGACATCCTCCGCGGCGGCGGCCTCGAAGCCCACCTGGAAAAGTTTGCGCATACCTTCATCCGCCAGACAGCGGCTGCCGGGAAAATCCCGCTGCATGACCGGTTCGCCGATTTCCACGCCAGGCTGGCGCGGGAGCCGGAGGCATGGGTCAGGCTCATCCGGCCGGATGGCGTGCATTTGACTTTGGAAGGGAACCGGGTCTTCGGCGAAACGCTGGCGGAGCTGGTCTTTTCAAACCTGCCCCCGGCTCCCGCGGCCGCGGGGGATCGGCCCGGCGCCGGGACGTGGTTGACGCGCGCCGTCAATAACGGGACATACCACGCCTGTCTGGAGCTGTTGACCGGCGGGCAGCCGCTGGATGAAATCGAGGAAGGCCGGGATGCCGCGCGGCTCATGCTGCAGCAATGCCGGTCGTTCGCCCGCCGCGCCGCCGCGCTGGCCGCGGACCCCAGCCTGGCCCGGCCGGCCTTGATTGTCGAGCGGCTGGCGGCCGGCTTGCTCGCCTGGATGCGGATGAAAAATCCGCATGCCGATGCCGCGATGGCCGGGGACACGCTGGCCTGGGCCCGCCGCCAGCTCCAGCCCATTGACCGCCATCCGCCGGCGGTGCGCCTGATACACCTCCTGGAAACCGCGGCGCAGGCGCGCGGCGCCGGCGCCGCCGCCGGCTAAAGCGCGGCGAACATGGCGGCCAGGTTGGCCGGCCGGACGTCGGGCAAAATGGCCTCATGGCTGGGCGAGAACACCAGCCCGGTGGGGAACAGTTTCCGCAGCTTGCGCACTTCCGCCTTGACGGCCGCCGGCTGGGCATGCACCAGCAGTTCCTGGACGTCCACGCCGCCGCAGAAGGCCACCTGGCCGCCGAATTCGCGCGCGAGCTTTTCCGGCTGCATGTCCTCCGCCAGCGCCTGCATGGGATGGATGGCGTCCACGCCCAGCCGGATCAGGTCGGGGATCACCGGGCGCACCGCGCCGCAGGAATGGTGGATGACTTTCAGGCCGTAACTTTTGGCCTGCGCCACCAGCTTGCCCGTGCCGGGGAAGACGAACTCGCGCAACTGGTCCGGCGCCACCATCAGCCCGCGTTGCGTGCCAAAATCGTTGCCGATCAGCACGGCGTCCAGGCGGTCCGCGGCAGCCCGGTAAAATATTTCGTTGGCCGCGAGGTAAAAATCCGTGATGCGGTCAATCACCGCCCGGTACACCGCCGGCGCGGTCAGCATTTTGACGAATGCTTCCTCCATGCCGAAGGCCGCGCAGGCGTCCTGGAAATGCGCGGACCAGAGCATGCCCAGCGTGGCGTAGCCGGCGGGAACCTCGTCCAGGGCGCGCCGGCAGGCGTCGGGATCAATGTGTTTTTCCGGGTCGGGCCAGTCGAACTTGCGGACGTCCGCCGGATCGACGGAGTCGGCGAAGAAGCCGCGGGCGGTCAGGGTGCGCTCCGCGGTCGTGCCGGCGCCGGGCGCCGCCTTGGCAAAATCGAAGGCGCAGGCGATGTGGTTGGCCGGCGGGTGGCGGTAAGGGACTTCCACGGGGAAAACATCGTCATCCAGCGCCGCCTTGAGTTCGACGACATCCTTGACTTTGAAATATCGCAGCAAGGCCGGCAGGGCATCCGGCACCGGCAAGCCCAGCCAGGCGGCGGGGCGGTCCACCGGCCGCCGTTCCACTGTTGCCAGAAATCGTTCGCGATGATTCATCATACCCCTCCATGGAAAAGATATTCTGCCGCCACCGCCGGCCGATCGTCAAACACCAGTTTGACGATGACCGCCTCCCGGGGCAGGTCGTTCAGGGGGATGCCGGAAATATGCAAGGCGGTTTTATGCCGTTTTTTATAAAGGGTTGGCATGAAATCCAGCGTGGTTTGCAGGGGAGCCCCGGTGTTCAGGAGGGAGCAGTGCCGGGGCTGGCGGTTGATGCCGTAAAGCGCGAACCCGGAAACATCCAGCCCCTGCGGGAACAGGATATAAATCGCCTCGCCGCGCATGGTCAGCAGCATGGGCGGCGCGGGTTGGAAGACGGGCAGCGGTTCGGCCTGCCAGAGGGCTTCCCGGCCGGCCCGGCGCATCCAGTCGCCGATGCGTTCGAGGAGCGCCACGGCTTCCGGCGCCAGGGCGCCATCGGCGCGCGGGCCGGCATTCAGCAGGTAGTTCCCGCCCTTGGCCAGGTGCTTGGCGAGGTTCCGGGTCAGGTATTGGGCGGAGTAATAATCCTCGTTGGCGCGGAAGCCCCAGCTTTCATGGCCGACGGACTCGCAGGCTTCCACGGGTTTGTCATAAATCGCCGCCAGGGGGGCATCCATGCCGGAGGATTCCCGCTCGGGGGTGGAAAAGTCGCCGGCGTCGAACCCGCGGTTGTTGATGATGATTCCGGGCTGCAGCCGCCGGATTTTATTATTGTATCCCGGCTCGTGGTAATTCAGCGAGTTGGGGTTGACATCCCACCAGAACCCGGCGATTTTGCCGTAGTTGGAGCACAGCTCGGTGATTTGCGCCTCGACGTAGTCGAGGTATTTGCGTATATCCGGGCGGTCATTGCCCTGCGGGCCGGGATATTCATAGCCGCGGCCGGTATGGGGGTAGTGGGGGCAATGCATGTCCGGCACGGAATAATACAGGCAGAGCGGCAGGTTGCGCCGCCGGCAGGCATCCGCCAGCATGGCCAGCACATCCCGGCCGAAGGGCGTGCGGGTGACTTTATAATCCGTCTGCCGGGTGTCCCACATGCAGAATCCATCCACATGCTTGGCGGTGAAGCAGACATATTCCATGCCGGCGGACTGGGCCAAATCCAGCCAGGCGTCCGGGTTGAAGTTGACGGGGTTGAAGCGCGCCATGCCGGCGGCATATTGCGCGCGCGGCAGCATCCGGCGGTAAACCTCCTGCTCATGCCAGGCATTGACGGCGTAAATGCCCCAGTGGATGAACAAGCCGAAGCGCTTTTCGAAAAACCAGTCCCGTCCGTCATTGAATTTCTGCATGAATTATGATCTCCCGGCGCGGCGCACCCGCCGCGGCAATTTTGCTCATTTTAAACCTCCGCATCGTTTAGGGACATGGCGGCGCGCCGCAGCCGGTCGTTGATCGCCCGGCCAAGTCCTTCCTCCGGCGCCAGGCAGGCGTAAATACATGCCGCGCCCGCGTCATCCAAACGCCGCAACGCGGCGAACAGGTTGGCGGCCGCCGCGCGCAGGTCATGGTCCGGCGCCAACACGGCCACCTGGGCGAAGGCCGACGCCGACTCCACCGGGAAGGGTGTCAGCAAGGCCGCGCGCGCGGCATCCGGCGGCGGGGCCGGCGGCTGCCACAAACGCAGCGGGGTGCCGGGAGCATAGTGGCGCGGCAATGCGCCGGGGGTCAAGCGCCGGCGTTGCGCGTCCGTGGCGGCCATCCGGACGGGGCCGGCTATTTTTTCGAGATCCTCCAGCGCCACGCCGCCGGGGCGCAGCAAGACCGGCTGATCTTCCAGCAGCGACACCACGGTGGATTCCACCCCCACCGCGCAGGGTCCGCCGTCCAGAAACAAATCCACCTGCTCCCGCAGTTCCGCGCGCGCCGCCGCCACGGTGGTGGGGCTGATGCCGCCGAAGCGGTTGGCGCTGGGCGCCGCCAGCGCCGCGCCGGTGCGCCGGATCAATTCCAATGCCAGCGGATGGCGGGGCATCCGCACGGCCACGCTCGGCAGGCCGGCGGTCACCAGGTCGGGCACGCAGTCGCGTTTCGGCAGTACCAGGGTCAGCGGGCCGGGCCAGAATTTTTCCGCCAGCGCCCGGGCGGCGGGCGGGATGGCGGCGGCAATGCCGTCCAGTTGCGCCGGATCGGCGATATGCACGATCAGGGGATCGAAATGCGGGCGGTTTTTGACCTCGAAGACGCGGGCAACCGCCCGCGGGTTGGCGGCGACCGCACCGAGGCCGTAAACCGTTTCGGTGGGGAAGACCACCAGGCCGCCCGCGCGCAGGCACGCGGCGCCGGCCGCCGCGGCGCGGCGGAGCGCGGCCGGCAAAACTCCGTCCGGCGTGTCCGGGCCGGCGGGCTTCAGATGGTCGGATTTAGGCATGAAATTCGCGGATCAGTATATCGCAGCGCCGCCATGGCGCAATCATTTTTGTTGACAAGCCCCCCGATATTTGTTTCCACTTCCGGCATGCCCGATTTGACGGATAGATTGTATGGCGACGAACGCAACGCGCTGGTCCTGCGCATGGCGCAGGACGTCCATGCGTTTGCCGCGCCGGTGCGCCCGTTCCGGGCGCGCGCGGGCGAGTTGCTTTACGACGCCCCCTGGCGCTTCGAATCCGGCAATCCCGCCTGGGCGCATTGCCTGGCAGATTTCAGCGGCTTCCTGGCGCGCATGGGTTGCGCTCCCGACCGCCATGCCCGCCCGGCGGGCCGGGTCAATTCCGCCGCGCTGTCTGTGCGCGTCAACCCCGCCCTGCCGCCGGCGGCGGCGCTGGTGGACGCGGCGCCGGGCCGGGTGGTCCTGGAAGCCGCCGACATCCGCGGCGCATGGCGCGGCCTGGTCTGGATGGAGCGCGAAATGGCCTGGCGGCATGCGCCCATCCTGCCCGCCGGCCGGCATCGCCTGGGTCCGCATTTTGCCGCGCGCATCACCACCAGCCTGTTTGCCCCCGGGCTGGAAGACCCGGCCGATCCGCTGGCCTATACCGAACCTTACCTGCGCAGCATGGTCCACTGCGGGTACACGGGATTTTTCATCTACATCAACCTGTGGGAATATATCCGCAGCCGGGTTCTGCCGGAACTCGACGCGCCGGCGGCCGAGCGCAAACTGGCGGAATTGCAGGCGCTGGCCGCGCGCGCGGCGGCCTGCGGATTGGAGGTCTATCCCCTGCTGGCGGCGCCGGGTTTCACGCCGGCGCACCCGGTTTTCAAGGCCCACCCGGAATTGCGCGGCGGCACGTCCTCCGCCCGGCGCCTGCACGCGCTCTGCGCTTCCGTCTCCCGCGCGCGCAAATTTTTCGCCGAACAGGTGGCGCGCCTGTGCGGCATCCGGCCGGCGCCGGGCGGCCTGATCTTCATCATCGGCGGCGAAGGGTTCCGGCATTGCTACACGACGCCCAACCCGCGCACCGCCCGCGTCACCAATTGCCCGCGTTGCGCGCGGCGGCGGCCGGCGGCCGTGCTGGCGCCGCTGCTCAATGCGATGACCCGGGCCATCCGCCGGGCGGCGCCGGGAACGCGCGCGATCTACTGGCCTTATTCCAGCTTTGTCTGGCAGAAAAAGCCCGTCGGGAAATACAAATGGCAGGAAGACCTTGCCCTGATTTCCCGGCTGGACCGCCGGTCAACCTGGATGTTGGACCTGGAAAAGGATGCCGCAGTGGAAATCCCCGGGGTGGGCGCCACGCAGGTCTATGACTACAGCATTCAATACATCGGCCCTTCGCCGAAATTTATTTTGGAATCCGCCGCCGCGTGCCGGCGCGCGGTGGAACTAGCCGTCAAAACCGAGACCACCCAGACCATCGAGCTGTTTTCGCTGCCGTATATTCCCGTGATGCAGCGCTGGGAAGCGCGCCATGCCGCCATCCGTCAATCGGATGCTGCGTTGGTTTTAGAGACCTGGCGCTTGAACGGTTTCTGGCCGGCGCCCAGCGTCGAACTGGCATTCTGGCTGACCATGGCCGAGTCCCTGCCGGCCGGGGAAGCTTTGCGCCGGGTCGCCTGCCGGGTTTACGGCGCGCGGGCGGCTGGCGCGGTCCTGCGGGCCTGGCAGGCGTTTTCCCGGGCCTGGGAAACTTCCTACGCGCGCTATGGCACATATTGGGACGGGCCGCTGTTCCTGGGGCCGGCCCATCCGTTCGATCTCGGCACGGCTTTCCTGGTCCGCAATGTGTATTCCCCGGCGTTTTACCACGTTTCGCCGGGCGCGCGCGAGCATGGCGATCCGCAAATCCTGGCCGACCCGCAGCGCCTGCGCCCGAAATTCCACCTGTTGCCCGGCCGCTGGGCCAGGGCGCGCCGGCGCGACTATGCCCGCGCCGCCGCCCATTGGCGCCGCGGCATGGCGCAGTTGCAGCGCGCGCTCCGGCTGGTCCCGCCGGCGTTGCGCAAGCCGGCGCGGGCGGATTACGATATGGCCGACATGGTGGGCTTGTTTCTGGAGGCCGACCTGGCATTCAACACCTTCGCCGCTCTGCGCGATGAGCTCAACCAGACCTATCTCGCCGATCCGGGGTACCGGCGGCGGTTGCAGGCGCTGGACGCCGTGTTGCAGGCCGACCTGGCCCGCAGCCGGCGCGGGCTGGCCATCGCCCGGCGCAACCCCTTCATCGGCTGGGGATATACCTTCGGCGCGCGGTTTAACGGCGCCATGATCGAAGAGAAAATCCGGCACACCCAGGCGCTGCGCCGCAAGGTTCAGGCCTGCCTGGCCGGCGGCGAAGCCCTGCTGGTGTGAACGCCCGGCGCCGCCACGGTAGGATCAATATGCCTATGCAAACCAAGCTCACAGCGCAAGCTGTCCGGGAACGCTATTTTGGATTCCGGGAATTCCTGGACGGGTAGGAATGCGTCATCCGGTCGGTGATGGCTGGCAACGACACCTTGGTGGTGATGCCCACCGGCGGCGGGAAATCACTCTGCTGTCAACTGCCGGCCATGCTCCTTGATGGCATCACGGTTGTGGTCTCGCCCCTGATTGCCCTGATGAAGGACTATGTGGATGGCTTGACCGGACGGGGCATCCCCGCGACCTTCATCAACTCATCTCTGAGCGAGCGCGAAATGAATGACCGCATTGGCGCATGATTCGCGGCGAGTTTCGGTTGGTATATATCGCACCGGAACGTTTCAAAAGCCCGCGCTTTATCGCTGCGCTGGCGCCCATCACCATTGCCCTGTTCGCAATTGACGAGGCCCACTGTATCTCCCAGTGGGGGCACGATTTCCGCCCCGATTATCTGCGTTTGAAACACGCGCTCCGGGAAATCGGACAACCGCCGGTGATTGCCTTGACCGCCACGGCGACCCCGGACGTTCGCGCCGACATTATTACGCAACTGGCGCTGGTTCAGGATGTCCGACGCCCGCCGAATATCTTTGTGACGGGTTTGCACGCCATAATTTCGCCTTCAGTGTCACCCGCGTTCGCAATAAAGTCGAAAAGTTGGAACGCATGCTGGACGCAATCCGCGCCGGACGGACCGGCATCGTGTATTGCGCCACGCGCAAAAATGTCGAGCGGCGCTTCCAGGAACTTCGCGAACAGGGCGTTGACTGCGTTGCCTACCACGCCGGCCTGACCGATGAAAAACGCGCCGAGGCTCAAACCCGGTTTATGAGCGGCGCGGTTTCGGTGGCGGTGGCCACCAACGCCTTTGGCATGGGGATTGACCGCGCCGATTTGCGTTTTATCATTCATTATGACATTCCCGGCAGTGTGGGGCTTATTATCAGGAAGCCTGCCGGGCGGGCCGTGACGGCGAGCCGGCGCGCTGCGAACTGCTGTTCAACTACGCGGATGTACGCACACAGGAGTTATTTGTCGAGGGCGCCAATCCGACCCGTGACGTCATCGCCGACACGCGCGAAACCCTGCTCCGCTTGTGTGCCCAAGGTCCCATCCAAAAATCCATCGCGGATATCGCCAAGGACATGCCCGGCGCCCCCAATGACATGGCCGTGGCCACTTCCTTGCACCTTCTGGAACGCGCCGGCTTCATCCGGCGCGGCTACGCGGCGGGTGGGCGGACCTATACCACCGAATTGATCAACCCCATCAAACCAATGGACAGCCTGGCGATTGACTACGAACGATTGGATGCCAAGCGTGAGCGGGACGAGCGGAAGTTGCAGCGCATGATTGAATATGCCGATTGTTCCGTATGCCGGCAATATTACATCCTTGATTATTTTGGCGATACGAAGGCCGGCGATCATCGTGTCTGCGGTCGCTGTGACCATTGCCGGGCGCGTAACTCCATGCGTTTAGACGCGCGCCCGCCCACCGCGGAGGAAACAGACATCATTCAGAAGGCGCTTTCTTGTGTGTGGCGACTGCAGGGTCGCTTTGGGCGCGGCCGCGTCACTCAAACCCTGGTCGGCTCCCGCGCCAAGGAGCTGCTGGATGCCGGCCTGGACCGGCAATCCACCTGTGGGTTGCTGGCGGATGAGGGCGCGGATTTTGTGTGGAGCCTGATTGACGCGCTCGTCGCCATCAATTGCATCGCGGTCAGCGGCGATAAGTATCCCACCATCGCGCTGACGCCGCTGGGCTACGAAGTGGCCCGCGGCCAAAAAAGCGTCGCCCTGGTCATGCCGCCACGGCGTTCGGCGCCGGACAATGTGTTGCGACGCAGGAAAGTCCAGCCCTTCGACTTTGCTCAGGGCAGGCCGGAAAGTGCTGGAAAAGGCGCCGGACGATTTTCCGGTGAGCGGTCCGGTGGAGGACGTGTTAAAGCGTCTAAAGGAATGGCGTCGGCGGAAAGCGGCGGCCATGGGTGGTGTGCCCGCTTATATCATTTACCCCGACAAGACGCTCAAAGACATCGCCCTTGCCCAGCCGCGCACCCCGGCAGAGCTTCAGCGCATCCGCGGTATTGGTCCCGCCAAAGCCCGTCAATTCGGGGGTGAAACCCTGGAGACCATCGGACTCCGCGAATAAAGCGTATCCGTTTAAATGAAGGGTCTCTGATCCGCCTGCAAAAGTGTTATAGCGCGTGGTTTTCCTTACTTATCAAATACGAATACTCAGGCGTCGGGATGGTGGCGGCCTTTAAACGTATACAAGTAAATGGTATAAGATAAATGTTCGCTTGTCCGGTGCATGCATGGTTTCCGTTATTTGGCGATGCGGGAGAATTTTTGACAGGCGCAACCCGGTACCTTTGCGGAGTTTGAGCATCTCACAGCGTTGCTTGATTGCTTTCGCGATGTCGGATCCAGCGGCCGTGATGTTGCCGTCGAAAACATATCCCAGCATGGCGCCCGCATTCATACGTGGCGCGTATTGTCCATTGATGAACCGCATCATTCCGTTTTTGACATACTCACACGCGCCGGTATGGAGGCGCCCCGATTTGGAACGGACCCGCAATCGTTTGGCCTCGATGGCAAAATAAATGTGGGGACCCTGAAAACTAATCACTTGCAGATCGATCTGACCTTCGGGGGTGTCAAGTTCAATGTCTGAATCGGCCACAGGGACTTGGTTGGTAATATGCAACGGCCCGTCTCGGAAGGGCTCCAATCGCCTCACCCGTTGCCAAAGACGGCATGTGAGTCGGTTCTCGATTTCCGTGTCGCTTTTTTTATTCAGTCCGGCGCAGGCCTCCAGAAGCGCGTCCAGAATGCGGGGTATCTCATCCGCCGGAAACAACGGCGTGAATTGCGTGGGCGTTTCATCGCGTTCCACCGTCATGCTTGCGCCTTTCCGGCTGTGATGATTTCTCCATAGATTCTGGCCGCGTCGTTCATGGCCGCTGTACGGGTCCAGTTCGCGAGCAGGTCGGGGCGCACGATGTGGATTTGCGAACCTTGGAACAGAACAATGTCGCGTTCGATGGCAAGCCCGCCCTGCCGCTGTTTCGCCGCCCGTTGCCGATAGCTATCCAACGCCCGCCAAAGCGTGTTCGACACATCCGCCGGGCGAAAGTCAGATGCCGCCTCCGTAAGATGCAGTGTCACCATGGCCAGGCCTGACACCGCATCGCAACCGCCCGTTGCGGACACGCGATATGGCGAGTTCCTTTCGGCGGCCCAGCCGTTCAATGTTTCAGTCAAGGTTTTGGCATAGACCGCGATACCGCCCTGGTAGGCGGCAAGCTTTGTCTTCTGAACTGGGTCGAGTGTGAACACTTTCTTCGACTTGTCCTTCGCTTCCCACCATGTGGAAGGCGTGGAACTCGGTATAAAAACCTCGGTAGTGTCCTCGACGAGAACGATTTCTTGCGGGGTGAGGCCAAAATACCGGTAGACCAAACTGTTCAACTCTTTTTGGACGGTGTCGGTCAGGCGGCGGCGTTCTTTATCCGGAAGAGGCGAGTCCCACAGACGGCCCTTTCGATCCGCGGGGGGGCTGATACGCTCCCGCAGCGCGCGCATGCGTCCGGCCACGTCCCGGACGATGCGTGTGGCCTGGGCTGATGCGAACTCGCTGTCCGGAAGCGGAAACGGAAGTTGCATCAATTCGTCGGTTTGGACAATGTCGCGCTCAGTTCCCCAGTTCCCAGCGGTGTGGAACGCAAAGTATTGCGCCAAAGGCGAACGGAGATAAGCAGCCAGAAACATGAGCAGATACTCGTCCTCATCTGAACCTTTGATCGATAATATAGCGTCTTGAAAAAGCACAGGGAAGTCGCAGAATGCAATCTTGCCGAAGCCTTTGCTCACAAGCACCATGGGCGAATCGTAAATGCGCCGGTCTCTTGGCCGATGAAGGCTGCTAAATCTTTGCCCAATCGGTTCGCAATCATCTTTAAGCAGCACCAATCCTCCATCCGATAAAATTGCTGAACGCGCGGGTATAAACAAAGATGTGGGTTTCCACCACGGGTTCTGTGGCGCCTTGCTTTTTCCGGAAGTGTTGGGTTGAAACCCTTGCCCCTCGATCCATCGCTTTTTCTGCCGGGGATGGCCGGCGACTTCACCAAGCGTTGGCATATCTAGCAGCAAATCCAACAATTTCTGGTCCCTGGGGGTGCCCCACAGGTGACGTTTCCAGAGCAGTGGTGCGGTCTTCGCCTGCGCCGCCGCGAGGATGTTTCGCTGGGGTATCCATGATCGGTCCGGCGGGCTGATTGTGATACAGCCCTCGCGCAACGTATCCCGGCGGAATTTTGGCGCATCGTGTTCGACGGTGGCCGTCTCCAGTAATGGTTGGTTGTTGCGGAAGCGGGCGATCAGCGCGGGACGTTTGGCGTTCTGGAAAAGCAGAAAACTGTAGTCAGCAAGGTTGACGATCCGTTCCAGCGTGACGCGGCGCAGCCATCGGGCTTGGAAGTTATCGGTCTTGTTCAACAGTAATGCGGTGGGTAGCAGGAGGCATCCCGTCCCTCCATGTCGCAGGAAATCGGATGCCTTTTCGGTAAATCGTTGCGCGAGTTTTTCCGGGCGCTCTTTCCATGGCGGGTTGCCGACAACGACATCGAACGTTCCGTTCAGATCGTTGACATCGGTCAGTGTATCCGCGTGAAGCACCACCGGAATGCAGGTGTCCGAGGGGGATGTGCGGATGGAATCGCTTGACATCAGTTTTGGGAGCGCCTTGCCCGTCTTGCGGGCGTGTTCGCCGATATCGGGAGGAGCGAGCCGATCGAGGTAGGCCAGATAGAGGCTGAAGCACGCGATGCGGCAGGCTGTCTTGTCATGATCAATACCCCGGATTTGTTCCCGCAGAATACGCTGAAACGCCTTGGCGCGCGTCACATAGGCAGGCTTTCCGGGTTGCATACTGAGCCAAGCGGTTGCCATTCGGGAAAAGAGGGCAACCAGAAAGATGCCGGAGCCGCAGGCTGGATCGAGGCAGCGCTTGGTTGTGATATCGACGCCGCCTTCTGTAACGACGTCCAGCACCATCTCCGCCAGAAAGCGCGGCGTATAGAAAGCGCCACCCTTACGTTTGGCCTGTGTGTTTTCGCCGGCCAGAAAACTCTCATAGATCGCGCTGATCGTTTCGACGGGGATTATCTTAAAGTCGTAGGCCCAGAAACCAAGCGTGCGCTGCCCCCCGCGTATTTCGTGGCCGCCCAGGAAGTGCGTAACAGCCTCCATGTGGGGCGGTCGCAGCGCGGCACACTCGGCCGCTAAATCCTGGTCAAACATCGTGCCGTTGAATTGCTCCTTCAGCTTTGTAAACCAGCCGTAGAGGAATTCACGTTGTGCGCTGAAGGACCCTTTTTGTTCAAGGATCGCTGTCAGCCGTGCGGCGCCTCTGACGTTTGAGGTATGCGCCCCATCGTCCAATGTGATGATTTCGCGATCCAGAAGATAACAGACAAAGAGGAGGCGTCCCAGAAAGGCGTGTGCCATAGCAACCGGTAGCACCGTCTTCCCTCCACACAACTCGTTTCGCAGGTCTTTGAGTTGCTTCAGCAGATATGCATCCACGGATTCCTGCGGCTGGAAATGATTCTTGTGTTCACGGTAAAAAGTGCCGGTGTCGAGTGCGGCAAGAAACGCGCGTGCGCCTTGAGCGTATTCGGCCTGTGTGAGTGTTGCAACAAGAGCCTGTTCCGCTGTGATTGAGTCATCTTGAAGTGGTCTGGCAAGGGCGGAATAGATGTAAACATTCGATGGGTCGGCCAGAACCAGCACGTTGGCGACACCCTGATTCCAGAACAGGCGATGCCAATGGATGCGCTCGTGCGGCGCCAACGCGTGCCGGAACTCCTTTAAATACAGGATAGGCCGTCCGTGCGCGAACAACACGCCGTCGAGCTTGAGGCTCTGCCAAGCGCGTTCAATGACCGGCAGGTATCCGGCCAAGGCAGGCTGGATGCGCACTGCTTCGGGTGAGTCCAAGAACTGCATCCCCGGCACGCAACTCCAGTGTGCCTGCACCAGCGGACTCGCTTGTGTTGCTACCGGTGGCATAATGTCCATCTTATCACCATCAAGAACAAAGATTCATCCGCTTCGCCACTGAGCGACGCAGTCATTGAGTGTCTGGGTGTGGGCGAATTCGGCCAAGTCCAGCGCTTTCCGTATCTGGCGGTTTAGCCGGGGACCTGCCGCACGCCGCATACGGCGCTGCGGTTCAAGAATCGTTCACACGGCTTCATCGGCGTTAAACCGGTCAGCCAACCATTGTGTTAACTGCTGCCGTTCTGGTAGGTTGGAATCTATGCCAGCGGATTGAAATTTCATCCTTTCCCCCTACTTTTGTATCATATCCCAAGAGGCCCTTCCTCGTCAATCTTTTCGTGCTATCTATTATGTGTTTGCATATTACACCTTCAGCACCAACAGCTTGTAGTTGTTGGTGTGTTGAACAAATGAAGTGTTTTGACCTGTAACGGCATGCAGAAAAATTTCAATGGCATGAGCGCGTTATGTCATTTGTCCGCAACGGCGGGTGGCGGGTTTTGCGCCAGCGCCGCCGCCAGGTTTTCCAGGATTTGCCGGGCCGCGGAATCGTTCGCGGCCAGCGGCAAAGCCTGGTTGATCAGCGTGCGCGCGTCCTCCGGCCGGCCCTGCTCGCGCAGGCTGCGGGCGGCGCGGTGAAATCGGTCAACCGCCGCCGGCTTGTCTCCCCCGGCGGCATACGCCCGGCCGGCTTCCGCCAGGCAGCCGGCCATGGCGGCATAACGGCCGGCCCGGCGGTATGCTTCGGCGGCCTGGTCGTAGGCTTGCCCCGCATCGCGTTCGCTGCCGGCCCCGGCGGCGATCCGCGCCCGGGTGCGATGCCAGTCGGCGCGCGTGATGTTGTCCAGGCTCCGGGCGGTTTTTTCCGGGATTTGCGCCAGCTCCGCCGCGGCGCCGGGGCAGTCGCCGGCATCGCAAAGCATTTCCGCGAGCAGGATTTGCATGGCCGGCCGGGTGGCCGCGGCCCGGCGCGGGGGCTGGTCCGCCAGCCAGGCGCGGGCCATGGCGATGGCGTCGTTGGTCCGGCCGGCGCCGCGCATGATTTTCACGCGCAGCATGGAGAATTCCGCCGGCGGATTCGCGGGGGCGGCGCAGGCGGCCTGGGCTTCATCCAGGCGGGCGGCGGCGTCCGCCCATTTCTGTTGCGCGGCCAGGCAGGCGGCCAGGTTATAGGCGTCGCGGGCGATTTCGGCATTGTCGTCAATCAGGCGGGCGCGTTGCAAAGCCCGCGCGAACGATTCCGCCGCGCGTTCGACGGCGCCGGCGGCGTAGGCGCGGCGGCCGGTGGCGACTTCCCGTTCGATTTCCGGGTCAAGCCGCGGCGGCGGCGGGGGCGTGCGGCAGCCGGCGAGCGCCGCCAGCAGGAACAGGCAGAACCACGTTTTACAGCTGGATATTATTTTCATATTCAATGCCAGGCGGTTTGGATTATCTGTGATCTGTGATCAGTGATCGGTTATCGGTGGAAGAGAAATATTCAGACATGTCTTCGCGTACGCAGTTAACATGGGGATTACAGAAAAGATCAGCCTTATCCATCATGGATTGAAGCATTCGTCCGATATGCTCAAGTTCAATGATAAGCTCATTGCGTGTCTGTGAAGACAGATACCCGCAGTCCCTTGCCGTATCAAACCAGTGTTGCGTTTCTTGCTGTTCGCCATCTGCGTCTGACAGCTTACTCGTAAAATGTTTTTCATACTTGCGCTTTGCCCAGGCTTCCGCAATCTGCGCGCCGATTGAGCGGGATGATCGGCGGCCTTGATCCGTTAGTGAAAACCGTTCTTCCAGCGGAAACGCTTGGGATATTTTAAAGAAACGTTGGGCTAGTATGCGGGCCTTCTGATAAACAACTAATTCTCTGAAACTATTTGCATGTTTCATGTTATCCCCGCCCACCGCCCACCGCCCGCCGTTCCCCGCTCACGGCTCACTGATAACTGCTCACTGATAACTGATCACTGATAACTGATAACAGATCACCGCTTCCCGATCACCGCCCGCCAATACCATCGGGTGCAATCAACAGTTCATGTTCCGGCGGCGGCATGTATTTGCGCAAGAGCCAGTGGCGCTGCAGGCCGTCCAGTATTTTTTCCGTTTCCCGGAGCGTGTCCTGCGTTTGCCGGGCCAGGGCCGGGATATCATCGCGCAGGAGGGTTTCGGCGGCGCCGAGCGTGTTCCGGGTTTGTTGGGTCAGGGCCGGGACGTCATCGCGCAGGAGGGTTTCGGCGGCGCCGAGCGTGCCCGTGGTTTGCGCGGCGACGGCGGGCAATTGATCCAGGAATTCCTGCAATTTCTTCAACGCCGGGATGGTCTGCGCGCGGAGGTCATCCAGCAATTTCATGGCCTGCTCGACAATCTCCGTGTCCTTGCTGCATTCGATCATGGCGTTGTGCGGGAGCAGCGGGTCGGACCGGCTGCCCACCAGGATTTCCACATAAGCATCGCCGGTGACGATCAGGGTCTTGCGGACGACGGCGCGGGAGCTGGCGCGCACGAAGCCGTGGAAACTTTCCTTGATTTCGAAGATGGCCTGGATGTTGCCCTCGGCGTCCGGCTCCAGCCGGATGACGCTGCCGGCGGCGGTGTCGCGGATGCGGACTTCGGCCCCGCGCTTCAAGCCGAAGCTGCCCTCGTCGGTGGTGAAGAGCGCCTGCAGTTGAAATTTCGGCTCGAAGAGGCCCTGGGCCCGGCCGGCGAAAAAGACGCCCGCCGCCAGCGCCGCCAGCGCCAGCATGACAAAGATGCCGGTGATTTCATTGACGAATCTGAATTTGAATGTCATGTTCATTATGTCAAACCTTCATCAGCATTGTGCCCTGCATTTTGTAATGCCGGACGTTGGTTTCGCCGCCGGCCGCCTGGATTTCGCGGTCGTCGTCGGTAAGCCATAGCGCCGCGCCGCCGCGCGCGCAGACCTGGCGGATGCCGGCGGCCAGGCGGGCGATGTGTTCGGTGGCCACGCCCCGGCCGGGCCGTTCCAGGCAGACCAGGTCCGGCCGGCCCATCCAGGCCCGCACCCATTCCGCGCGGCGCAGGTCGCGGTGGGGCACGGCCGCCGGCCGGCCCGGCGGCACTGCCGGCAGGCCGAATTGGCGGGCCAGGGTTTGGGCTTCCGCCGCGATTTCAGCGATGGGGCGCCGGGTATGGTGGCGCTGGGCGAGCGTGATGTTTTCCAGGATGTCCAGGTTGCTCACCCAGCCATCCCGGTCGAAGACGCGGCCGATGCGCGCGCGCAGCCGCAAGGCCTGTTCCGCGGCCACCGTCCGCCAGTCGGCGTCCTGGAACAGCACCCGGCCCCGCGCCGGCGTCTCCAGGCCCAGGGCGGCATCCGCCAGCGGCAGTTGTTCGTTGCCCGGCTCCACCCGCACGATGACGATTTCACCGGCGCGCAATTGCAGGGTGACGGCCGCCATCGCCGCCTGGCCCGGCCGGGGCGTCAACTGCGCCTGGTCGAATTCCAAGATAAAATTTTGGTCCTGCATCAGATTCCGCCTTCCACCCTTCGTCAACCTTCAACCTTCAGCTTTCCGCCCTCATCCCTTCTTAAAGATAGGTTATCACCGAGATAATGGCGGAGATTACGAACAGCGCGCCGATGGAGGCCACCACCGCGCGCGTGGCGGCCTGCGGCACTTCCGTCACCGCGGTCTTGACGCTCAATCCTTCCATCACGCAGATCAGTCCGGTGGCCAGCCCGGGCGCCAGGGTCTTGAACAGGAGGTTGAAGATATCCGCCCGCTGCAGCCCCTTTAACACGCTCTCCAGGAAAATCAGCGGATCGCCCGCGCCCACGCCGGCGAGGATGCCGCACAAATAGCCGCTGACGAAGGAAATGACGATAAACCAGATGGTCAGGCACAAAACCGCCAGGGCCATCGCCAGGGCGCGCGGCATGGCCAGGTAGAGCAGGGTGTCGATCCCCTGCGACTCCAGCACCTGGATTTCGCCGTTGATCCGCATGCCGGCCAGTTCCGTGGCGATGGCGTTGCCGCTGCGGCCGATGATGATGAAATTCACCAGCAGCGGGCCCAGTTCCCGGATGATGACCATCACCAGGATTTTGCCCAGCAGGGCGGTCTGGCCGGCCTTGCCGAGCCACAATTGCGCCTGCACCACCACCGAGACCCCGGTCATCAGCGCCACCAGCGCCACGAATTTCAACGCCTCGAACCCGGTGAACAAAAGCTGGCGGGCGAAGACGTTGCGGGTGGTGCGCGGCCAATGCCGGGGCTGCCAGGCCAGCCAGAGGAGGGTTCCGGCGGCGGCGGCCAGGTAATTCACCGCCGCCAGCCGGCTGATGGCGCGCGCGCCAATGTCGCCGAAAATACTCATGGCCATCAAGTTTCCGCCCGGAGTTCCTTCACCATCTGCATCATGCGCCGGCCGTATTCGATGTAAATTTCCGGCGCGTTCAGGGAATGGCGGGACTGCGGATCGTGAAAAACCGCGCCCATGTGCGGCTCGATGGAGATGCCGCCGTTGTAACCGCGGGCCAGCAGGTCCTGCATGATGCGCCGCACGTCGCCCGCGCCCTCGCCGGGATAGGTCAGGGTTTTTTTGCCGCTCGCCGGGTCGTAACGGCCGTCCTTGATGTGGATGTAAACGACATGGTCGCGCACGTGGCGGTAAAACTCCCAGGCTGACTGCTTGGGGTAGGGCGGAGGGGCGCTGCGGTCATCGCTGAACAACGGGTTGCCGGTGTCGAACACCAGTTTCAGCCCCGGCACGTTTTCAAGCAGCTTCAACGTGAACGGCCAGCCCATGCCGCCGTAATTCATGCAGTTTTCGTGCACCGCGGTCAGGCCGGCGTCGGCGAATATGCGCTGGATTTCCCGCACGCGCCGGAAGCGTTCGTTTTCCATCTGGTCGTCGCTGGCGCGCACGGCAAAGCTCATGATGCGGACCATCCGGGTTCCCAGGCGCTGCATGCGGGGGATGGCGCGGCGGATTTCGGCGAGCGACGATTCGAAAGACTCGTCGATTTTCTTGCCCCAGTTGCCGATGGTCGAGCCGAAGCAATTGATTTTGACGCCGGCTGCCGCCAGTTTTTCCGCCGCGATTTCAAAGGCGGCGTCGGGGATGTCGTGCAGGTTGCCGGCCGGGAAATCGCCAACCTGCACGCTGCGGGCTTCAATGTTCTGCCAGCCCAGTTTCCGCGTGACCTCGATCTGGGTTTCCAGGTCCTTGCCCGCCTCGTCCGCAAATCCGGTGAAGTACATTTTTTTATTCCCTTCCGTTTGCCCGTCCGCGGGGCTGAAGTCGGCAAATTCACATGCGAATTCGCATGGGCATAATATGCGGCGTCGCCGCCAATCTGTCAATCCCGATTCGCTTGCCCGGTTTGCGCTTGTCATGGGCGGGGCGCCATGGCACAATCCGCCCCGTTGGCGTTTGGGGCGTGAAGGTTTTGGAGACGAACCAATGATGTATGCCGGAAAAATTATCGGGCTGGCGGCTGTTCTGGCGGCCGCCGCCGCGTCGGCCGTCGAAATGGAGGCGGAAGTGCTGGAAACCAATCCGGATTCCGAAGCGTTGCGGCAGTTGGCCGCGCCGGCAGAGCTGCCGGAGGATGATTACGGCTGCGGCCCCTTGCGGGAGCCCGGCCGGACATTTTACGTGGCGGCGGACGGCGACGATCGGTCCGACGGCCTGGCGCGCGCGACGGCCTGGCGCACCATCCGGCGCGGCCTGCCGGAATTGGCGGCCGGCGACACGCTGCTGATTGGCGAGGGGGAATACGTCGAGCCGCAACTGGAAATCAACGTGCGTACGGCGCAGACCGGCGCGCCGGGGCGGCCGATCCGGATCATGGCCGCGCCGCGCAGCCGGGTGATCGTCAGCGGCGCGCCGGCCTTGACGGATTTTCAGCGCGCGCCGAAGTGGCGTTATTTATGGGCGGCGGATTGCCCCTATCCGGAATTTGCCACGGTCTGGGAGGGATTCCGGGACATCGAGCTGCAACGCGTGCCATCCCCTGAACTGGCGGATGAATTGCCAGGCGCCTACTGGCATGACGCGCAACAAAACCGGTTATACGTCCACTTTGCCGACAGCCGGGACGCGGCCGTCAACCGCGGAGTGCGCATCATGCCTGCCACGGCGGCGGCCGAGCGGGCGGCTTTCAAGCAGGCGTATGTCGAAGGCGCCGGCACGCTCAGCCGGCCGCGCGATGTCCGCAACGGCTTGCGCATCCATGGCGATTATGTGCTGGTCAAGGGCCTCTGGTTCAAGCACCACGTCGAATCGGTGGTGGTCGGCGCCAACGCCAGTTTCCAGACCGGGAAGCCGCTGCCCAATTTGGGGCGCCCTTTGGGCGGCCGGCATAACACGATCGAAGACTGCGTGTTTTTCGCCAATGAAAATGCCGGGGTGTTGCTGACCATCGGCGCCGTCCGCTGCCTGGTGCGCGGCAATGTTTTCGTCAGCGGCGGGTTCCGCGGCGCCTGTGTCACCCAGAACGCCAATGACAATTTGATCAAGCGCAACCTGGTGCATGTCCGTCCGCCTTCCGAGCGCATGCGCTCCTGGATCAGCGGCAGCGTTTTTGCCAATTACGGCGGAGCGCATGCTTCGGAGCGCAATCACCTGGTGGAGAATGTGGTGGCCGGCCGCTCCAAGCTGGAGTGGAAACCGCGGTCGCCGGGGGCGATCGTCCAGGGCAATGTGTTTTACGGGATTTATTGTTCCGGCACGCGCGGACTGACCCCCGCCAACCGGGTGATTTTGCGGAATAACCTCTTCGGGCCGGATATTGCCTGGGAACAAGGTCCGCTCGGGCCGGGCGGCGCAGCCGGCGATTGGGCGGCCCCGGATCGGGCGTTCATCAACAATGCCGGCGGTTGTGGCAACGAGGCCGCCATGCAAGCCGCCCGGTTTGCCGATCCGGCCTGGCACGATTACCGGCTGCAGTCCGACAGTCCCCTGATCGGCGCCGGCCTGGGGGGCTATAACCGCGGTCCCTGCCCGGCGCAATCAACCCGCGTTTATTACGTCGGCCCGGCTGGCGACGACCGCGCCGCCGGCACTTCCGAGCGCCTGGCCTTCAAAACTTTCCAGCGGGCCGCGGCGGAGCTGGGGCCGGGCGATGCGCTCTACATCCTGCCGGGGATTTACGCCGAAGCGCTGGTGGTGGAGCGAGGCGGAACGGCGGCGGCGCCGGTAGCCATCCGCGCCTACGGCCGGCAGGCGGCGACGCTGCCGGCGGCGGTCATCCGCGCCGCGCACGTGGAATTGGCCGGCTTGACCGTGGATGGCGGGCGGCGGGCGGCAGGCGCGCCGCCCGCCGGCCCCGCGCCGGATTGCGCCATCGCCGTGCGCGCGCCGCATGTCGGCTTGCGCGAATGCCTGGTGCGGGATGCGGCGGATTGCGGGGTGCATGCCCAAAATGCGCCGGACCTCTCCCTTTACCGCCTGACCATCACTGGTTGCGCGCGCGGGTTGGTGCTGGAAAACGGCTCCACGAACGCGGAGGTGCGCGAATCCGTCATTGCCGGCAACCGCCTGGAGCAGACGGCGGTGGCGGAAGATTCCCGCGCCGGTTACGCCGCCGGCCAGAATTGCTATGATGGGCCCGGGGTGGACCGCAAGGCGGCCGCGGCCGAATTGGGCAGCATCGCGGCGCCGCCGCTGTTCGCGGATGCGGCGGCCGGCGACTTCCGCCTGCGCTGGGACAGTCCGGCGGCTTGCATCGCCCCCGACGGCCAGCCGCCCGGCGCCGCCGGCGGCGCGCCCCGGATACCGGAGGTGGCCGATGCGCACGTGGCCGGACTTTGGTCCACGACGGTCCTGCTGCATTGGACCACGCCGTTTGACGACACGGTCTGCCAGGTCGAGTTCCGCCCGGCTGGCGGCGCCGAGTGGACGGCGGCCGGATTATCCGGCCAGGGCACGGTGCATGGCGCGGGATTAGCCGGCTTGCGGCCGGCGACCGCTTACGAATGCCGGATCGTCGCCGAAGGCCGGCGCGGCGGACGGGGGGTCAGTGAATTGCTGCCATTCGCCACGCCGGCAGCGGAGGCGGACCCGCCGCCGCGGACTTATTACGTCGCCCCCGACGGCGATGACGCCGCCTACGGACAGTCGCCCGAAAAGGCCTGGCGCACGCTGCGCAAGGCCTGTTACGAAGCCGGGCCGGGCGACACCGTGCTGGTGGCCCCGGGGGTTTACAAGCATGCCATCCGGCCGCTGATCGGCGGCACGCCGGAAAAACCGCTGGTTTTCCGGCGGCAGGGCGCGGGCGCGGCGGTGATTGACGGCGAATATTTCCTGGCGCCGATGGTGCTGATCAATGGCTGCGATTATGTCACCGTGGACGGTTTTACCTTTGTGCGCGCACCGTTCAGCGACCGGCCGGGACTGATCGGTCTCTACCACAACCAGGGCGCGGCGATCCTGAATTGCCGGATGGATGCCATGCCCCGCGATGTCGGCATCCTGGCCATGATCGCCGATTGCCGGGACTTGCGCCTGGAAGGCAATCTGTTCTGGGGCGGCGCCTACCACCTGCGGTTCGACGGCCCGTGCCGGAACGTGCTGGTGCGCAACAACACCTTTGCGCGCGTCAACATCTATCACACGATCATCACCGCCGGCACGGACGGCGCGCGGTTCGCGAACAATATTTTTTACCTGCCCTGCAGCCCCAAGAAAAACAATCCGCGCTATTACCTGCGCGGCGTCGTCAAAAACTTTTCCAGCGATTACAACCTGTTCTTCTCGCCGCATGCGCCGCAGACCACCATCGGGCAGTTTCAGAATAACGCGCGCGTTACCACCCTGTGGGCGCCGGATTTGGCGGCCTGGCGGGATTTGACGGGCAACGACCTTCACAGCCTGGCGGCCGACCCGCTGTTCGTGCTGGGGCCGATCGGCCACGGCGCGACCAACGGCAATTTCCACCTGCGCCCCGGCAGTCCCGCGCTGGGCGCGGGTGAAAACGGCGCCGACATCGGCGCCTTCGGTGTGGAGTAATTTGTTTTTACCGGCCGGCCAGTTCCCGCGGCGCGCCGGCGCCGCGGGAACCTCAGCTTGACCGTTTCGCGGCCGGCGGGATTCCCGTCTAGAGCGCAACACTGATGCCGGCGATCAGCGCGACATCGTTTTTGTCCAGGCCGCCCGCCGGGGTGCTGTTGTACTTGTCCTGCAGGACCACCCGGAGATTCAGGCGCGAATTCAAGGCTTCCTGGGCCATGGCGGCGAAAGCCGCCGCGGCAATGCAGGCGGTAGCGACAAATAATTTTTTCATAATGCTTGAGTCTCCTTTG
>CAZYXU010000007.1:0-58383 GCA_964650945.1 uncultured Verrucomicrobiota bacterium | reverse complement strand
GAGGGCGTCAAAATCGAGCGCGAAACCCAGACGCTGGCCACCATCACCATCCAGAACTACTTCCGCATGTACGGCAAGCTGGCCGGCATGACCGGCACGGCGGAAACCGAGGCCAACGAGTTCCGCGACATCTACAAGCTCGACGTGATGGTCATCCCCACCAACCGGCCGGTGCGCCGCATCGATTTCAACGACGTGGTCTACCGCACCCGCCGGGAAAAATTCAAGGCCGTCATTGACGAAATCGCCGACTGCCACACGCGCGGCCAGCCGGTGCTGGTTGGCACCATCTCCGTCGAAACCTCCGAACTGCTCAGCCGCATGCTCAAGCGCGAGAACATCACGCATAATGTCCTCAACGCCAAGAACCACGAACGCGAGGCGGAAATCGTCATGCGCGCCGGCCAGCCCGGCGCCGTCACCATCGCCACCAACATGGCCGGCCGCGGCACGGACATCAAGCTGGGCGCCGGCGTGGTCTACCTGCCGCGCGAAATGATCATGTCCCAGGCGGCCCTGGAGGATCGTTACGAAAACCGCAAATTGCGCGACGTGCTGCGCGAACGGCCCTGCGGCCTGCACGTCATCGCCTCCGAACGCCACGAGTCGCGGCGGATCGACCGGCAGTTGCGCGGGCGCTGCGCGCGCCAGGGCGATCCGGGCTCTTCGCGCTTTTACGTTTCCCTGGAAGACGACCTGATGCGCCTGTTCGGCTCCGACCGGATTGCCAATATCATGAGCAAGCTGGGGCTGGAGGAGGGGCAGGAATTGCAGCATCCCTGGCTCAACCGTTCGATCGAAACCGCCCAGAAGCGCGTGGAGCAGCACAATTATTCCATCCGCAAGCGCACGCTGGAATATGACGATGTCATGAACAAGCAGCGCGAGGTGATCTACAGTTTCCGGGGCGAAATCGTGCGCGCGGCGGATGTGCGCGAGCATCTTTACGACCTGGTGGCCGACGTGATCGAAACCCGCGCCGCGGATATTTTCGAGGACAACAAGGTGGATGCCGAGCGCAGCGCGCGCTTTGTGGAGTGGGCCAACGGCGCGTTTCCCATCGGCATGCGGGCGGAGGAATTGACCGCCGCCCGCGTGGCCGACGCCGAGCAGGCGGCCCGCGCAATCTATGACCGGGTGCGCCGGGCCTACGGCTTGAAAGTGGAGGTGGAAGATCCCAACGCCCTGCCGATGATGGAGCGTTTCATCCTGCTGCATTCGATCGACACGCTTTGGCAGGAATACTTGCGCAGCATGGACAACCTGCGCCAGGGCGTGGGATTGCGCGCCTACGGCCAGAGCGATCCCCTGGTGGAATACAAGCGCGAGGCGTTCAACATGTTTTCCACCCTCATGGATTCGATCAAGAACGAGGTGGTCATGCGCATGTTCCGCTCCACCACTTCGCTCCCGGCTTACGAGCGCCTGCTGGCCAGCCTCCCCCGGCAGCAGGCGGTGCACCAGTCGCTGCCCGGCATGGGCGCCGCCGCCATGCCGGAAGGCGGCGGCCGGCGCCCGCCGGCGCGGCCGGCGCCGGCGCCGACCCAGCGCGTCGAACCCAAAGTGGGGCGGAACGATCCCTGTCCCTGCGGCAGCGGCAAGAAATATAAAAAATGCTGCGGCGCGTGATCGCCGCCGTCGCATGCCGGACAAAGTCCGGCCCAGGCAAGCAGCTTGACCCCGGCACAATGCCGGTTGCGCATTGCGGGTGGCGGGGACCGCCCGCATTAAATTTTTCATTCTGATTGTTCCATGAGCGGCGCTCCACAAAAAATTCTCCGCCGTCTGTCCGGTGTGCTTTCCGGGTTGCTGCTTTTTGCCGCCTTCCCGCCGCTGGCGTGGAATTGGGCCGGCTGGGTGGCGCTGCTGCCACTGTTGGCGGTCTGCGCGCGCACGCCGCCGGCGGCATGCGCCCGGCAGGGATTGCTGGCGGGACTGACCGCCTGGTTTCTTTCACTCTTCTGGCTTACCCGCGTTTCCTGGGCCGGCTGGTGCATGGTCAGTCTGTATTGCGCCCTCTATCTCATGGCATTCGCGGCGGGCGCTGCCGCATGTTTCCGGCGCTGGAATGCGGCGGGCCAGGGCGCGGCATTTTTCCAGCCGGTCATCGGCATCCCGACACTGTGGGTGGCGCTGGAATTCCTGCGCGCGCACCTCTTCACCGGGTTCCCCTGGAACCTGCTGGCGGTCAGCCAGTCCGACCGGCCGGCATTGTTGCAGGCGGCGGCCTGGGGCGGGGTGTATGCCGTTTCCTTCATCATGGTCGCGTCCATGACCTTAGTGCTGGTGCTGATGCTGGCGCCGCCGCCACCCCGGCGCTGGTGGCGGCCGGCGTTGGCCGGCGGCATCCTGCTTGCGGCGCTCGGCGCCGCCTATGCCGCCGCGGCGCCATTCCGGCGCCCGCCGGCCGGCGCGGACGCGGCTGCGCCGGAACTGCGAATTGCCCTGGTGCAATTGAACATTCCCCAGCAGTTGAAGTGGGATGAAAGCTGGACGGCGGAAATTTACCGGCGCCTGGAGCAGGTCACCGTCGGGTTGCTGCGGGATGCCGCGCCCGACCTGGTGGTCTGGCCGGAAACCGTCATGCCCGATTTCTTCCGCGGCAGCGCGCTGGCCGCGGCGATGCTGGAGCGCCTGCTGACCAACAACATCCCCATCCTGGCCGGCTCGATGGACTGGGCGGAGCGCGCCGGCCGGATGCATTATTACAACTCGTCCTTCCTGCTGACCGAGCCGGGCAATCTGGACCAGTTCTACGCCAAGCGCCACCTGGTGATGTTCGGCGAATATGTCCCGCTGGAACGCTGGCTGGCTTTTCTCCGCCGCCTGACGCCGGTGACGGACAGTTTTACCCCCGGCGATGCCGCCACGGTGTTCCGGCTGGACAATGGCGCGGCTCTGGCGCCGTTGATCTGTTTCGAGGACATCCTGCCGGGTCTGGCGCGGGCTTCCGTGCGCAATGGCGGGCGCCTGTTGGTGAACCAGACCAACGACGCCTGGTTCGATCCCCTGGCGGGTGCGCGCCAGCACATGGCGCATTGCGTTTTCCGCTGCATTGAAAACCGGACCCCGGCGGTGCGCGCCGCCAATACCGGCATCACCTGTTTTATTGACAGTTACGGCCGGATGACCGCCGCCTTGCCGCCGGTGGGGGCGCATCCCGCGCCGCCGGCTACCATCTGCCATACCGTGCGGGTGCCGCCGGCGGATATGCCGCTCACGTTTTACACCCGGCATGGCGATTGGTTCGCCTGGGCGTGCTTGGTGTATGCGCTGGCCGGCTTGCTCGGGGCAGGGCGTTTTTTTACGCGCGCGCGGAATTTGTGTTGCAATTGTCCGGTCAAGGGATAACAAGGGAATAAAAATGAAAAATCATACATGGCGGGCGGTTTTGTGCGGGCTGGCGCTGGTGAGCGGGGCGGGGTTGCGGTTGCCGGCGGCGGAGCACGGGCCGGCCGCGGCATTGCGGTTCGATTTCTCCGGGACGGTCCGGCCGGTGTGCCTGGATGAATCCCTGCCGGTGCTGGGCGGCGGGCGGGGGCTGGCGCTGCGCCTGGAACGCGCGGAAATCCGCGCGGGGGAACGCTGGGCGGAGGTGTTTATCGAGATTGCCACCAATTTTTCCACGGCCGGCGCGCGGCTGCAGGCGGCGGTTTATGACGCCCACGCAGCAGCGGATGGGCCGGTGGCGGCGGCCGTGGCGCCGCCGTCAGCCGCGCAAGGACGGCTGCTGGTTGATTTACGGGCGTTAAACCTGGCGGAAGCCCGGGTACGGGTGGAATTGTCGGAAGGCGGCGCGTTGCGGGATGCGGGTGAAACATTTTTGCGCGCGGCGGTTCCCGAAGCGGTGTTGCATCGATCCGATAAGGTGGCGATACGGCTGGACCCGCCGGCGGCCGCGGATGCGGCGCAGGATTTTCCGGTAACGTTTGGCGTGCCGTTTGCCCCGGGCGCGTTGTGGAATGCGGACTACTTGCGGCTGGTGGACGGACAAGGCGGGGAAATTCCCTCGCAGCACGAGGTGACGGCGCTCTGGGCGCCGGATGGCTCGGTCAAATGGGTGCGGTTTGACGCGCTGGTGATGCCGGGGCGGGGCTGCCAGGTGGAAGTTGCGAAACCCGCCGCCATGCCGGCCGCGCCAGTGCAACTGGCGGAGACGGCCCAGGGCGTCAGCGTGACGGTGGGCGCGGTGCGCTACGAATTGGCGCGCGAGATTTCGCCGATTGCCCGGATCTTGCGGGATGGCAAGCCGGTGGCGGAAGGTTTGGCTGGCCGCGGTCTGTTCGTGATGGACCAGCAGGGCAGGGTCGGCCGGATGGCGGCGGCGGAAATGCGCGTGGAATCGCGCGGGCCGGTGGCCGCCTGCGTGCGTTTCGAGGGCGATTATCTGACGGCGGACGGCGCGCGCCTGGCGCGGCATGTCACCCGCCTGGAATTTTTTGCCGGGCGGCCGGAAGTCCGGATAACGCACAGTTTGATTTTAACCGAGGACAGCAATGCGGTCTGGTTCAAAGAGGTCGGGTGGGAAATGGCGCTGGCCGATGGCGGGGAAAAGCAGGCGTTGTTCGGGGTGGCGCGCGCCGACCCGCGGCAGGCGGTGGCGGTGGCCGTGCCGGCCGGGAAATCGGCGTATATTTTACAGGACCAGCATGCCGGCATCGGCGGGGTGACGAATCATTTTGCGGCGCGGGCGGATGGACAGACCGCGCCGCTGGCAGAGGGCGAGGAAATGGGGGACTGGGGCGCCCTGGTCGGGGCCCAGGCCGGCCTGGTGTTCGTCTGCCAGGATGCGGCCTGGCGGCATCCCAAGGAATTTGAAGCCGGCGGCGACGGGCGGCTGGTGTTGCGCCTGTTCAGCAGCCGCGCGGGTGAGGAACTGGATTTCCGGGCGGCGACATTGACGCGCAAGTGGGGTTTGGAAAAAACCATGTCTCCCGCGGAATTGGAAACCATGCGTAAACATACCAGCAACGCCATCGGCTGGTCGAAGACGCATACGCTCTGGCTGGCGCCCATCCCGGGCGGGACGGCCGGCGCGGCCGCCGCCGCGCAGGCGGGCGGGCTGCCGGCGGCGGAGGTGTACGCGCAGGCCGACCCGATGTGGATTTACCGCAGCAATGCCATGGGGCCGATTTACCCGGTGGACCGCGAGCGGTTTCCGCGCGAGGAGCAGGTGATCGCCGCCTATATCAAGCAGTATGTTGACGCCGTCCCCGGGCGGCGCTACCTGGGTTTCATGGATTATTACGCCGGCCCGCATTACGGTCATCCCGGCCGGTACCGCCTGCCTTACACGCTTTTACATGACGCCTGGATTGTCTATGCCCGCGGCGGCGGCCGCGCGGTGCGGGCATTCGCCGCGGGCGCGAATCGCGCCTACATGGACAATTATATCGCCCACTGGGACGGCCCCGGGAAAGCGCGGGGGTTGTTCGTCACCGCCGGCGGCGGCACGGACCGGACGCTCAAGAGCAATTTTCCGTTTTATTGGGAATCCCACACCGAGTTTAATCTTGCCACGAGCGCCAATCTCAATCAGTTTGCCTGGGATTATTACCTTACCGGCAACCGCCGGGCGCGCGATATCCTCGATCAGTATGCCGCGGCTATCAAGCAGCATTGGACGCCGGCAACCGCCAGTTGGCGGGTCATCCAGACCTTGCGCATGCTGCTGCATTGCTACTCCTATAACTGGGACCCGGCCTTGCGGACGCTGCTGGAGGCCACCACCGCCGCGCGCATCTACGATTCGGAGAGCGCCGTGGCGTTGTCCAAGGATCGGCCGTATCATAGCAGCACGTATAAAATGGCAACCGACGGCGACATCCTGATCGAGGCCTGGGAGTTGCTCGGGGTGCGCCATTATTACGACATGGCCGTGAAAATCTCGGAGTTCAACTGGAATGTCGGCGGCATCGAAGGGCGCTCCAGCGGATTGAACGCCAATTTTCTCTACCGCCAGACCCTCAGCCCGGCAGTGGCCGCCGGCGTGGAATATTTCCGGCGCACGGCCAATAAGGTGTATGATGAAGAGGAAGACACGGTGCGCGGCGTGGCTTATTCCCAGTTGGTGCGCACGTTCCAGGGGTTGCCGTATTCCATGGATGTCATCGTGCGGTCGGGCGCCGATCAGCGGCAACTGGCGGCTTGGCTGGATTTTGACGATTATGGTTCGCCCGGTGCGGTCTATGTGCGCAAGGCCGAAAACCAGACTGTCAATCTTTTGTTGCGCATGCCCCGTCAAGTCGCCCGCGGGGCTGGCGGGAGCCTGACGGTTCAGCCGGTCGGCGCGATCGCCCAAACTTGGTGGGGTATGGATTTGACACGGGTGTGCGAGAACAGCGGCGGCTTTGCCCAGGCGCGGATTCCCAAGGATGCCCCGGCCGGCGCGTACCGGATTGCGCCCGCCGGTTTTGGCCGGCATTTTGTGCTGGCGGACGACCGTGTGCCCATGGTGTTGCATGCGCCGGACTACTGGATTCCCAACACCCTGGACCCGCCCGTGCGCATTTATTTCAATGTGCCGGCGGATGCGGCGGATGCCCGGATATTTTTCGAGAATACCGCGCAGGTATTCCGGCCGGACGGCGTTGCGATTGAGGATGGCAAGCCGTTGACCGGCTGGGTGGTGTTGGCGGCGGATACGCCTGGATTATGGAGCTTTTTGCCGGTGGAAAACGGTTTGGTGCGCGGAGCGAATTTCCCGCCATTCTACGCCATGGGCGACCCGGAATTTTATTTCCAGCCGGACGTGCCGTTTAAAACGCCCGCCTTGCCGGCGCGAACCGATTCCGCCGCCGGCAAACCGCAGCGATATGTCGCCGGCGCCACCGGGGCGGATGGAGATTTCGCCTTGTATTTGGACGATAAGGCGGAGTTCAAACTGCCGGCCGGGACTCCGGCGCCGGCCGGGACTCCGGCGCCGGCCGGGACTCCTGATGCGGCGGGGAATGGCGGACAATTCCTGCCATACCGCGCCGGCACGATCGAATTTTATTTCAAGCCGGATTGGAGCACGTTTGACCTGAAAAACGGCATGGAAACTGTCAAGCGGCCGTTGGTTGGGATTGCGGCGGAGAAAGGCGGCTGGTCGCTGATCTACCGGCTGGACCCGCGGGGGTCCGGCATCAGCGGCGGGCCCACCGAGCCGTCGCATTCACTTTTCGGCAGCTTTCACACGTACGCGGCGGGGAAAGTCCGCAGCCCGGAATTGCGTTGCTGGCTGACGCGTTCATTGTTCGAGGCCGGCCGCTGGGCGCATCTCGCCTGGGTTTGGGGCGAGCGCGAAGTTCATGATTCCCACAATCAGCCGGTGCGGGTGCTGACCATGGAGATATTCCTCAACGGCCGCTGCGGGGCGCGTAGCCTGCATTCGCAGAATGCCGGCGCCATGCCGCTCGGCGTGCCGCAGGCGCTGCTTTTGCCGCGATTGCGCGGGGCGGTGGATCAATTGCGGATTTCCGATATCCAACGATACCAGGCGGCGTTCACCGCCGCGCCGCCGGAGCGGGAGTTTGTGCCGGACGCCCACACCCGCGCCCTGTTCCTGTTCAACAACAGTCTCGCAGGCGCGGCCGGGGGCCAGGCGGGGACCGTTCCGGCGGAATTGACGGAAAAATGATGCGTCAGGCCGGCTCCAGCCTGATGGTCAGCGCCATTTCCGCGCGCGTGCCGGACGGTTGGCGCGGGTTGGCCGCGGACAGCGGCTCGACGCAGACCCAGCCGTTGGGGCCGGGATGAAACACCACCAGCGATTGCACGCCCATTTCCGGGATGGTCCAGACCCGGTGGGTGCTGGTTTCCAACTCGATCGGCCCGGGGCGCAAAGGGAAGACGTGGTCTAATTCCCGGTCCAATTCAAGTTCCAGCCGCCGGCCGGCAGCGTCCATCCATGCCGCCGGAATAGCGACGGCAGGTTGGTGGGGTTGCATCCAGCCGGTGACCGGCGCGCGCACCCGGCCCCGGTCGTCCGGTAGTTCGTAATAATAGTGTAAACCGATCACTGGCGGGAAGTCAGCCTCCGCGGTGTAATGGATGCGGAGACTGGCGCCGTCAATCCGCATTTCCAGGCGCAATTCGAAGTCGCCGCCCTGGATGTCGCGCAGCAGTATGCCGGCCAACCGGCGGCGGCCGGTCAGGGATGCCCGGATGCCGTCCGGCATGACGGTGTAATCCCACGGAACGTAACGGGCGACGCCGTGCTGCCAGATGTCACGGATGCCCAGTTGCGCCAGCGCCGCGGCTTGGGGCCAGCGGCCAGGATTTTCCAGCGCCGCGGCGGGCAATTGCACCCGCTGGTTGAAATGCGGGCCGATCAGCGGTCCGAATCCCTTGCGGCAGGCTTGGTATTCCCTGGCGCGGTCCTGGCAGATTGCTTCAATCCCGTCCAACTGGAGACTGCTCAAGGTCATGCCTTCGCCGGGGAGCACCACGGCTTGCAGCATGCCACTATCGTCCGACAAAATAACCGGATTAAGCATAATCACTATGACTCAGTTTAAAAATTAGCTACGGCTACGGCGGAGTATGTCCATCCAGTATAAAACCATTCATATTAACCAGGAAATGGAGGGCCTGGTTCCACCCCTGGCCGCCTTTCCCGGTAATTTTGAAATCAACTCGCTATATAACAGAAATCCGCATTCCGGGCAATCGGCAAAAAACCGGGAAAATATTTTCTTGCTAAACTCGGTGTGATCTGGAATTATGCCCGGATATTTCGTTGATTCCTGCAGCTAATGGTGGGGTACCGAAGTGGTCAACCGGGGCAGACTGTAAATCTGTTGGCTATGCCTTCGGACGTTCGAATCGTCCCCCCACCACCATCAGTGTCAACAATTGGCTGAGTGCTAAACTAAAAATCGGGGTGGACTGTTCAGCCGAAGGCTGACCGGCCTCAGGCCGGAAATCTGTTGGCTATGCCTTCGGACGTTCGAATCGTCCCCCCACCACCATCAGTGTCAACAATTGGCTGAGTGCTAAACTAAAAATCGGGGTGGACTGTTCAGCCGAAGGCTGACCGGCCTCAGGCCGGAAATCTGTTGGCTATGCCTTCGGACGTTCGAATCGTCCCCCCACCACCATCAGTGTCAAGCACGTTGTGGAACTAGACAAAGCCATTAAAACTTTGGAGCAGCGGCCGGCGGCATATGTGGTTGGTCCCCGGCACGGTCAATATCTTTACAAGGGATCAGCTCGCAATCTTGTGGAACGCTTGAAAGACCACCGTGCCGGGCGCGTTTCCCGCACAAAAAACAATCGTCCCTTGATCCTGTATTATTATAAATATTTTTTTGACTACGATACTGCGCATAAACAGGAATTGTTTTTAAAGAGCGGGCAAGGACGAAATTGGCTGAAGGCTCATCTAACAACCGGGGCAGACTGTTCAGCCGAAGGCTGACCGGCCTCAGGCCGGAAATCTGTTGGCTATGCCTTCGGACGTTCGAATCGTCCCCCCACCACCATCAGTGCAAGGCATGATTTCCGTCACCCAATTCGATTTCGCCGGCCGGCGGGAATGCTCCATCCCCCCCGCGGAGATTGGCGCGGCCCTGGCGGCGGGGCGTTTTTGCTGGGTGGATGTTGACTGTTCTGCCTGCCCGGACCAGGCCGGTGGATGCCAGCCCTGCCTGGCATGTTTCAAGACCATCGGCGTCAACGATTTGGCGCAGCAGGCCATGCTGGGACCGGACTGCGAGGGCCGGTACGATCTCTACGACGATTGTCTGCATTTCGCGGTCACCGAGGCGAATATCCGGGAGGGCCGGCTCCAGACGGCGCATGTGGATATCGTGCTGGGCGAGCGCTATATCGTGACTTTCCGGCGGCATGCGGCCGAGCTCATCGCCCAGATGAAGCGCGTCTATCGCGAGGATTTCCGGAAATTCGCGCAAAGCCCCGGGTTTCTACTCTACGAGATCGCCGACCACCTGACGGAAACCTATCGCCGCGCGCTGCAGGGGTTCGCGGCCGCGGTCGAGCAGGTGCAATTGAAGTTGTTCGGCGAAATCGACGACGATATTTTCCGCCAGGTGGCCACGCTCACCCAGGACATTCTCGGGCTCCGCAAAGTTGTGACCGCCGCCCGGGAGATTTTCCATGAGCTGGCTACGCGGCGTTCGCCCTTTGTCAGCGAAACCACCCGGCCGTTCATGGAAAACACGGCCGGCACCCTGGAACGCCTGAGCAACGATCTGACCACCGAGCGCGAAGTTTTGAACGAGACTTTGAACCTTTACATGGGCATGGTCAGCCACCGTACCAACAAGGTGGTGAACCGCCTGACCGTGATCAGCGCCGTCTTCCTGCCGCTGACCTTCATCTGCGGCGTGTACGGGGTCAACCTCCAGGGAGTGCCGGAATTCGCCTGGTCCCACGGCTACCTGTTCTTCTGGACCCTCTGCATCGGCATCGCCGCCGCTTTGATGTTTTTCATGCGTCGGAGAAAATGGTTGTGAAGCATTACGCCAGCTTGCGCCATTATGTCTGGGATCTCTGCGAGCCCGATGCGCAGGCATCCCTCCTGGAACGCTGTCTGCACGGATTTATTCTGCTGTTGATCGTCGGCAACGTGGCGGCCGTTGTCCTGGAATCGGTGGCGGCGCTGCGCGCCGCCGGCGGGCGGTTCTTCGACTGGTTCGAATATTTTTCCGTCGGGATCTTCACCATCGAATACCTGGCGCGGCTGTGGTCCTGCACCGCGGATGACCGCTATGCCCAGCCGGTCCGCGGCCGCATCCGTTACGCGTTATCGCCTATGGCCCTGGTTGATCTCCTGTCCGTCCTGCCCTCGTATCTCTTTTTTTGGGAAGCGGATTTGCGGGTCATCCGCGCCCTGCGCCTGCTGCGGCTGGCACGCCTTGGTAAGATTGGCCGTTACTCGGAGGCAACTGCCGTGTTGATCCGCGTGCTGCGCGCGAAGCGGGCGGAAATGCTGGTCACGCTCTCCATGGTCGGCATTCTGGGCGTCATCCTGGCCAGCCTGGCGTATTACGCGGAAAACCGCGCGCAGCCGGATATTTTTCCGGACATTCCCCACGCGCTGTGGTGGGCGTTTATCACCATCACCACCGTGGGCTATGGCGACATCGCCCCCGTCACCCCGCTGGGCAAAGCCATCGGCGTTGGCGCCGCCATGCTGGGCATCCTGATGATTGCCCTGCCGACCGGCGTCCTGGGCGCCGCCTTTGTCGAGGAACTCAACCGGCGGGGCCGGACCCAACCCAAGTGCCCGCATTGCGGGAAGGACATCTCCTGAGGGATGCTTGCTCCCCAGGCACGCCTGCGCTGGCCGTCTCCCGACGCGTTGGTGGTTGGCTTTTGCACGCATATTGGCGGCAAATTGATTTTCAAGCAATTGAAGGGGCGGCGCAAGGAAAATGCCATGGCGGTGATCAGTTTAAATGAAGTGACGGTGGCGTTTGGCGGAGCGCCATTGCTGGATGCGGTGTCGCTGCATATTGCACCCGGGGAACGGGTCTGCCTGGTCGGGCGCAACGGCTGCGGCAAGTCAACCTTGCTGCGGCTGCTGGCCGGGGAATTGGCGCCGAACAGCGGCGCGGTCTTGCGGTCCCCCGGAATCCGGACGGCTTATCTGCCGCAGGAGGGTGCCGCCGGGTTGCGCGGGACGGTCAGGGCGGTGGTGGAAAGCGGCGCCGTGCGCCATTCCCGGACGGAGCAATGGGAACCAGCGCACGCCGCCGAGCAGGCCATGACGCGCCTGGGTCTGGATGCAGAAGCTTTGTTCGAGCGGCTTTCCGGCGGGATGCAACGCCGCGCGCTGCTGGCGAAGGCGCTGGTCTGCGAACCCGATGTGCTGCTGCTGGACGAGCCCACCAATCATCTGGATATTGCGGCGATTGAATGGCTGGAAGGATTTCTGCTCCGCCGGCACTGCGCGCTGCTCTTCATCACGCACGACCGCGCCTTTCTGCGCCGGCTGGCAACCCGCATCCTGGATCTCGACCGCGGCGGGCTGACCGGGTGGGACTGCGGTTACGATCTGTTTCTGGAACGGAAACAGCAGCTTCTGGCGGACGAGGAAACGTTTTGGGCGAAAAAGAGCAAGCGCCTTTCACAGGAGGAAATTTGGATACGCCAGGGGATCAAGGCGCGCCGGACCAGGGATGAGGGGCGTGTCCGGAAACTCCTGGCGCTGCGCGCGGAATTCAAACAGCGCCGGCTCGCAGCCGGAGTAAGCCGTTTGCAGTTGCAGGCCGCCGGCCAGTCCGGGGCGCTGGTGGTCAAGGCCGAAGGCGTAAACTTCGGGTATCCGGGCCGGCCGCCGCTGATCCGCGGTCTGGACCTGCGCATCCTGCGCGGCGAACGGGTGGGGATCATCGGCCCGAACGGGGTGGGGAAAACGACGCTGCTCAAGCTCATTACCGGCGCGCTGCCGCCGCAGAGCGGTTCCATCACGCTGGGGACCTGCCTCGAAATCGCGTATTTCGATCAACTGCGCCAGGCGCTGGATGACCGGAAAACCATCGTGCAGAACCTCGCCGGCGATGGCGATATGATTGAAGTCCGGGGTGAACGGCGGCATGTTTACGGCTACCTCCAGGATTTCCTGTTTACCCCGGAGCGGGCGCGCACCCCGGTGAAGGTGCTCTCCGGCGGCGAGCGCAACCGGCTGCTGCTGGCCATGTTGTTCATGCAGCCCTGCAATCTGCTGATCATGGATGAGCCGACCAACGACCTTGATCTGGAGACGCTCGATCTGCTGGAAGAGCAGTTACTGCAGCATGCGCCGACGCTCCTGCTCGTCAGCCACGACCGGGTATTTCTCAACAAGGTGGTTACCAGCACCTTGGTTTTTGAGGGAGACGGCCGGGTCCAGGCCTATGCCGGCGGCTATGATGACTGGGTGCGGCAGCGCCCCGCCGCCGCCGTCCCGCCGCCGGTGTCCGCGCCGGCGCCGCCGGCCGTCAAGCGGGGCCGGCGTCCGACGATGAAAGAGCGCCAGGAATTGGCGGGGCTGGGGCCGCGGATTGAGACGCTGGAAGCGGAACAGGCCCGGCTGATCGCGGAACAGTGTGCGGCGGGCTTCTACAAACGCTCGGCCGGCGCAATTGCCGCGGTGCAGGCGCGCGCCGCCGCGGTAGTTCAGGAAATCGAAAAGTTGATGGAACGCTGGGTGGAACTGGAAAGTCCGTGATGTGTCCCTGGCATGAGATGGCGGCTGCCGGCAATTTTCATTGACAAGGGCTTTTGATTGCGCTTTTATAAACCCAATAAGTTCATCCAGGTCAATGGCGTTTCAGATTTTAACCAGCAAGATTTAACCAGCAAGAAAGAATTAGCTTATGGCCGCTAAACATGGTCTGGGACGCGGGTTGGATGCGTTGATCAAAGACAGCCCCGCACCCGCGCCGGCCGCGCCGCCCACCGCCGCGCCGCCCAGCGCCGCCGAACCGCCGCCGCTGATGGAATTGGCGGTAAACCTGATCCAGGTTAATCCCTTGCAGCCGCGCGATGCTTTTACCCCGGAGTCGCTGGATGAATTGACCGCTTCGATCAAGTCCTGCGGCGTGCTGCAGCCGTTGCTGGTGCGGCGGCAGGGCGGAAAATACGAGTTGGTGGCGGGCGAACGGCGGTTGCGCGCGGCGCGCCAGGCGGGTCTGACCGCGGTGCCGGTGCGCCTGGTGGAGACCGGCGACCAGGGCTCGCTGGAAATAGCGCTGGTGGAAAATCTGCAGCGCGCCGACTTGAATCCCATGGAGGAAGCCCGCGGGTATCGGCGGTTGGCCGAGCAGTTCGGCTTGTCGCAGGAGGCCATCGCCGGGCGGGTGGGGAAGGCCCGCGCCACCGTGGCCAACGTCCTGCGCCTGCTGGATTTGCCGGAGGAAGTTCAGACGATGGTGGTGGACGGGCGCCTGTCCGCCGGCCATGCCAAAATCCTGCTGGGGGTGGAATTGCCGGAGGAGCGCTGCCTGCTGGCGCGCCGCGCGGCGGCGGAGGGTTGGTCGGTGCGCGCCCTAGAAAAGGTGGTGGCGCGCCTGGCGCGCGGCGGCCGCCGCTCCCGGCGCACACTGGAAGTGGACATCCCCCCCGAGCACCTGCGCCACCTGACCGACCTGCTGCACCAGCATTTCGGCACCGCGGTGCGGGTTGTGCCGTCCCGCACCCTGGCCGGCGGCCGCAAGATCAAGGGCACGCTGGAAGTGGATTTTTATTCCAACGACGACTTCAACCGGCTCCTGGAAATCATCGGCGTGCAAGTCTGAAAATTCCGGTTGATATCGGCGCCGGGATTTGCCATACTGCCTCCCGTTTTTGACGGTGGGTATAGCTCAGTTGGTAGAGCGTCAGATTGTGGTTCTGAATGTCGCGGGTTCGAGCCCCGTTACCCACCCCATTTTTTGCCGCGGTGCGCAAAACCGGCCTGGTGGATTGCCATGCAGCCCGGCCAGGAGAATCCAGCGTATGTCCCGCATGCTGGCGGATGATAATGGCCGTTGTGCCGCAACTGCCCGGGCGTTATTCGTGCGGGGTATCCCTTACGCCAATTCCGCCGCCGGCTTCTGGCTGTCAATCCTGCGGGAAGTGCGGGAGGATTATCCCCCGTGCGATGCCATGGTCCTGACGGCGCTGATGGAAGGGCCGTTGCAGGCGGATATGTTGTTCCCGACCCTGGCGCTGGAACGCGAAATCCAGCGCACCATGCTTTCCCGCCGGACCGATTCGCTGGACGCCGTGATTGCCGAGTGCGAGTTGCTGGGTTTGCCCGGCGGCGTGGAATTGACATTGCGGGCCGGCCACCGGCAGTTATGCGCCCGCGAATTGCCGCGGGATTGCGTGGATGCCGAAATCTTCGCATATCTCCTGGCCTGGCTGTTGGAATGGGCGGAAATTCCGGAGGCGCAGTGGAATGCGGAGCAGGTGGCCGGCGGATTTGCCGCCGCCCTGGCGCCGGCCGGTGAACGGCTGGCGCTGCGCCTGGAACTGGAGAATACGCATCTCAGCGAAGGTCTGTACCGGCGGCGGTTGCGCCTGACGTGGGATGCGGGGGCATTGGCATAACAAGGATCGACCATGATATCCGAAAAACGCCTGCGGCAGGAACTTGAACGAACGCTGGATGACACGGATTTTCCCGAATTGGGCCTTAAAACGCGCGGCAAGGTGCGCGATAGTTACCGGCAGGCCGGCCGCCTGATCATCATCACCACCGACCGGATTTCGGCCTTTGACCGCGTGCTGGGAACCATTCCCTTCAAGGGGCAGGTGTTGAATCAACTGGCCAATTACTGGTTCGATGAATCGCGCCCGGTGGCGCCGAACCACGTGGCCGCGGTGCCGGACCCGAGCGTCATGGTGGTCAAGGAATGCGACCAACTGGCGCTGGAGTTCGTCGTCCGGGACTATATCACCGGCGTCACCAAGACTTCGCTCTGGTATAATTACCAGCGGGGTGTCCGGGAATATTGCGGGCATGCGCTGCCGGAGGGGCTGCGGCGCGATCAAAAACTGGCGCAAACCATTTTAACCCCCACCACCAAGTTTGAAGCGCACGACCGCCCGGTCTCCCGCGCCCAGGCCATCGCGGAGGGATTGCTGGATGCCGCCACCTTTGACGCCGCCGCCGACATTTGCATGCGCCTGTTCGCTTTCGGCGTGGAACGCGCCCGGCAGCGCGGTTTAATCCTGGTGGACACCAAATACGAACTCGGCCGTTACCAGGGTCAATTGCTGATTTCGGATGAAATCCACACCCCGGATTCCTCGCGCTACTGGTTTGCCGATACTTATGAAAAACTGTTCCAGGCCGGCGCCGACCAGCGCCGGATTGACAAGGAATACGTGCGCGAGTGGTTTGCCGCCCAGGGGTTCCGCGGCGACGGCGAACCCCCGCGGATGCCGGACGAGGTGCGGATCGAGGCCGCGCGCCGCTACATCCAGGCGTATGAGACGATCACCGGCCGCGAATTTGTCGCCGATGAGCGCCCGCCCCGCGACCGCATCCGCGCGAACCTGCGCCGCGCCGGATACCTGCCGCAAGGTTGAATGATGCCGGCGGCCGGGCGCCGGCCGGCCAGGCGGCATTCATCGCTCCGCGTTTAATTGCTTGCGCACTTCCCGCAGCAGGTCGGCCGGCGCCACCGGTTTTTCCAGGATCGCGTCCACCGGCAGATGGTGGGAGTCGGGTTCAAAGCGGAACGGCAGGTGCATGGCCGAGCGCACGCCGGTGATCATGATCAGCCGCAGGTCGCGCAGCTCGGGGGTTTCCCGGATGCGGCGGCTGACTTCCATGCCTTCGGTGTTGGTGGACATCATCATGTCCATGACGATCAGGGCGGGCTTGGTGCGCCGGGCCAGCTCCAGTCCGGCGGCGCCGTCATTGGCGGTCAGGACTTCAAAATTTTCCGATTCCAGGACGGCTTTGCAGGAATCCAGGAAGTCCTGGTCGTCATCCACCATCAAGATGCGTTGGCGGGCGGGGGCGGTTGCGGACATGGTTGGTCTCCTTGAACTGGTTGGTTGAGCAAAAGTTTTTCAATTTCCGCGATAAACATCGAAGGCGCAACCGGCTTTTCCAGGATGCGGGCCACGGGCAGCCATTTGGCGTCCGGTTCGAAATCGAACGGCAGATGCATGGCCTTGGTCACGCCGGTGAGCAGGATTACCCGGGTGGCGCGCAGGGCAGGGTCGGCGGCAATGGCGCGCGCGGTATCGAATCCTTCCGTGTCGGTGGTCATCATGACGTCCAGGATGACCAGGTCCGGCCGGATCTGGCGCGTCAGTTCCAGGCCGGTTGGCCCGTCGTGGGCGGTGAAGACATCGTAGCCGCAGGCTTCCAGCAGTTCACGGTTCGATTCCACGAATTTCCGGTCATCGTCAACCAATACAATTTTCTTGATTACCGCCATGATTTTGGCGCCGCCGTTGATGGTTATGGTTTGGCTGCCGCAGCCTGGCCCGCGGCGCTCGGCTGCTCTTGATATTCGGCCAGGATGCCGGGCAGGTCGTCGGGGCGGACATTGCCGTAAACCTTTTCGCCGATGACCATCACCGGCGCCAGGGCGCAGGCGCCGAAACAGCGCGAGGTTTCCAGGGAAAATTTTCCGTCCGGGGTGGTCTCGCCGGGCTTGATCCCAAGCAGTTCTACGAGGCGCTCCACCACCTTGCCGGCGCCTTTGACGTAGCAGGCGGTGCCGAGGCAGACGGAGATGCGGCGCCGGCCCTTGGGCACAAAGGAAAAGAAGTGATAGAAGGTGGCGACGCCGGTGACCTTGGCGGCGGGAATTTGCATGCGCTGGGAGACCTCGTCCATGTGCGCGCGGCTCAGGCAGGTGAAGCGTTCCTGGACGCGCTGCAGCACGGCGATCAAAAAACTTTCCGGATGCGGCGCCGTCCGGCATTTTTCGATGAACTCGACAATGTCCGGCGGCAGGCCGGCGCCGGCGGGCGCGGCGGTGGGAGCGGGATGGTTCATTTGACTCCTTTGGGCAGACGTGGTTGATAATGGGTATGCAAGAGTTCGTGAGCCTTGTGGCTGTTGGGGCTCCCCAGGAATTCCTCGTATAATTTTAGAATGGCCGGATTATCGTGCGATTTGCGCAACTGCTTGCCCAGGTCAATGTCATACAGGGCCTTGGCGCGCAGGCGCGTGAGTTCGGGGTCCAGCACGTGCATGTTTTCCGGCGGGTAAGGCTGGCCGCCGCCGCCGATGCAGCCGCCGGGGCAGGCCATGATTTCGATCATGTGGTATTGCGCCTCGCCGGCGAGCATTTTTTCGAAAACGATTTTGGCGTTGTTCAGCCCGTTGGCCACCGCCAGGTTGACCATGGTGTCGTTGATGGCCAGCGAGACTTCGCGCAAGCCTTCGACGGCGCGCACCTGCGGGAATTCCAGCTTGGGGCATTCCTTGCCGGTGATTTTTTCGTAAGCGGTGCGCAGCGCGGCCTCCATCACGCCGCCGGTGGCGCCGAAGATGTCGCCGGCGCCGGAGGAGATGCCCAGGGGCGCATCGAATTCGCCGTCGGGCAGGTCCTGGAAATCGATGCCGAAGCATTTCATCATCCAGATCAATTCGCGCGTGGTCAAAACCGCGTCGGTGTAGGGTTTGCCGGAAGGCGCCATGTGTTCGGGGCGGCGGGCCTCGAATTTCTTGGCGGTGCAGGGCATGATGCCCACCACGTAGATTTTACGGGGATCGATTCCGAACTTTTCGGCGTAATAGGTCTTGATCAGCACGGACAGCATGGACATGGGCGAGCGGCAGGTGGAGGCGTGCGGGATCAATTCCGGGTAAAAGCGCTCCATGAAGTTTACCCAGCCCGGCGAGCAGGACGTGATCAGCGGCAGGCGTTCGCCGGTCTGCAGCCGGTGCAGGAATTCGTGGGCCTCCTCCACGATGGTCAAATCGGCGCCGAAGTTGGTGTCGAACACCTTGTGGAATCCCATCAGGCGCAGGGCGGTGACCATTTTGCCGGTGGCGGGGGTGCCGGGTTCGTAACCGAAGCCTTCGCCGATGGCGGCGCGGATGGACGGGGCCGTCTGCACCACCACATGCAAATCCGGATTGGCCAGCGCCTCGAACACCTCGTCGGTATGATTCTGCTCGACGAAGGCCGCGGTCGGGCAGACGTTGATGCATTGGCCGCATTGGATGCAGACGGAGTCCACCATGTTCTTTTCATGGGCCGGCGCCACGACCATTTTAAAGCCGCGTCCCTGCTGGGAGAGATTGTTGACGCCCTGGACTTCCGAGCAGACGCGGATGCAGCGGCCGCAGAGAATGCACTTTTCCGGGTTGCGGATCAGCGCGGGCGAGGAGTCGTCCGTCTTGAGGCGTTTGCGTTCGCCCTCGAAGAGACGCTCGCGCACGCCCAGTTCGTAGGCCAGGCGCTGCAGTTCGCAGGTATTGTTGCGTTCGCAGGTCTGGCAGTCCTTGGGGTGGTTGTCGAGAATCAGCTCCACGATGTCGCGGCGCAACCGCCGCAGCAACGGGGAGGAAGTGCGCACGCGCATGCCGTTGGCGGCCGGGAAGGCGCAGGAAGCCACCGGATTGCGCTGGCCCTCGACTTCCACGATGCAGATGCGGCAGGCGCCGAGGATGCTGAGTTCAGGATGGTAGCATAACCGCGGGATGCGCACGCCGATTTCATCGGCCGCCTGCATGATGGTGTTGCCCGCGCGGGTGGTGGTTTGCACCCCGTCAATCCAGAGGGTGATGATGTTTTCCTCGACGGTATTCATATGTTCAAGTCCTTTTGACGGCGTTAAATTTGCAGACGGCCAGGCAGTTGCCGCATTTGACGCAGGCGTCCTGGTTGATTTCATGCACGGTCTTGGGCTTGCCGCTGATGCAGCTCACGGGGCATTTTTTCCGGCAGGCGCCGCAGCCCACGCATTTTTCCGGAATGATCTCGTAGCGGAGGAGCGCCTTGCAGGAGCCGGCGGGGCAATGCCCGTCGCGGATGTGCGCCTCGTATTCCGCGCGGAAATGTTTGATGGTGCTGATGACCGGGTTGGGGGCGGCCTGGCCCAGGCCGCAGAGGGAGGTTTTCTTGATCGTGTCCGCCAGCCGCAACAGTTTGTCAATATCCTCCATTTTGCCCTGTCCGCCGGTGATGCGCTGAAGGATTTCCAGCATGCGCTTGGTGCCCTCCCGGCAGGGGGTGCATTTGCCGCAGGATTCGCTCTGGGTGAATTCCAGGAAGAATTTGGCCACATCGACGATGCAGGTCTCGTTGTCAATCACGATCATGCCGCCGCTGCCCATGATGCTGCCGGCAGCGGCCAGCGAATCGTAATCGATGGGCGTGTCCAGGGCGGAAGCCGGCAGGCAGCCGCCGGCGGGCCCGCCGGTCTGGACGGCCTTGAATTCCTTGCCGTCCTTGATGCCGCCGCCGATGTCATAGACGACTTCGCGCAGGGTGGTGCCCATGGGCACTTCGATCAGGCCGTTGTTGCAAACCTTGCCCGCCAGGGCGAACACCTTGGTCCCTTTGCTCTTTTCCGTGCCCAGGGTGCCGAACCATTCCGGGCCGTCGAGAATGATGACGGGGATATTGGCGAAGGTTTCCACGTTGTTGATCACGGTGGGGTGGCCCCAGAGGCCGGCCTCGGTCGGGTAGGGCGGGCGCGGGCGCGGCATGCCGCGTTCGCCTTCAATGGACTTGATCAAGGCGGATTCCTCGCCGCAGACGAACGCGCCTGCGCCCAGGCGCAGGGTGATGTCGAAATCCCAGTCCGTGCCCAGGATGTTTTTGCCCAGCAGCCCGGCGGCGCGCGCATCGGCCAGCGCCCGTTCCAGGCGGGTGATGGCCAGCGGGTACTCGGCGCGGATGTAAATGTAGCCGCGGGTGGCGCCGATGGCGCGGGCGCCGATCAGCATGCCTTCGATGATCGTATGCGGGTCGCCCTCGATGGTGCTGCGGTCCATGAAAGCCCCCGGGTCGCCCTCATCGGCGTTGCAGATGATAAATTTTTGCTCGCTCTTGGCGCCGGCGGCCATCTTCCATTTCAAGCCGGTGGGGAAGCCGGCGCCGCCGCGCCCGCGCAAGCCGGAGCGCGTGATGGCGGCGACCACCTCGGCGGGCTGCATGCCGGTCAGGGCATGGGCGATGGCTTCGTAACCGCGCACGGCCAGGTATTCGTCCAGGCTTTCCGGGTCGATAATGCCGCAATTGCGCAGGGTCAGGCGCAATTGTTTGCCGAAGAAATGCACATCGCCGAAAATCGGGAAAAAGCGGTTAGCCAGGCGGTTGTCGGTCCAGGTATGCTCCGCCACCACGCGTTCCTTGACGAAATGCTCCGCGACAATCCGTTCGGCGATCGCCGGCGTCAGCCGGTGGTAGGTCACGCCATCCGGGTAAACGTAGGCGATCGGGCCGTGTTCGCAGAGGCCCTGGCAGGCGGAGCGGGTGATGACCACGGATTTGCCCAGGCCCTGGCGCTCCAGGGCGCCGGTAAAGGCCTTTTCGACCTCCAGCGAATGGTTTTTCATGCAATGCGAGCCGCCGCAGAGCGTCACCACGCGCTTGGCGTTGCGGATGCCGAGCAGGTTGCGCATGGTGTAGTTTTCCACGATCTTGCCGTTGCGGATGTGGCTTTCGAACACTTCCGCCGCTTTCGCGGGGGTCATGTGGATGTATTTGACCGGCGTCTCGCGGAACGGCACCATGGTGACCACCGGCTCCATGTCGCACCGGCCGGCGCAGCCCACGCGGCCCAGCACCACTTCGTCGGCGCAGCCATGCTGGCGGATCAATTCTTCAAAACGCTGGTGGACGGCGGCGGCGCCGGCGGCGTTTTCACAGGTGGCGGATCCCACCGTGATGCGCATCCGGGCCTTGAACTTGGTGTTGAACAGGCGGAAAACCGCGTCCTTGCGCAGTTCCGTCAAACGGGCCATGGGCGTAGGCATGATCTTATTGCTCCTTATCTGTTTTTGCAAGTTCCGGCGCGGCCGGCAGGGTGAAGCGGAAGGCCGTCCATTGATCGGGGACGGATTCCGCTTCGATTGTGCCGCCGTGCGCTTCCACTATGTTGCGCGTTATGAAAAGACCCAGGCCGGTGCCTTTCTGGCGCCGGATGCCGCGGTTGGTTTCCAGCCGGGAGAATTTACGGAACAACAATCCGAGTTTATCGGCGGGGATGCCTTCACCCTCGTTCCGGACACGGAATTCCACCATGCCGTTCTGCGCCGGGCTGGCCGTCAGTTCGATGGCGCCGCCGGCGCGTCCATATTTGATGGCATTGCTGATCAGATTCTCGAAAACTTCCCTGGTCATGTTCAAATCCGAAGCGAGCATCGTATTATCCGGAACGCGATTGTCAAGCGTTATCTGGTGCGCCTTGATTTCGGGATCGTAAGCTTCCAGGAGCGGCCGCAAAACGTCTTCCCGGACGGCCACCCGCTCGCGGTTGGGCTGGAGTTCGTTGTTTTCGATGCGCGAGAGGTTCAGGTAATGGCGGATCATTTCCAGCACGAGCTTGATGTTGTTGTCGATGTTCTTGACGGCCCGGTTTTGTTTCTCGGTCAATCCGCCCAACTTGCCCTCGTTGAGCAGGTAAACGTAGTTCAGGATGGTGCCTACCGGGCTTTTCAGCTCATGGGCGACGAAGCCCAGCATTTCCATGTAATTGCGGTTGATGGCCTGCAGGGATTCGTTGGCATCCTGCAGCTTGTGTTCGCGTTCGCCGAGGGCGGCGGTCATTTGGTTGAAGGCCTTGACCAGCGCGCCGGTTTCGCGGCAGGCCTGGTCAACCGGCACGGGCGGCGGGTAGCTGCCGCTCATGAGCGACTTCGTGGCGGTGACCAGGCGGTGGATGGGGCGCGCCAGGCGGTTGGCGGTGGTGAAGGCGAAGACCAGCGCGATGGAGATGAAAATCATGAAAAGCACGGCGTAGCGCCAGATGATGTCGCGCTGCAAATCGCGGAAGGGTTTTTCCAGCATGCCGACATACAGCATGCCGATGATGTTGTCGCGCTCGTCGCGGATCGGGTCGTAGGCGGTCAGGTAGCAGTCGTTGATGACGCAGGCCCGGCCGATCCAGGGCAGGCCGTTATCCAGCACGCGTTCGGCGACATCGCGCTCGGCGCGCGTGCCCAGGGCGCGGTTCCCGTTGGGCTTGCGGATGGTGGTGCACACGCGGATGTCGTCCAGGAAAACCGTCGCCGAGCCGATGGGGCGGTCCTGGTAGGTTTCGTTCTTATAGACCACCTCGCGAATCTGGTCCACCAGCGCCTCGTTGCGGTTAAGCAGGATGCCGCCGTAAATCACGCCGACGACCTGGGCGGCATGCATGATCGGCACGGCCGATTGGAGGATCAAGCCGCGGGTTTCGACGGCGCGGGACAGCGGCCGGCTTTGCGGCGCCGGATCCAGTTGCAGGCAGGCGCGCTCCGCCAGGCCGTCGGCCTCCAGGCGCAGTTCATCCTCGGTCAGGATGCCCGCGCAGGACACCGTCGCTCCCTGGCTGGCGCGTTCCACGGCGGCATTGGCGCGGCGGTAGTCGCCGGTGCGATAGGGCGGCGCGGCGCGCAGGACCACTTGGCCGTCGCCGGCGGTGATGGTCAGGAAATCCAGGCCGAATTTCATCCGGAGCGCTTCCAGGCGGCTGCGCAGTTCCGGGTCGCTCCAGTCGCGGGCGCGGGCCGCGGCCAGCAAGTCGTTCTTGGACGCCAGCAGTTGCAGCACGGTGGTGATTTTCTGCTGCTGGCTTTGATAGACCGCCCAGGCGCTGTTAAGGTTGAGGCGCACCTGGTTTTGGGCTTCTTCCACCACGCGCGAACGCACCATCTTGATCGAAAACAGCGCCGACACGGCGCCGAAGAGGATCACCAGCGCGGCAAAGGTTTTAAATAGTTTGGTGCGCAACATTGGGGCCTCACGGAGAATTTGCCCGGCCATTCGGCGGATTGCTGGTCCATTCCGGTTGAAGCCTTCGCGGCTTGGGCAAAACGTCTGTCATCCATATCGAAAGTTGCCGCCCGTGTCAATTCAATTCCGTAATCATTCTGAATTAACCCGCCGGGATTTGCGGGCCGCGGCCCGCGTCTGGCCGCCGACTGGAGGGCGAATCTGCGGTGAGCCTTCCGGGCGTGCTGCGCCGAAGCCTGGCCAAGGCGGGCGTAATCAGTGTTCGGTGTTCAGTGTTCTGTCCCTTTGCCCCTTTGTGCCTCTGCCCCTCTTCCCCTTTGCTTTGCCCCTTTCTGCTAACAGCCTTGTTTTCCGTCCATGATGCCCCATGCCGTCCGCCGGTCAGTTCTGGTTTGCGCTTAACCGGCCGGACCGGCGTTGCTAAATTCAAGCCAGTTTGCAGACTAGGCCGCATAGAAGTTCAAGGCGTCACAATTTGATGCATTGTTCCAAGTTACTAAGACGGCAGAAACGGAAAAGGGTGATAAGTGATCCGAATGCCTGACAATGGTGAGTCTGCCGTAATGCAGTGCGTCGCACAGGAAGTTCCCGCCGTTGATCGCCTCCAGACTGCGGTGCGAGTAGTGGATATTTGCCTCGGGATGGGCGGGTTGTCGGTTGCGGAGCTTGAGCCACGAGGCGGCGCATGAGCACACCAGAGGAGAATAAAAAGTCCCTTACGGAGCGTGATATTTGCACCAAGTTCATCACGCCCGCTCTTGTCGCCGCCGGCCGCGCCCGCCGCAAGGAAACGCCACTTGCCTGGCAGGTGACGCTGGATGAGATCAAGGCGCGCAACTACAACCTCGACATCAAGAACCCCAACGCCGAGGCCGCCAAGCATGGCGATCCGAACGAACTGCTCGCAGACTACAAACAACTCCTGGTTGAGGTGGCCGCCGCCCGCGATGCGCTACGGCAGGAACTGGCCAAAGCGCTGGAGAACGCCCAATGACACGGTTTGTTATCTTCATTAGCTCCGTGCAGAAGGAACTGGCGGAGGAGCGCCGCGCGCTAAAGGAATATGTAGAAGGCGACGCGCTCCTAAGCCGCTTCTTTGAGGTCATCCTGTTCGAGACCCTTCCAGCTGCCGACCGGCGCGCTGACCACGTCTATCTCGATCAGGTGGATCGCTGTGACCTCTATATGGGTCTGTTCGGCAGCGAATACGGCTGCGAGGACGCGGCTGGTGTTTCGCCCACCGAACGCGAGTTCGAGCGCGCCACCCAACAGGGCAAGACACGGCTGATCTATGTCAAAAGAGCGGACGACAGGGCGCGGCACCCGAAGATGGCGGCGCTGCTTCGAAAAGTCGGCGAGCAACTGATCCGGCGGCGCTTCGGGTCCAAAGAGGAACTTGTCGCCGCGGTCTATGCGAGCCTCGTGCAGGTCTTGGAGGATCGGGAACTGATCCGGACCGGTCCGTTCGATGCCACCTTCTGCAAGGATGCCTCCCTCGCCGATCTTGACGAGGAACGCATATCGCGGTTCGTCGGGTTGGCTGGTCGCGCGCGTGGTTTCCCTCTGCCGGAAGACTCCAAACCGGTTGACGTATTGACCCACCTGAACCTGCTCGACAAGGGCCGTCCCACCCATGCGGCCATTCTGCTCTTTGGCAGGCAACCGCAGCGCTTCCTGATTTCATCGGAACTCAAATGCGCCCATTTCCATGGCGTCGAGGTGGAGAAGCCCATACCATCGTACCAGGTGTACAAAGGCACCGCATTCGAGTTAGTGGATCAGGCTCTGGATTTCGTGATGTCCAAGATCAACCGCTGGATCGGCACCCGCGCGGAAAGCGCGTAGGCCCCCACCATCTATGAGATCCCGCGCGAAGTCATCGGCGAAGCCATTGTCAATGCCGTGGCTCACCGCGACTACACCAGCACCGGCAGCGTGCAGGTAATGCTGTTTGCGGACCGGCTGGAGGTTTGGAATCCCGGCGCCCTGCCGCCCGCGCTGACTTTGGAAAAACTGCGCCATCCCCATGCCTCGTTTCCGGCGAATCCTTTGCTGGCCGAGCCGCTTTACTTGACCAAATACATCGAGCGCATGGGCACCGGCACGGGCGATATGATCCGGCGCTGCCGGGATGCCGGCCTGCCCGAACCGGAATTCCGCGAGGATGGCGGCTGTTTCGTCCTCACTATCCGGCGCAAGACCGCGCAAGTCACCACGCAAGATAAGATGTTGTTAGATAGTGTGTTAGAAGATGTCGCCGCGGCGCTTCGCGTCTCCACCACGCAAGTCACCACGCAAGTCGCACATACCTTGGAATCCGTCATCACGGAGCCGCAGTCAAGAGACACCTTACAGATGGCTGCTGGGCTGGCCAATCGTGAGCATTTCCGTAAGACCTATCTGGAACCACTTGTCATGGCCGGCTGGCTGGCCCGCACCATCCCCGAAAAACCGACCAGCAGCCTTCAGAAATACCGCCTCACCGACAAGGGCCGCGCCTGGCTCCAGAAAAGGATGAAGGGTGAAGGATGAAGGATGAAAAGACAGAGAAACCGGAGAGCGACTTGAGGGAGCGCACAAAGGCGTTTGCGCTCCGGATCATACGAATGTTCTTCGCCTTACCCAGGACGACGGTGGCTCAGGTGCTTGGAAAGCAAGTGCTGCGTTCGGGCACATCGGTGGGCGCGAATTACCGCGAGGCCTGCCGTGGCCGCTCAAAGGCTGAGTTTGCCGCCAAGATCGGAGATTGCCTGAAGGAACTCGACGAGACAGCGTACTGGTTGGAGTTGCTGGTTGAGTCCGACATTGTGCCCACTGCCCGCCTCGCCGACTTGCGTGACGAAACGGATCAGCTCCTCGCCATCTTCACCACGGTCGCCAAACGCGCCAAGACCAGCGAGAACTCGGGGAAAGGATGAAGGCGGAAGGATGAAGCATGAAACCATGCAGGAGGGGGTAGTGAAAACCGGCAAAGAACAGCGTAGACTCTGTGCCGCGCACACCTCTTTCATCCTTCATCCTTCAACCTTCAGCCTTCTTGCTGAGGCCCCCGGCGGCGTGCCCAAACTGCGCGAATTGATCCTGCAACTGGCGGTGCGCGGGGAATTGGTGCCGTGGGAGAAGAAGATTCGCCCCTGGAACGGGACTCGCGCAGTAAGTGGGCCAAGCACATTGTTACCAAAAGTGAACTTGCAAACCGTCTGATCGAGCATTTCGAGGCCATGAACCGATACTACCGATAGGCCGTGGGGCCAGCGCGCAACCCATATGCACTAATCCTCCATAAGATTCATGGTTTTGTACAATTTGTTCGTTTAGACCATTGAGCAAGAGGCTGAAAACGCGAAGAGGGTGACTCCATGGACGACAACAAAGAGCAGTCCCATCTTGCGCGGGAACTGGGGAAGGCTGATCGGCGCATTCACATTGAGCGCCTCAAAAAGGAGGCCGAGGAGACCAGGGCTGTGAGATGACGGCGTGGAGCGGTCACCAGGAAGAGGCCTCGCCGGTCGTTGAGGAATTCTGGAAACGCGTCGTTGAGTTCGAGAATGCCCCCCGCGGGACGCGCTTTGCGCAACGCCATAAGGCGGGTGTGGCGTTGCCTCCTCCCGACAGCCTGGCCGATGCCGAACTGCACGGGAAACTATGGGAAGTCATCAACAAGCTGGCCTAACTACGGGTGTTTCTTTATCGCACGGATCACCTCTGCGACCGGGAGTTATATACCCTGCTGTGGGACGGCCTGCTGCGGGAAGAAACCACGATTATGCCGCCCGATCCTGACAACGCCTGTCATCTGGACGTTATTGGCAGCGGGAGTGAGGAGGATGTCGAAATCGGCCGAAATATTACGATGACGAAAACGAGCGCTTCCATTGGCAGCAGAGCTTTCCCGGAGATCCCATCCCAGATCACGCGGCTCCGCCCTATGACCGTGATCAGCATCTATCTAAACGGGATTGCCGGCGTGGTTGGCAAGACGGGGAGCTTGGCGAAAATGAGACCACCCAATGACCGCGAAGTGGCAGCATGCCGACGGCAGTCTCCGTGGGATGGTGCAACATATAGAATGCCAGAGAGATACGAATTCAAGGTCGCAATTTGCGACCTTGAAGCAGGGCCAAAACATCAAGTATCTGCCCTTCGCCCACGAACGCCCTTTGAGCGGAACGAGCGAGTAAATGCTGAACGAATCGGGCGGGAGATTCGCCACCTGTCCTGCGCGCGCGGAGTGCCCGTCGCCGTGAAGCATCGTCGCGGAAATCCCGAAACGACTTGCATGGTGGGCGATACAGGACTTGAACCTGTGGCATCCACCGTGTAAAGGTGGCGCTCTACCAACTGAGCTAATCGCCCGATGACGGAATTCCGCATAATTTAACCGGTTGCGCCGGCTTGTCAACAAGAAGATTTGGATTGTCCGCTGCCGGAATTTTGGTATTTTGTGCCGAACGATTACTCGGCGGCGAAAGGGAAAAAGTTATGGCGGATGTTTCCGTGGTGGAAGTGGCGTGCCTGGTGGCGTTTCTGGGGCTGGCGGCCTTGTCGGCGATTTTCCTGAAACGCCTGAAGTTTCCTTATACCATCGGCCTGGTGGTGATCGGTATCCTTGTGGGCGGCCTGGCGGGCCATTTCAAGATTCTGGCGCCGCTGACCGGGTTCAACATCACGCCGAATGTGATTCTCTACGTGCTCTTGCCGGCGCTGGTGTTTGACGCGGCGGTCAATATTGACATCCGGCTGCTGATCCATAACCTGTCGCCGACCCTGATGCTGGCGGCGCCCGGCCTGCTGGTGGCGACGCTGATCACGGGCGGGTTGATGGTGTGGTTGACCCCCATGACGCTGTGGCCGGCGCTGGCGTTCGGCGCGCTGATTTCCGCCACCGACCCGGTTTCGGTGATCGCCCTGTTCCGCGAACTGGGCGCCCCGCGCCGCCTCACCATGCTGGTGGATGGCGAAAGCCTGTTCAATGACGCCACTGCCATGGTGGCCTTCCAGATCATCTGCGGCCTGGTGGCCGGCGGTGCCCTGACGGTCGGGGTGGCGGCCATGGCCGGCGTGGAGTTTGTGGCCGTGTTTGCCGGCGGAACATTGGTGGGCGCGGTGATTGGCTGGCTGATGGTGCGCATGATCAATCTGATGGACAACGATCCCCTGGTGACGATTGCATTCAGCACGGTGGTGGCCTATGCGTCATTCCTGCTGGCCAATTATTACCTGGAAGTTTCGGGCGTCATGGCGACGGTGGGCGCGGGGCTGGTGGTCAGTTGGCATGGTTCGACGCGGTTCACCCCGGAAGTCCGCGAGTACATGCGGCATTTCTGGGGCTATGCCGCGTTTGCCGCCAATAGTTTCGTGTTCCTGTTGCTGGGGCTGACGGAATGGCGGCTGTTGCAGGCGCTCTTCCGGGAAATGAATTTCCTGCCGTATATTCTGGTGGCGGTGCTGGCCATCACCGTGGCGCGGCTGGCGGTCGTGTTTGGCATGGCCCCCCTGATCAACCGCCTGCCGCGGGTAGTGCCGGTAAATTGGCGCAACCAGACGGTGATCTTCTGGGGCGGTTTGCGCGGCGCCCTGCCGATCGGATTAGCCGTCAGTCTGGATCAAACCTTCCCGGACCGGCAGATCATCATTGGGTTGACTTTGGGCGTGGTGTTATTCACCCTGCTGGTGCAGGGCACCACCATCGGCCCCTTGATTCGCCGGTTAAAGCTGAATCAACGGTCGCCGGCCGAGGAGTTGATCCGGTTGAATGCCCAATTGGCGGGGCAGCGCGCGAGTTTGCAGGGTTTGGCGCGGGATTGGCCCGACGCCAATGCGCAGGTGCGCCGGGAATTGGAACGGAAGTTGCAAGGCGCCTTGGCGGTCACGGAGGGGGAAATCCAGAAATTGCGCGATACCCATGCGTTGGCGCCGGATACCGGCAAATTGCGGATGTTCTGGTTGCAGCTCAACAATATTGAACTGCAGGCATTGCGCTCCCTGATGGAGGAGGGGGTGGTCGGCGGCAACGTTTTGCGGCGGTTGGATCGGGAAGCCGAACGCCGCAGCGAGGACATCAATCTGGGCCTGCCGCCGGATGTGTTGCCGCCGGCGCATCCCCTGGAGAAACGCTGGGGGTATAAAGCGTTGATGCGGTTGCCGGCGCATGCCTTGCGGGCATCCGGCAAGAACATGCTGCTGCGCTTGCTGTCCGAGGAGTATCAATATCATTGCGGCCTGGCAGTGGCCGGTGCGCGGGTAAAGGAACAGTTGCCGCATCTGGCGGAATTGCATCTGCTGGCGGATAAGGATGTCGAGGCCGCCCGGCGCTTTTATACCGAGCGCCGGTCGGCGGCGACGCGTCAACTGCAGGCCTTGTCATACCGCCATCCCGAACTGGTACAGGTGTTGCAAAAGAACATGCTGGCCGGGGTGGCGCGGGCGTCGGCGCGCGAGGCCATCATGCGCATTGCCCAGCACGGCGGGATCAGCGACGCCCTGGCCGCGGAATTGACGCCGGCGTGACCGCTGCCGGACGTGGCGTTTGCCGGAACGCCGTGCCCCCAAGGGCCTGCTAGCGATGGATGATGTACAATCCCAAAAGGCGCCGGAATTCGCGGCGCAAATGATGATAGGAAACATATGAATCTGCGGCATTACCTGAAGCTGAACGATGCTCAACTCCAACGGCTGGCCGATCTCAATCGGCGCTACCGGCGGTTGTACGACGATCCGGGAAATTGCGAGCCCATGATCATTGTTTTTACGCCGGTGTCCGGCCTGCCGACTTGGGAGGAGCGCTTGCAGGATCCTTTGGTAATGCTGAAGGCCGAACTGGATGAGCTGCGGCCGCATTTGGAAATCGGCGACGATCGCGTGCCCACAGTGCGGGTGCAGTTCGGCACCTCCCAGATTGCCGCCGCCTTCGGCTGCGCCATCACCATCCCGAAAAACAGTCTGCCCGCGGCCGCCAGTCATCCGCTGGCCCGGGCCGGGGATGTTTATAACCTGACCAAACCGACGCTCCAGGCCGGGTGGTACGGCAAATTATGGGAATGGACCGGCCGTTGGCTGGAACAACTCCCCGCCGGCATCCAGATACAGCATCCTGATATCCAGAGCGCTTTCAACTCGGCCCACCTGATCCGCGGGAACGACATTCTGACGGATTTTTACGACGATCCGGCGGCGGTGGAGCGGCTGCTGGACCTGGTCACCGACTTTATGTTGGATGTGACGCGTCATGCCAAGGAGATGATCAGCGATGATCGTGAATGGTTTTTCGATTATGGCGCGCTGTGGAAAGGATTTGCCCGGATCAGCAACTGCTCGATGCATATGATCAGCCCGGAATTCTACCGCCAATACGTGTTGCCGCGCGATCTGCGTTTCTTCCAGGCCATTGGCGGCGGCCGGATGCATTATTGTGGCACGGCGGACCAGGTGATTGACGAGTTCTTCAAGGCGCCGCTGGTTACGGGGTTGGATTATGATTTCCGGCTCCATGATCCATGGATCATGGCCCGGCGCGCGCCGGCGCGGGTTTCACTCATGCAGACCGTGGATGACGCCATGCTCCAACGCCTGCTGGCGGGCGACTGGCCGGCGAAACGCAACCTGATCGTCCGGGTCAACGCTCCCTCCATCGCGGCCGGCCGGGATTTGTTAAGCCGCCTCCGCGCCGCCTTCCATAAAAGCGCCGCCGGTTGATGAAGTTCCGGTGAAATCAGCAATCTTAAAGCCGCAAATGATGAAACATGATGCCCCCAGCGCTGGTTTGGAGCGGGTGTTGACGGCCTTGGCCCTGGGCCGGCCGGATAAGGCGCCTTTTCATGCCTATGAATCGCCGGAAAACGCCATTCGCCAATACGGACGGCAGGCGCATGAGATCTATCTCGACCCGCTGCTGCTGCCGCAGGCCATGCTCCATACGGCGCAGTTGTATCAGAATGACATCATTTACATGCGCCCGGCGGAAACATTAGCGGAAAATGAAGAAGCGGTGGCCGTCTCTGACGGCGTAATGATCAGAGACAAACGCACGCATGCGGCGATCAGCCGGGTGTTGGCCGATACCAAAACCATCTTGCCCGTTCGTCCGCCGCCGCCGCCGGATGTCCGGGAAATCAAGGATATTGAAAAAGCCATGCCGGTCACCGGCTGGCGCGAACTGTTGCAGCAGCCAATCATGCAAAGCTTGCAACCGTATGTGGAAGCGTTCAAGGGGCGGCGTTTCCTGTTCGGGTTTGCCGGCGGGCAGACGGCCAACGAGATCATCCGCCGCTTGGGATTTGAAACGGCGCTGCTGGCTACCATCACCGATCCGGGATTGTGCCGCGCCATTATGGAACGCCGGGCGGAAGTCCTGGAACAGCATATCCTGGCCTTGCAAGCCTTGGGGGCGGATGGCATATACATGGGCGACGCGTCCGCCTCCTGCTCGTTATTTTCACCGGAGACTTATCGGGCGCTCTTCCTGCCGTTCCACCGGCGCGCCGTTGATTTCATCCACGCGCATGGGATGAAGGCGCTGCTGCATATCTGTGGACGTATCAGCCCGATCCTGGAGGATATGGCCGGGTCCGGCGCGGATGTGATTGAGTCGCTCGATGCTCCGTCCGCCGGCGGCGACATGGACCTGGCCGATGCCAAACGCCGTGTCGGGCGCCGGGTATGCCTGAAAGGCAACCTGGATGCCGTCCACCTGCTGCAGCCCGGGCCGCCGGAAAAAATCTACCAGGCTTGCCTGGCGGCGCTGCGGGCCGCCGGGCCGTCCGGCTATATTTTGTCCACTGAGCAAGTGACGCGCGAGACGCCGCCGGAACACATTTTGGCCATGGTGCAGGCGCGGGACGATTTCGCCGGGATGCGGCAGTAGCAGTCTCCCTCCTTCGCCAGGCTTCGGCGCGGCACGCCCGAAAGGCTCACCGCGCCCTCCAGGGAAACCACACACTCACACACTTTAATTTCCTCTTCTTCCCCCCTTCATGCCCTTCATGCCCTTCATGGTGAAATTAACAGAGGGGCAAAGGGGCAAAGGCACAAAGGGGCAGAGGGGCGGAGCATACCGGGGGGCAGGCGCGCCCGCCGTCCTGAAAAAGCTGAAACTGAAGATTGACCGGGGTAGGGCATTGCGCTATCCTTGAATGCATTACAGGTTGCCACTTCGATTTCAGCAAACGCCCAATGAAAAATTCAAACAAATCAAACCCGCCGCCATACCGCCGCGCCATGCGTCGGTCCATGTTGTTGGCGCTCGCGGCGCTGGCATGCGGGCTGGCCTGGTCCGGTTGCGGCTGCCGGCCGCAACAGCCGGTGGAACTGCCCGATTTGATTTCCCGCCTGGCTGACCCGGATTTCATCGCCCGCCTGGATGCGCCGGACACGATCTTTACCGCCTCGACCGACCCCGCCGGCGGGAACAACGACTTTAACAACTATCTCCGGCCGGGCCCGCCCGGCTGGTGGGTGCTGGCGGATCTGAAGGGCCCCGGCTATATTTCCCGGTTCTGGTTCACCGGCGGCGAGCCGCCGCACCGGATCCGTTTGTTTTTTGACAATGAAAAAACCCCGCGGATTGACGCCCGCATCGCCGAATTCTGCGGCGGCATGGACCCCTTCCGCCCGCCGCTGGCGGCGTATGAAAATTATTGCTATTACAACTACGTGCCGCTGACCTATCGCAAGCGCCTGGTGGTCATGGTGGAGGCGGGCGCCACGAAGGAAGGCGGCTGGCCGCGATTGTTTTACCAGATCAATCATACAACATTGCCGCGCGGCCAGACGATCGCCTCTTTCAAACTGCCGCCGGCGCCGGCAACCCTGGCGGCGCTGGAAAAGGTCGCGGCGCTTTGGGAGAACCCGGCCGCCGCCGCGCCGCCCGCCGGCCGGCAATTGACGGAGACCGCCGCGGATGCGGCGGCGCCGCCGGGGTCGGCCTGGCGCATGCCCGCCATCGAAGGCCCGGCGGTGGTCCGGGAATTGCGGATTACGCCGGATTTCAAAAGCCTGCCGCATCCGGCCGCCCGCGACCGCCTGTTGCGCGACGTCGCCTTGCGCATTTACTGGGACGGCCTGGCGGCGCCCAGCGTGGTGACGCCGCTGGGAGATTTCGGCGGCAGCGTCTGGCAGCGCATGCGTTATCAAAGCCTGTTTTTCGGGATGACCAACGACACCTGGATCATCCGTTTCCCCATGCCGTTCGCCAGCCGGGCGGAACTGGAACTGACCAACCAATCGGAGTTTGATCTGTCCGCCCGGGTTCAGGTATTTACCGAAAAACTTTCCGCGTGGGATCCGGGGCAGGGGTATTTCCATGCCGTCTGGCGCAAATCCGACAAGGATGATATCGGCCGGCCGCACGTGGTGCTGGAGACGGACGGCCGCGGGCGGTTCGGCGGCTGCCTGCTGGGCGCGGTGTCGTTTGATAACAGTTTCTGGCTGTTGGAAGGGGATGAATTCATGTGGCGGGATGGCGAAGTCCAGCCGTTCTGGCGGGGAACGGGGTTGGAGGATTATTTCACCGGCGGCTGGTATTACCAGAATGTCTGGGTCCGCCCGCTGCACGGGTTGATCTACAAGACTTTTTTCCGCACCGTGCAATACCGGGTGCATCTGCCGGATGTGATCAACTTCCAAAAATCGTTCCGGATGATTTTCGAGCGCGGGCCCGACCACGCCAGCCATGGCGATTTGGAAAGCCTGGCGTGGTATTACCTGGATCAGCCCCGGCCGGCCGGCATTGATTTGCCGCCGCCGTTGGAACGCCGGCCGCCGGACGACGTCTTGAACAAGATCACGGTCATGTTGAAATTATTCGCCTTCGAGCGGTTTGGCGATTACGCCGGCGCTCGCGAATTCATTGACGGTTTTCTGGCGGAGCATGAGGGATTCCCGTTCGCGTCCGTCCTGCGGGTGCGCCAGGCGGCCTACCTGGAGCAGTTGGAAGGGACGGCGGCGGCGCGGCCGGCGTTGGCCGCGTTCCTGGCGGAGCCCGAGACGTCACCCGCCCACCAGCAGGCGCGCATGTTGCTGGATTTTTACGAGCGCCCGCAGGGCGCCATCTTGGGCTTCAATGCCAACATGGCCGCGCGCGTTTTCCTGGATGGCGCGGTGGTGCTGGAGGCGGCGGCGGCGGAGAAACTGGCCGTCAAGGAAATGGAGTTGAAGCCCGGCCGGCATGTGCTGGCGGTGCAATGCCGTTATCAGAATTATCCCAGTTGGATCCAGCTTTATCTGCGGACGCATCCGGGGCCGGTTTATACCACGCCGGATTGGCGGCATGCCGTCAACCCGGAAGGTTCCTGGTGGACGCCGGAATATGACGACCGCCAGTGGGCGCCGGTCGGCGGTCTCGGTTGCAAGGGGCCGCCGGAGGAACCGTTCGTCTGGATGGAGCCCAACGCCTTCGTGGACATGCAGTCGCGGGCGATTGCCTTGCGGCCATCGGTGGACTGGCCGTCCAAAACCGGTTTTGTGGTCTACCGCCGGGTGTTTGACGTGGAGCAACAGTCGGTTTTGACGAAATGAGCATATATGCGTAAAAATCTGATTAAATCAACGCGGCCGGCCGCCGACGCCTTGCCTGCGACTCCGCCGCCCATCCCAGCCGCCGTTCCCGCCTGGGCACGTTACTTTATCTGGACAATCGCCGGCGCGGCCGGCGCGCTGGCGTTATGGGCCATGTTCATGGCGGCCGAGAGCGTGGGGGAAACCAACCGCATGGCCGTGCAGGGGTGGGGCGAGTTTGGAGCGGTGATTGTCCGCAATAAAATCCACGCTTTGTGGCATGCCGCGGGCATGGCCGCCGCCGCCGCTATCCTGGGCTGGTGCATTCTGGGCGGGCCGGCCCGGGCGGCCGGCGCCAGATGGCGGAATCTGTCCGCCTGGCTGCTGGTGGCGCTGGTGGCCGGCGATGCGCTCTGGCTGTCGCGCCATTATATCAAGACCATGCCGCTGGCGGCCCTGGCGGAAAACGATGTGGTGCGCCTGCTGCGGGCGGATCAGCCGGACCGCCGCGTGGCCTTGGCGGCGCAGGATGGCTTTTATAATTTCTGGCTCACGTACCTGTTTCCTTACCATGATATCCGCGCGGTGAATGTCACGCAGATGCCGCGCATGCCCAATGATTACAAGCGCTTTTTGGAAGCCGTCGGCCGCGATCCGGTGCGTTTCTGGCGTTTGATGGCCGCGGGCTACGTGCTGGGACCGGCGCCATTCTGGGCGCAGATCAGCAACGATCCGGCCATGCGGGATGAATTCGATTTGGTGTATGCCTATAATGTGGCGCCCGGCCTGCAGGGCTTGGGCGTGACGGTGCTGCCCGCGACCCAGGAAAATCCCGGCCAGCATGCCGTCCTGCGTTTGAAGGCGACGGCGCCGCGTTACACGCTGATCGCCGGCTGGCGCGCCGCGGAGGACGCGGAAACGCTGCGCCTGCTGGCATCCACCAACCACCCGTTGTTTCAGGAAGCGCTGGTGGCGCCGGAATGCGCCGCCGGCCTGCCGGCGCCCGCCGGCCTGGGCATGACGGGGCTGGTGCAGCGGGTGGAATACCGCGCGGGATTCATGCGCCTGAGCGTTTCCGCGCCCGTGCCCTGCATCTTGCGCGTGGCCGAGAAGTATGACCCGGCCTGGCGCGCGTGGGTTGACGATGTTGCGGCGCCGGTGCGCCGCGTGGATTATCTTTTCCAGGGAGTTTTGGTTGAGCCGGGATTGCATGAAGTGGTCTTGCGTTATGCGCCGGGATGGTGGACGCTGGGATTGCAAATTTTCGCCGGATTGCTCTGCGCCGCGGCAGCCTGGCGTTTTCTGTCGTCGCCGCGCGCGGCGGCAGGATAATTGCCGTCCCTTGCAGGCCGGGTCCATGTCGGCCCGGCCGTTCCGGCATGACGGGGTGATAGGTTAATCAAAGCCGTGTGAAAGCATGTCTGCACCTGATCCAGCGTTGGCGTTGCGCGACTTGGCCGCCAGGTTTCACTTGGCGGCGCTGCCGGATATTCCGGATGACCTGCTGGATCCGGCGCTGGTGGCCGAGTTGCCGCTGGACTGGGCGCGCGCCCATGCCGCCCTGCCGGTGCGTTATCAGGGGAAACTCGGCGTGCTGGTTGCCGATCCCCTGGACCTGGAAGTCCCAAAATACCTGTCGCTGATGTTCAATGCCGAATTGACGCCCTTGCTATCATCCCGGCCGGCGATCCTGGCGGCGATTGAAAAATGTTATTACCGCGGCTCATCCAATCCCGCGGCTTTCCTCGCCGACATGGCCCCGGCGGCAGAGGCGGATGCGCGCCCAGGGCGGCCGCGCGCGGATGACTTGCTGCAAACCGCCGAAAATGCGCCGGTCAGCCAGTTGGTGAATTTGATCCTGCTGGGCGCGGTGAAGGCGGGTGCGTCGGATGTGCACCTGGAGCCGTTCGAAGCGCGTTTGCGGGTGCGTTACCGGGTGGACGGCGTATTGTATGACCAGGCGGCGCCGCCCAAGCACCTGGAGGCGGCGCTGGTATCGCGCTTGAAAGTCATGGCGCACATGGACATTGCCGAAAAGCGCCTGCCCCAGGATGGCGCGGCGCGGGTCCGGGTGGGGGAACGCGAATTGGATATCCGGGTTTCAACCATCCCGGTGGTGGAAGGCGAACGGGTGGTGCTGCGGCTGCTCAGCCGTTCCGAAGCCCTGCACCCCTTGAGCGGCCTGGGGATGGCGCCGGAAACGTTCAGCGCCTTCCAGGCGTTGCTGCGCGAGACCAGCGGCATGATCGTGGTCTGCGGGCCCACCGGCAGCGGCAAGACCACGACGCTCTATGCCGCGCTGCAGCAGTTGGACAAGGGGCATACCAACATCCTGACCATTGAAGACCCCGTGGAATATCAACTGGCGGATATCGGCCAGATGCAGGTGAAACCGAAAATTGGTTTGGATTTCGCGGGCGGCTTGCGGCATATCCTGCGCCAGGATCCCGACACGATCCTGGTGGGCGAAATCCGCGACCGCGAGACGGCGGAAATCGCCGTGCGCGCGTCATTGACCGGGCACCTGGTGTTCAGCACGCTGCACACCAACGACGCCGCCGGCGCGGTGTTGCGGCTCCTGGATATCGGCATTGAGCCGTACCTGCTGGCGGCGGCCTTGCGCGCGTCCCTGGCACAGCGCCTGACCCGCCGCTTGTGCACGCAGTGCCGGACGCCCGCGGAATTCGCGCCGGCGGACCGGGAGTGGGCCGCCGCGGCCGGGGCGCCGCCGCCCGCCGGGGTAAATGTTTGGGGCGCCGGACCGGGATGCGCAGCCTGCATGGATGGCTACCGCGGAAGGATGGGGCTGTTTGAGCTGCTGGCGCTGAATGCGGAATTGGTTGAACTGGTGCGCGCCGGCCGGTGTGACGCCGCCGGTCTGCGCGCGGCCGCCTTGCGGGGGGGGATGCGGACGCTGGCGGCGGATGGCTGCGCCAAGGTGCTGGCCGGGCTGATCTCCCTGGCGGAACTCCAACGCGTCATTGGCCGGGGGTAGTTCCTTGGCAAACCTGGCGCCTGGCGCCCTTGCCGCCAGCAGTCCCGGCTTGCGGAAGGCGGCTATTTTTCCGACAGCGTTTCCCGGATGGGCATGCCAAAGTGGCGTCCGCCCGTCTCCAGATGCACCAGCACCTCCTGGCCGGGCTGCAACCGCGCGACGGAAATCGGCTGGCCATCCGGCTGGGTGAGATTGATGGTCTCGGCATTCTGGAGGTAGACGGAGATCTCCTGGTTGGCAACCTCGGCGAAGACCAGCAGCATGGGCCGGGCTTCCACCTTGCACCGGCCGACATGGGCCACCCGGCCGGCGCCCTGGGCATTGACGATCAGGACCGCATCGCCGGTGCGCAAGTCGGAGAGATAGGCGGTGCGGTTTTCCGGGCGCAGCAGGTAGGCGTGCACCGGGCCGGCGTTGACGCGGAAAGGGCGGGCGGCGACATAGGGGTTTTCCAGGGTTTCGGCATGCACCAGGAAAAAGGCGCTGCTGGTATTGCCCACCAGCATGCCTTCGCCGGTGCCCATCCGGGAGCAGGTATCGATACAGACGCGGTCGCCCATGCCGCTGGGCTGGATGCGGGTGATGACCGCCGTTTGCAGTTCCACTGGCGGCGCGCAGTCATGCACCAGGGCGATGATCCGACGCGCCGCCGCCGGGTCGGTCCCGGCGATCACCACGCCGTCCACGCCCTTTTCCAGCACGCCCAGCATCGTCCGGGCCTCGTCGGCATTGCGCACCTCGACCATCAGGCGGTCGCGCTGCGCCAGCAGGTTTTCCAGGGGAATGATGGTCCAGTCGCGCATGCGCAGCAGGAGCATGGCCGCGCGCGGCGCGCGGGCGGCGCGCTCCTCGCCGGCCTTGGAATCGATGTCCATGGCCAGCACGTCGCGGCCGGGCACCAGGTCGCCGTCCTCCGCCACGGTGGTGACGCGGCCCAGCGCCCGGGCCCGGGCGCTGTCGCCGGGATTCAAGACCAGGGCGTCGGCGCCGGCTTCCAGCGCGGCGATGGCCAGGTCCTTGTCCCACGGGATGATTTGCACCCAGGCTTGCTTCATGGCGCGTTCCTCAAGAAGGCCGCCGCTTCGCGCGCGGTGATTTTTTCATGCACGATCCGGCTGATGGCGCCGACCATGCGCGTGGGGTCCGCGTGCTGAAAGACATTGCGGCCGATGGAAACGCCGGCGGCGCCGGCCTGGATGGCGCCTTCCACCATGCGCAGAATATCATCGTCGGATTCCATCTTCTCGCCGCCGGCGATCACCACCGGCACCGGGCAGCCGGCCGTGACCTCCGCGAAGGATTGCGGCGAGCCGGTGTAGTTGACCTTGACAATGTCCGCGCCGATTTCCGCGCCGACGCGCGCCGCGTGCTTGACGCAGGCCACGTCGTACTCGTTGCGGATTTTTTCGCCGCGCGTGTAGAGCATGACCAACAGCGGCATGCCCCATTCCGTGCAGCGGCGGGAGACCATGCCGAAATGCTCCAGCATTTCGTCGTCCGAAGGCGCGCCGAGGTTGACGTGGATCGAAACGCCGTCGGCGCCCATCTGGATGGCCTCTTCGACCGTGCAAACCAGCACCTTGCCGGTGGGGTTGGGCGACATGCTGGTGCTGGCGGACATGTGGATGATCAGCCCGATGTCCCGGCCGGACTGGCGGTGCCCGGCGCGCACCATGCCCTTATGTTCAATGATGGCGTTGGCGCCGCCTTCCACCACCTGATTGACGGCCGCCTTCATATCGATCAAGCCGGGAATGGGCCCGACGGTGACGCCGTGATCCATGGGCACGATCACGGTTTTGCCGGTCTGGCGGTTGATAATGCGTTCCATGCGGACATGTTTGCCGATCATCATGATAAACTCTCCCTGGGTTTTCCCCGAAAATTTCACGCAATTATGCCAACCCGGCGCGGCGCTGTAAAGATTTATTCGCGGCTACCGGCCGCGCAGTAAAAAATAAAAAAAAAGTGCTTGCGCCGCGCAGGGCATTTCGATAGATTTCCCATCCATGCGTTGATTGTCAATGCCCGTGCGCGGGCGCGTTTCGAGGGTGTGATGCCGGAAGTTGCCACGGCCGATGAAATTAAATCCAGCGCGGAGAACGCCGCGCGCGATGTGGTCATTCGCGCCATGGATGTCAAGCGTTATTACGGCTCCGGCGAAACGGTGACCAAGGCCTTGGACGGGGTTACCCTCGACGTGTACCGCGGAGAATACCTTTCCATCATGGGGCCTTCGGGCTCCGGCAAGTCCACCCTGTTCAACATGATCGGCGGGATTGATTCGCCGACCGAGGGCATGGTTTTTATTGACGAAATCGACGTGGCGCAATTGGACTCCTTCGAACTGGCGTGGATGCGCTGCCACAAAATCGGCTATATTTTCCAGTCCTACAACATCTTGCCGGTCTTGACCGCGCTGGAAAACATCACTCTGCCCATGATTTTTGCCGGCATGACCGCGGATGACGCCCGCGATAAGGGCGTGGAAATCCTGCGGAAGGTGGGTTTGGGAAACCGGATCTTTCACCGTCCTTACGAGCTTTCCGGCGGGCAGCAGCAGCGCGTGGCGGTGGCGCGGGCCATTGCCAACGACCCGGTGATTATCCTGGCGGATGAGCCGACGGCCAACCTGGACGTGAATACCGGCAAGGAAATGATCGATTTGCTGGTGCATTTGAAGGAAACCGAGAACATCACCGTGATCTCCGCCACGCATGACATGAAAATGCTGGATGTGTCGGACCGCATCCTGTGGATTCGCGACGGCAGGGTGGACCGGCTGGAAGAGCGGAAAAACCTGAATATCAAGGTTGGTAATATTGACGGCAGCCTGATATAAATTTGAGCTTTGAAATTTCGCATGCGGGATTCGCCGGAGGGGGTTGGGTATTTTCGGGTTCAGTTCCAGGAAAGAAACGCCGGTGGTGGACCGCCGCCAATCGCTGGCCGGCGTACCGGCGCTGAACGAGGGGGTGAGTTTTCAGGAGGAGCCCGGCAGCGGCCGGGTGGTGCTGAATGTGCGGCAGGTCCGGCGCCGGCAGGGTTGGCTGGCGCGTTGCCGGCCGGCCGTGGTGGAGCGGTCGGTGCGGCTGGATGAATTGGGCAGTTTCGTGTTCAAGTTGGTGGATAACCAGCGCACCACGCTGGAAATTATCGAGGCTTTTGCCGGACATTACCGGCTGAATCGGCGGGAAGCGGCGTTAAGCACGGTGGAATTTCTGAAATCGTTGGTGAAGCGCGGCGTGATTTCAATATTGATCAAATAATGAAGGCCGGATTTTTCAAGATTTTAAATCGGGGCTTGCCGGCGGTTGCGGCATGCGTTTTGGCCGGCGCGGCGGCGGCGGATCCGGCGTTGCGCTGGGCTTCGCCGGAGATGGAGCAGCGGTTGCGCGCGGAATTGTCCGGTTTGCTGGCGGACGCGGAGACGCGCCACCCGGGCACGCCCGGCAACCTGGCCCTGGAAGAACGCGTGGCGAAAAAATTCGCCGCCGCGGGACTGCCGCACGGCGAGATGCGGTTCGTGGCGCCGGTCTTCAAACCCGGCGCGACGACCCTGGAATTGGCCGGCGCCGCGCCGCTGACCGTGTTGCCGATGCATCCGACGCTTTTCCGCCCCGGCAATTTTACGGAACGGGAATTCACGGCGCCGCTGGTTTACCTGGGCCGGGGCGGGATTGCCGACTTGGAGCGGCTGGCGGGAGCTAAACTGGACGGCGCCATCGGCGTGATGGACTTCGATTGCGGCAGCGCCTGGGTGAATTGGCTGCGTTTCGGGGTGAAGGGCTTCGTTTTCCTGGAGCCGGAGCAATACAGCCGCTACGAGGCTTTGAACAAGGTGTATGCCACGGAAGTGTCGGTCCCGCGTTTCCTGGCGCGCGGCGATGCGGCGCGCGCCCTGCGGGAGGCGGCCGAGAAAAACGCCGAAGCGCGCGTCCGCGCGGAACCTTCGCGCTGGGAAAACCAGGTTTTGCGGAATTTGTGGGTGCTGGTGCCGGGCAGCGATCCGGTCTTGTCCGCCGAGGTGGGGGTGTTCACCGCGCCGTTGGATGCCAATTGCGCGGTGCCGGAATTGGCGGCGGGCGCGCAAGCGGCGGGCAACCTGCTGCTGTTACTCCGGATGCTGGATTTGTTCCAGGCCAGTCCGCCCGCGCGTTCGGTCTTGCTGGTGGCGGTTAACGCGCACACCCAGAATCACAAAGGGGAGCGCTTGCTGGGGTGGCATCTGCTGGCGGAACGGACGGATGTGGAAGCCTTGCGCGACACCGTCAACGCCGACTTGCGCATCAACCAGGCGATTTTGAAGCATTACAGCGGATTGCGCCTGGATCAATGCCGCCCGGAAGACGAGGCCACGCTGATTCGCTGGCGCTCCCTGGTGGACGATACCACCGGGCGCAATCTCACGGTCAAAAACGACTTGGTGCGCCTGGCCAAGCGCGATGTCAACCGGGTCAAGACCGAACTGGGCAAATTGCAATTCAGCAAACTTTCCCCCGAGGAAGAACAACGCCGCCGCGCGGCATTGATCTTGGAAAAAGCGAAATATGTCAACGTTTTGACGCTTTTCAACAAGGTGGGCATCAAGACCCAGCTCAGCGGCCTGACGGCGGAGGAATTCGCGGTGGTGCGTCAGTATGTGGCGGAAACCCTGGCGTTCAACCGCGATTGCGCGGCCTTGAACACCCAGGATCTGGAAAACGACATCGCCAATGGCGCCGTGCGGGATGCCGTCCGCGGCCGCCGGGTGGTTTTCCTGGTAACCTTGGACGCGGATTGGAATGCGGATGAGTTCGGGTTTGCCGTCGGGGATTATACCGGGGGCAAGCGCTGGGCTTCGCAGTGGGGGATCAATACCGCGGAGATCAGCGCCCGCCTGGGGGCCGCCGCCGGCGGCAAGCCGGGTTTGGTGCTGGATACCTTGAGCATGCGCGGCGGTCTGTCCGAGGCGCATTATATCCAGCAGGAATTCATGCCGGTGTATACCCCGCCGGGCATCGTGGTCCTGCAGGCTTGCAGCCGGACGCCGGCTTTTAAATTCAGCAACGTGTTTTCCGGACAGGGCCGGGCCTTTTTGCCGGACGACACCATCGCCAACCTGGACAGCCGGCGGTTGGCCGAGGGGATGGTGTTCCTGCCGAATTTCTGGCGGGCATTGTTGAACGATCCCTATGTCACTTCCAGCGCGCAATTGGGCCTCCCGCCGGTGTCGCGTGTGCCCGTGCGTTCCATCCAGGTGAAGACCTGCATGTATGACGAGCTGGCGGCCAGCGTGTTTCCGGAAATCCCGGTGGCTGGCGCGGCGGTGATCATCCGGCAATTTTATGGCCCTTGGGCCACTTACGCCGCGTTTCACCAGGGGCAGGTTGTGTATGGCGATATTGTCAATGCCGATATTGTCATGACCGATTCGCGCGCCAGCGCCCTGGTTTACGGTCTGGTTGCGGACCCGCTGCTGGCTCAAAAGACCAGCGCCGCGTTTCATTTTGACGACGATTTTGTCAAGGTGGATCATGTGATCAATGCCGGCATGGCGCAGAACAAGGTGGATTCCAACCGCTTGAACGCCAATCTGACCATGGCGTTGTTCGAATGCGAGGAATTCCCGCTGTATTCCATGCATGATTCCTCCATGGTGGCCAATGCGCCCATCGCCATTCCATCCATCATGGCCCTGACCGCGCGCGGCAACGCTTCGCCCCGCAATTTCGGCCTGACCGGCGTACAGTCCCCGCTGACCACCAAGTATGTGGATCCGGCGGCCGGCGCGCCGGCTGCGTATTACATGGACGGCCGCGAGCGGTTCAAATTAGTGACGGCGGACAAACGCGTGGTTTTGCATGCCACCGCGGAAGAGCCCGAAGGCCAGGGGGTGCAGCACCCGGCGGAGATGGATCAGGACCTGTTTGATCGCGCCGCGCACGATGTGTCCATCCTCAATCACGCCCGCCTGAACAAATTGCGCGATGTGGCCGGCGACCTGACGCGCGAATTCCTGGAACGCGGCGACGCCCTGCTGCAGCGCGTGGATGCGGCTCGGACCGGCAAGCAGCACCTGGCTTACCTGCGTAACCTGTACGAAGCGCTGGGATCGCAGGTCAAATCCTACGAGCAGGCCAAGCAGACCACCGACGATATGTTGAAAGCGGTGGTGGTTTACATGGCCCTGTTGCTGCCGTTTTGCTTTTTTGTCCAGAAATTGATGTTTAATTTTGTCAAAATCGAACATGAAATGGGCATGTTCGCGGTGCTGTTTGTGGCGACTTTCCTGATCTTCCGCCTGATCCATCCGGCCTTCCGCGTGGCCCAGGCGGCGGAGGCGATCTTCATCGCCTTCGTCATGGGCGCCATGGGTCTGTTCGTCATCAGCATTTTGCGCGGACGGTTTGAAGGAGAAATGCAGTTGCTTTTCCGCAGTTTCCAGGGCGGCGCGATGGATGATGAAGTCGGGTATTCAACCGTCACCCAAAAGGCCATGCTGATCGGCGTGAACAACATGAAACGGCGGCGCGTCCGCACGATGCTGACCACGGCGACGATCGTGTTGATTGCCTTCACGATGCTGTCCTTCACCAGCATCTCGAAAAAAATCAATCCCACCGTGGTCCCGCGCGGCAAAGATGCCCCTTATACCGGCATGATGTACCATTGGCCGGGGAAATCCACCATGGACGAGAACACGCTGACCGTGTTGCGCGAGCTGCTGGCAGGCCGGGGCAGTTTGCTGGTGCGGCGCTGGTGGGTTGCCCCCAACGACAATATCCCGTTGTATGTGCGCAATCCCGCCGGCGGCGAAGCGCGCCTGGACGGCATTCTGGGACTGTCCGTGGAAGAGGATGGCTTTGTGGATGCGCTGCCTTTGACCGCCGGGCGCAATTTCACCGCCGATGACGCCGATGAGGCGTTGTTGTTCGGTTCCGTGGCGGGGGTGTTGGGCGTAACCGAAGCCAATCTGGCGGATGCCAGAATTGTCGTGGATGGGCGGGAGTTGCAAGTGGTGGGCCTGTTGGACGACACCCTTTTCCGCAATATTCAGGATTTGAACGGCTTGCCGCTGCTGCCGATCAAACGCATCGAAACCGATGCCGGCACGGACGGTTTCGATCCGCGGGCGAAAGTCAAGGCCTCGCCCACCGAGGATATTCACGACATGGGCGCCCTGTTCCACGTCGAGACCTCGTCGTTGCTGGTCATGCCGATCGCCACCGCCGCGCGCCATGGCGCCCGGCCCTACAGCGTCTCGCTGAAAATTGACGAAAAGGAATCCTTGTGGGAACTGGCGGATTTGGTGCTGACCTCCACCAGCGCGCGGTTTTATCTGGCCGGCCGGCAGCCGTTCGCCGCCGGCGCCGACGGACGCCAGACGATTGCCGCCGGCATCTATTATATCGGCTCGAGTTACAGCACCTCGGTCGGCGGTCTGGCGGTGCTGCTGATTCCGCTGATCATCGCCAGCACGATTATCCTCAACACGATGCTGGGCTCGGTTTATGAACGCAAAAAGGAGATTGCAGTATATAATGCCGTGGGATTGAATCCGCACCATATCGGCATGTTCTTTCTCGCTGAATCGTTCGTTTACGGGGTGATCGGCTCGGTCGGCGGTTATCTGATCGGCCAGGTCTTGAGTATCGCCATTGCCCAATTCAACCTGGTCAAGGGCATCAATTTCAACTATTCCTCCATGAGCGTGGCGTATGTGATCCTGTTCACCATCGCCATTGTGCTGCTGTCCACAATCTATCCGGCGTCGGTGGCCACGCGCGCCGCCGTGCCGTCCGGCAAGCGCAAATGGTCGCTGCCGCCCCGCCAGGGCAACCTGATGCCGGTGATGTTCCCGTTTATTTATACGCCGCAGGTGGCGCTGGGGGTGATCGGCTATCTACGCGACTATTTCAGCCGCTTTACCGCGGCTTCGATCGGCGATCTGATCGCCACCCCGACCGACCAGCGGCGCGAGCAGGATGCCCAGGGACGGAATTCTTATGTCCTGGATTACCATGTCGCCCTCGCGCCGTATGACCTGGGGGTGACGCAGAATCTGCGTTTCCGGCTGTGCTATGACGATAAGGTTCAGGCGTATCGCCTGGCCATGCGCATCGAGCGGGTTTCGGGCCAGGATACGAACTGGGTGACGACCAACCGGCCGTTCCTGGAGCGGTTGCGCAAATATCTGATGCGCTGGCGCAATCTGGACCTGGCGCAGCAGCATGTTTATGTGCAGCAAGTTGAACAGAGTTGGACGGACGGCAAGCCTGCGGCATCTGGCGGCTGATGGGATTTGATATGGCAAAGACATTACAAGAGCGGGAACTGGAAAAATACCGGGGGTTGATGTCGCCGCCCGAAGTATTCGCCGATGGATTCAACTGGCGCACCGTCATCGGCGCCATTTTCCTCGGCTTCATCATGATGCCAGGCTCGATGTATCTGGCGCTGGTGGTTGGGAATATCGGCAGCATTGCCACCGCTTCGCAGTGGGTGACGATCATCCTCTTTGCTGAAATTGCCCGCCGGTCTTTAAAAGACCTGAAAATGCAGGAAATCTATATCCTGTATTTCATGGCCGGTCTGGCCGTGAGTTCGCCTTTTCAGGGTTTGTTGTGGAACCAGTTTTTAGTCCAATCGGATTACGCGCGCGCCATGGGCGTGGCCCAGGAAATTCCGGCATGGGTGGCGCCGCCGGCGGAAGTCATCGCCGAGTTGGGCCGGACTTTTTTTGCCAAAGCCTGGATTGCGCCGATCGCCTACGTTTCCATGGCGCTGGTCATCGCGCACGTGGACCATTTCGGTCTGGGGTATGTCCTCTACCGGATTGTCAACGATGTGGAGGAATTGCCGTTTCCCATGGCGGCGGTGGGCGCTTCCGGCATCACCGCCCTGACCAATACCCATGATCCCCAGCAATCCTGGCGCTGGCGATGCTTTTCCATCGGGGGCATGCTGGGGATGTGTTATGGATTGATTTACATCGCCGTGCCCTCGATCACGGGGGCGTTTTTGCCCAAGCCGTTGATGCTCATCCCCATCCCCTTCATCGATTTCACGCCGGTGATGGGGGAAGTTTTGAAGGCGGTGCCGTTGAACCTGACGCTGGACTTGGGATTGTTGCTCACCGGCATGGTTATCCCGTTCTGGGCGGCGATTGGCGGCGGCATCGGTTTGCTGGCAATGATCATCGCCAATCCCATCCTGTACCGCCACGGCATTTTGTCCAACTGGCAACCGGGGATGGACGTGGTGGATACGGTTTTTGTCAACAATGTTGATATTTACCTGTCCATCAGCCTGGGACTGACGGTGGCCATCACCCTGATCGGCCTGGGCCAGATGTTGAAGCCGCTGTTGCGCATCCTGCGCGCCCGGCGGGGCGCGCGGTCACTGGCCACCGGCAACCCGGCCAGCGCCCCGCCGCCATCTACCTGGCGCAAGTTGTTCATCAACAACCCCAAGCGCGGCGACTTTTCCATTTTTATTGCCTTGGGGATTTATGCCTGCACTTGCACAACCTGGATCGGCATTTCGACCTGGCTGATCGACGGGTTCCCCTGGAAATTTTTCATTCTTTATGCCACGGTCTTTACCCCGGTGATCTCTTATTCCAGCGCCAAGTTGGAGGGGTTGGCGGGACAGGCGTTGAGCATCCCGATGATCAAGGAGGCCACCTATATCTTGAGCGGCTATCGGGGCGTGCAAATCTGGTTTACGCCGGTGCCCATGCCGGATTACGGCAAGGCCACGGTGACCTTCCGTATTCTGGAACTGACCGGCACCAAGATCAAAAGCAAGGTGAAAACGCAATTGGTCACCATCCCCATCATCATTATCGCGTCTCTGATCTTTTCGCAATTGCTCTGGAAGATGGCGCCCGTGCCTTCCGACGCCTATCCCTTTGCCCAGAAAATGTGGGATTTGATGGCCAAAAACATGTGTCTGACCTACAGTTCCACCATGGAGGGCGGGTCGCTGTTCTTTGAAGCCTTGAAACCCGTCTGGCTGGGGTGGGGGCTGGGCATCGGCGTGGGCGCATACCTGCTGCTATCGCTGCTGGGGCTGCCCACCTTGCTGGTTTACGGTTTGGTGCGGGGCTTGGGTCAGGGGACGCCGGCCGGGCTGCCTTTGGAAGTCGTGGGCGCGCTGTTGGGAAGATTCTATTTCCGGCGGCGGTTTGGCGATCGGTGGCTGCGCTACACGCCCGTCATGCTGGCCGGCTATGCCTGCGGCATGGGATTGGTGGCCATGGTGGGCATGGCTTTTGCCATTCTCAACAAGATGATGTCGCCCCTGATCTTTTAAAATTGGATTTTCTGGCATGAAAGACAACCGGATAACATTGCGGGCATTGTTGGTAGGATCGTTTTTCGCGGCGTTTTTCGCGGCCCTGGCGATCTATATCAACTCCCAGGTGCTGATACAGTTTGCCTCCACCCAGATCAGCGTGCTGCCGTTTTTGCTGTTGATCCTGATGGTGCTGGTCCTGAACCCGCTGCTGCGCCTGTTGAAAAGAATCCGGGCCTTCAGCCTGGTGGAGTTGATGATTGTCTTCATCATGGGCATGGTGTCGGCCGGCATCCCGAATTTCGGCCTGGTGGAGCAGGTGGTGCCATTGGTCGGCAGCCTCATGAACGAGGAATGGAACAATCCCCAGTCGGAATGGAACCGGTACGTCGTGCCGTATGTCAACAACGCCTATTTCCTGGCCGAGACCGGCACCCGCCAGGCGGCGGGTGATTATTATGCCGCCTTGAACAAGTTGACGGATATGGAGCTGGCACTGCGGGCGGCGGAGCGTGTCCTTGACCGCCGCGCCCGGGCGGCCGGGGCGGATGATGCCTTGCGCCGCCTGGAGGCCGGGGGCGGCGGATCTTCGCCGCCGCGGGCGCAGCGGCTGGCTTTACGCCGGGCGCAACTGGAGTGTGAAACCCTGCGCGCGGAGGTGGCCACGGCCGAATCGTCCTGGCAGGGGTTTGCCGCCAAGGGACATGCCGCGTTGAATGCCGTGCTGGCGGAATATCCCGCCCGCATCGCGGCGCAGGCCAGGATCGCGGCCGAAGCGCGGGCGCATCTGCAAAAATTGGAAGCCCGCGCTTTCGAAAAAGTGGCCCAGTTCCGCCGCGGCTTGCCGCGCGGCTTGAGCGCCTTCCCCGGGATCTTCCCGCTGCCGCAGGATGACTGGTCGTCTTATGCCGGCCGGCTGCGGCGTTTGCGCCAGGGGCGCGCGGCGCTGACGGCGCTGAAAGAGGCGCGCGATCTGGCGGACAAGCAGCCGGACCTGCTGGCGCGCCGATTGTTGCGCGTCGAGGAAGTTTTGGCGCCGTTGGCGGATGTCGAGGCCCAGCAGGAGCGCTTGGAGCTTGTCCGCCAGGAGGAAGCATCCTTGGTGGCGCGCCACACGGAGGTGGATGAGCGTTTAAAGGCCTTGAACGTCAAGCGCCGCCAGGCGCACCGGGGTGAGGCGCTGGCACTGGAAAGCGATATCCGCGAATTGACCCGGGATTTGAACAAATTGGACGATCAGCGCCAGGATTTGCGTCTGGCGCGGGAACGCTGCGCGCGCGAGTACGATTGCGCCAGCAATATCGGCGCGCTCGTGCAGACAACGGCCGAGTTGCGGCGCGCCTTCGAACAGGACGGACTCGATGCCGCCACCCTGCGCGCCCGCATCAATGCCATGCTGCCGGACTTCGCCGCGGCAGACATCTCTTTGCGGCGTTATTTTGTCGGCGAAATTCCCTGGCAGATCTGGGCGCGTCCGCTGGGGCGTTGGGCGCTGCTGCTGGGTCTGACGTATGTCGCCCTGATGACCCTGAACGTTTTGATTTTCCGCCAGTGGGCGCATAACGAAATGATCACGTATCCCCTGGCGGAATTGCCCAAGGCGCTGGTTTACACCGAGCGGCCCGGGGGCGGCATGCCGGACATTTTCCGCAACGGCCTGTTCTGGATGGGGATGGGGCTGTCCGGCGCGGTGCTGGGATGGAACCTGCTCTGCAAGTCGCAGGTGGTGCCGGGTTTGACGCCTTTGAACTTGTTGAACTCCTGGAGCGTGTACGTGGTGAACACGCCCTTGCAGGTGTTGATGAACTGGAAGTCGGAAGTTTTCTTCACCATGATCGGGCTGGCCTTCCTGATCCCGAAAAACATTTCGTTTTCCCTCTGGTTCTTTTACCTGCTTTACATGGTGCAGCTCCTGGTGATGTACTGGTCCGGCCACATTGACAACGAGGGCACGTCGCAGTGGTGGTATCTGGCCAACATCAAGACTTCCGAGGGCGCCGGCGCGATGTTCGTTTTCGCCAGCGTCGTCTTCTTCAAGTGCCGGCGCTATATCCTCTGCGCCTTCCGTCCCGCGGTGCTCAAGGATTTGGAGGCGGACGAACGCCGCGAATTGCGGATCGCCTCCTGGTCCTTCATGGGGGCATCGCTGGGCATCATCCTGCAGCTCTGGCTGGATATGGGCGCCAACCTGTTTTACACGGTGTTCTTTTACGTGGTGACGCTGCTGGTGGTGATCGCCATGGTGCGGGCGGTGGCGGAAGGCGGATTACTGGCGGTCAAGACCTATATCAACCCGTTTCACTATGTGCGCGCGTTTTTCGGGTTCGACCAGTCCTTTTCGGCCGTGCCCCTGTTTACGCCGTTGTTGATGTATTGCGGCGTTTTATTCCTGGATTTGAAAGTATTTATCGCGCCGGCCATGGCCAATGCCCTGAAATTGCGCGATGATTTCCGCATGCGCCGCGGCGCTTTCCACCTGGCGGTGGCCGGCGCCATCGTCCTGGCGGTGCTGGTTTCCACGGCCGCGGCGTTGCTGATGAGTTACGATCGCGGCGCCGACAACATGTCGTCCTGGTTTTACACCGGCTGGCCCCGCAGCACTTTCAACACGCTGACTTCCATGGCCAAGAACCCGCCGGCGGCTTCCATGTCCAGCGCCGTTTGGATGACCGTGGGCGCCGCGGCCACCGGCGTGGTTATTTATATGCGCCAGTTTTTCTTCTGGATGCCGCATCCGCTGGGGTTGGTCATGCTGGTGAATCCGATCATGCAGTCCTACTGGTTTTCGATTTTCCTCGGCTGGCTGGCGAACTCGGCCATTACCAAGTACGGGCATAAAAACACTTATGCGCGCGCGTGCGGCTTTTTCATCGGCTTGATTGTGGGCGAGTTGGTGATTGTCATGCTGGCGGTGGCGGTTTCGATCATCACCGGCAACAACATCAACATCGATTTGAACCGCAACTGAACTACGGAAGCGATATTGTTATGGCCTCTGAAACAAACGGATTTATTCCGGAGCAAAACCGGGTGCCATGGGGCGTGGCGTTTGCCGTCAGTTGGGGCAGCCTTTGCCGGCGTTTCCTGCGCTCCCTGATCACCATGCTGGGCGTGGTGCTGGGCATCGCTTTTCTGACCTACATGCTGGTGAACGACAGCATTGTGGACGCTTTGATGGCCATGCGGGATGACCAGGTCAACATCCTCCTGCAAAAATCCGGCGTTGATATCCTGGCGGACCGCGGCGCGGACACCATGATGATCCTGCTGATCGTTTTGTCGCTGCTGACCTGCCTGGTGGGCATCGTTAACGCCATGCTGATGTCGGTGACCGAGCGCATCAAGGAGATCGGCACGCTGAAATGCCTGGGCGCCCAGGACTCGTTTATCGTCAAAACTTATTTTATCGAATCTTCCATGCAAGGGGTAATCGGGACGGCCTTGGGCGTGGTCATCGGCCTGCTGGTGGCGGTCGGCATCGGTGCGTTTTCATACGGACGTTACGTGGCCCAGAGCTTTCCGGGAATCGAGGTGCTGCAGGCGGCGGTGTTCGCGCTCCTGATCGGATCGTTAATGTCGGTGTCGGCGTCGATCGCCCCGGCTTACTGGGCCGCCCGCAAGCAACCGGTGGACGCCATGCGAGTTGAGGAATGACCAACCAATCAATCATCATTAAAACCGAGGCGGTCACCAAGACCTACGTGATGGGCACGGAAAAGGTGCACGCCCTGCGCGGCATTTCCCTGGAAATCCACCGCGGCTCATATGTTTCCATCATGGGGCCTTCGGGCTCCGGCAAGTCCACTTTTTTCAATATGGTCGGGGGGTTGGATCTGCCCACCAGCGGCGATGTTTTCATGGAAGGCCAGCGCATCCGCGACTTGAGTTCCAGCCAGATGGCCTGGGTGCGCTGCCATAAAATCGGGTTCATTTTTCAGTCGTTCAACTTGATCGCCTCCATGACCGCCCTGGAAAATGTTGCCATTGCCCGCATCTTTTCCGGGCGGAATCCCGCCGATGCCCGCCAGGACGCTTCCGCTTCGCTGGAGATGGTGGGGTTGGGACACCGCCTGCATCACCTGCCGTCCGAGTTGTCCGGCGGGCAGCAGCAGCGGGTGGCCATTGCCCGCGCGATCGTCAACCACCCGGATGTGATCCTGGCCGACGAGCCGACCGGCAACCTGGACCTGCGCACGGGCGAGGAAATCATCCAGTTACTCGGACGCATGAAAAGCGAAATGAATATCACCATCGTCACCGCCACGCACGACATGAAGATGCTCTCGGCTTCGGACGTCGTGGTGTGGATCAATGACGGCGCCGTCAGCCGCATGGCCCGGCGCGATGAAGTCAAGATCGAAATCGGCACGATTGACGGCAAAGATGTTTGATCCTGCCGGCCGGCCGGTCATGGTTTTGCGCCCATCGGCGCCTGTGCTTATGTCCCTTGCCCCCCACACTGCCTACCGCCGTTTTGCCTGGGACGGCTTTGCCCTGGAGGTGCCCTGGGATTGGAATTTGTCGCGCCACGAAACACGCGGCGGCATATCGCGCCTGGCCATGGAGGATGACCTGGCGCTGCGCCTGGAAATGGAGTGGTCGCGGTCCCGGCGGCGTCCGGCCGCCGATCAAATCCGCCGCCGGTTCGACGAACTGGCGGCGGAAATGCGCCGGGCGGAGGCGTCGGTCGTGCCGGTGCCGGACCTGCCGCCCGGCTGGACCGCCGCCTTGTACAGCATGCCGGACGGGCGGCGGCGGCTGAATGCCTTCTGCCTGGCGGGCGCTGATTTTATCGGGGTTTTCACCCTGCATTTTGACCGGGCCAGCCTGCGCGAGCCCTTGCGCCAAATCCGCCGGATGGCGTCGAGCTTTTCCCTCGGGAGCGGCAGCGTATCCGATTGGGAGGTGTTTGACCTGGCCTTTCAATTGAACCGTGAATTCCATCTGACCGGCACGGCGTTCGATGCGGGCAGCAAACTGATGATTTTCGAATGGCGCTTTCGCCGCCTTTTTATCTGGTGGTTTTCGCCGGCCGACGTGATCGCGGCCCGGCAGCCGGTCGAACAATGGTGCGCGCGGGTCTTGAATCGCTTCAAGACCATTCGCGGTCCGATTTTCCGGCCGGGCGACCGGCCGGGCGAACTGGCGGCGCAGCGGGATTGGCGTTATCCCTTCGGACGTTTTGAAGACTTGTATCGCGGCTGCCAGCGCTACCAGGCTGATTGCCGGGTGCTCGCCGATCGCAACATCCTGCTGCTGACCGTCTTCCAATACAGGCAGGCCGCGGATTTGGCGGCCCCGCAATTGAACTGGCGCCTCTGATCAGAAATCCCAGCGCTCCCGGGAGATTACCTGCCTGGCCGGCAGGCGGTTTTTGGCCGACGGCGCGTCGGCGGGATACCCCAAAGTCAAGAGACAGACCACGCGGACATCGCCGGGGATGCCCAGAATGGCGCGCACCTGGTCCTCGAAAAACGATCCAATCCAGCAGGTGCCCAGCCCGGCGGCGGCGGCCTGCAAGGTCATGTGATCAATGGCGATCGCCAGATCTATGGGGTAGGCAAGTTGTCCGCCGCGCATAACGTAGTCCGTTTTGACCGCGCAGCCAATGATGACCACCGGCGCCTGGCCCACAAACGCCTGGTTGTTCGCCGCGGTCGCCAGCCGCGCGCGGATCGCCGGGTCGCGCACCACCACAAAACGCCATTCCTGCAGATTGCGGGCGGAGGGCGCGAGGCGGGCGGCCTCCAAAACCGACTGGAGTTTGTCTTCCTCCACGGTATGCGCGGTGTAGGCGCGTACGGATCGGCGTTTTTGAATGGCATCTAGCATATCCATGGTTTGCTCCGGTCATTGTTCCCAGCGGGTATTGACGTAAAACAGGCCCAGCGCGCCGGTAGGGTTTTGCACCACGAACGGATACCAGTCTTCCCGGCGGTGAAACTGGACGGCATGATCCCAGGAGTGGATGGAAACGGAAAGAAAAAAATTACCCTGCATCAAACTGAGCGCGTCAAAATGCAGGCGAATCCGCCCGGCGCCTTCAATGGCTTCAATCTGGCGTCCGGCCAGTTGGGTGTTGGAACCGAAAACGAACATGCCGTTGCCGGTTTTAATGGAAAATCCAAAGACCGGGCGCTCAATCCGCCGGCTGGCCTGGTAGGATATTTCGACGGTCATGGGTTGGCCGGTCGTCATGTTGCCGGTTTCCCGTCCGCCGGCGTCCAGGAACCGCACGTTGACGATGCTGACTTCGCGGCTGCCATATTCGACGGCATGCACGCCGCCGCCCTCGCCCATGTAGGAGCGGAGGTAAGTGAAAATCACGTCTGCCGGGGCGCCTTGCGCCACCAGCCGCCCCTGGTGGATCAAAAACACCCGGTTGCAAAATTCTTCCACCGTCTGCAATGCGTGCGAGACCAGTAAAAGCGTCTTGCCGCGCTGCTGAAAATCCCGGATGCGCGCCAGGCACTTGGTTTGGAAGGCGACATCGCCCACCGCCAAAACTTCGTCTATCAAAAGGATTTCCGGGTCCATCTCAACCGCCACGGCGAATCCCAGGCGGACGTACATGCCGCTGGAATAATGTTTTACCGGCATGTCCAGGAAATCCCGGATGCCGGCAAAATCCACAATGCGGTCAAAACGCGCCAGGATGGTTGCCTTGGGAATGCCCAGAATCGCCCCATTCAAAAAAATGTTCTCCCGCCCCGTCAGTTCGGAGTGGAACCCGGCGCCCAGTTCCAGGAGCGAGGAGACGCGGCCGTTAAGCTTGACCGTGCCGGAAGTCGGGGTGGTGGTGCCGGCCAGCAGACCCAGCAGGGAACTCTTTCCTGAGCCGTTCGGACCGATCACGCCAATGGTTTCACCCGGTTCCACCGCGAAACTAACGTCATTCAAAGCCTTGATCTGCCGGCGCCGTTGGGGCAATAATCCGCGCGACAGCATGCCGGCCAGCGTCGGCGGCTCAGCGCCGTGCATCCAGTAGCTTTTTGTTAAATGTTCAACTTCAATCGCATGCATTAAAACATATCCGAAAAATTACGCTGCAGCCGCTGGAACAGCCAGATTGATCCAAGCAGAAAAACCACGGATCCGGCAATGGATGCCGTCACCGACCATGACATGTAAAAGTGATTGTCATTCAAGATCATAGCGCGATAGCCGTTGATGATCACCGCCATGGGATTCAGCATGTAAACCTGCACCAAGGCCGGCATGTGGTAATTTTCAGCCATGGTTTGCACCAGCCGCATCGAATACATAGCCGGGGTCAGGAAAAACCAGGCAGTCATTCCCACGTTGACCAAATGCTGAATGTCGCGGAAATACACGTTAATGCAGGAGAGAAAAACCCCCAGGGCAAAACAAAAGGCGGTGTGTCCGATAATCAACAGCGGCACGTTCAACGCATACCAACTCATGCCCCCGCCGCGCCAGACAAAAATTATGCCGAGTAAAACGAATTGCACGACCAGGGTCAAGATAAAATTTACCAGGTTAGATAGCGTGCTGGCGGTCGGCAGGATGATGCGCGGAAAATAGACCTTTTTCACTAAATTGGCATTATCGGTAATGCAAGACAGTCCGTTGCCCACGCATTGGGCGGTGAATTGCCAGGCGAAAACACCGATCAGCACCTCCTCCATCGGGATGCCGCGCGCCAGGATTCGCAGGAAAACCACGTAAATCATGGCCATGAACAATGGGGTCAGAATACTCCACAAAAACCCCAAGGCTGAATCCTTGTAGCGGCTCTTAAGATTGCGCATTACCAGATTATGCAGCAGTTCGCGGTGTTTAAGGATTTCGGCAATGACATTCATGAAGACAGACGGCGCCGGGATCATTTGCGGTTTTTATTGCTAAAATATTAAAAAACTTTACAATCTTTGTTTTAAATATACAATGTTTTTGTTTTGGATGGCGATTTGCGGCGGCGGTCGCGTTTCCAGCGGCGCCAGCCGTATGTTTTGTGTTTGGCGCAACCCCCGGAATTTGCGCCATTGGCGGTTGGAACTCAAGGCTTTAATATGTCCAAAATTCTTCTCGTGGATGATGAGCCCAGCATCTTGAGCGTGCTGAATGTATTGCTCAAGGCGGAAGGGCATAACGTTACCCCCATGGACAACGGGGAAAAGGCGCTGGAATTAATTAAATCCACTGATTTTGACCTGATGATTTCCGATATTCGGATGAAGCCCATTGACGGCATTGCCCTCCTCCAAGCCGCCCGGTTAGTCCAGCCATCCATGGCGGTCTTGATGGTGACCGGCTACGGCTCCGTGGAAACTGCCGTGGAGGCCATGAAATTGGGCGCTTTCGATTACATTACCAAGCCGTTCAAAGTCGACGAGATGCTGATAACCGTGCAGCGGGCCCTGGATTACAACAAGACCTTGAGCGAAAATGTAAATCTCAAGGCGCAGTTGGAATCCCGTTATCGTTTCGAAAACATCATTGCCGAGAGCCCGGCGATGCGCACGGTCTGCGAAATGATCGAACGTGTCGCGCCAACTGACGCTACCGTATTGATTTATGGCGAAAGCGGCACGGGCAAGGAATTGGTAGCCAAAGCCGTACATGCCTATAGCAACCGTAAAAACAAGCAGTTCCTGCCGTTAAATTGCGCGGCTTTGCCGGAGCCGCTCTTGGAATCGGAACTTTTCGGGCATGTCAGGGGGGCTTTTACCGGAGCTTCAACGGATAAGGAAGGATTGTTTGAAGCAGCCAATGGCGGGACAATTTTACTCGACGAAATCAGTTCCATGCCTCTGGGAATACAGGCCAAACTCTTGCGGGTATTACAGGAAAAAGAGATTCGGCGCGTAGGCGGCAATACTAGCATATCCGTGGATGTGCGCGTACTTGCCGCCACCAACAGCCGTTTGGAAAACCTGATCGAAAAAGGCTTGTTCCGCGAGGACCTGTATTATCGCCTGAGTGTTATCCCTATTGAAATCAAACCTTTGCGTGAACGGACGGAAGACATTCTGCCGCTGATTCAACACCTTTTACGCAAGGAGGTTCCGGAGGGGGTGGCGGTGCCGACTATTGCCCCGGAAGTTCTGATGTTTTTTGAGCAATATTCCTGGCCTGGTAATGTCCGTGAACTTGAAAATGCCATCAAACATGCCTTGACATTTGCCAAGGATAATGTTATCAACATGTCTTGTTTGCCGGTAAAAATGACACGGACTGCTGGTGTCGTGGAAGGCGCTGGATCAGCCGTCAAGAAAGAAGATTTTCGAGGAAAATCACTCAAGGCATTTTTACGGAACAAGGAAAAAGAATATCTTTCTCATGTTCTGAAAAATTCTGATGGCGATAAGCAGCGTGCCGCTAAAGCGTTGAAAATAAGTTTGGCAACATTGTACCGCAAGTTACCGGAACCAAAAGACGATTGATTTTAGAATATGACAATTCTAAAATATGCGAAACGCTTGCTTGCAAATCTCTGTTTTTTTAGAAATGCATTCGTAATGCGGTCTGAGCGATGGCCATGATTAAGGTTTGGCCGACGAGATGGATGCCACCAGAAAAAACTTAAAATATCAGCAGTTTTGTGGTGGGTGATGGTAATTTCGATAATTTCGTCAGGTTTTTTTTAACTGGCTTGTTGGTTATTAATTGATTTTTTCTGCATTTGTCCGGGTATGGCACGGTAAATGCTCAATAGGTACTTGTATCGGTTGGATTTATGTGCGTAAAAGCAATTGTCATTTGGATTTAAGGAGGTGGTTTAAAGAATTTTTAGACGTTCGTTATTCGATTCGTGATGAAAAAAAGTTTGTGATTTTTTGATAAATTGGAGTTTTAGAATGAAAAAAGGTTTTACGTTGGTAGAAATCATGATCGTTGTGGCGATCATCGGCTTGTTGGCGGCGATTGCGATCCCTTCGTTCATGCGGGCCCGCACAACCTCGCAGATGAATGCTTGCATCAATAACCTCCGCCAGATCGAGTCCGGCAAGGAACAGTTGGGCATGGAGCTTGGTTTGACCAATGGCGCAGTTATTGAGAATGCCTCATTGGTTGGTTCGACCAATTTCATCAAGCAATGGCCGGTTTGCCCCCTGACCAATGTGGAAGCAAACCTCACCGGGATGTCGGCCAGCTATGGCGCCACCCAAAAGTTGGGCATCAATGCTACTTGTGTCGTGGCGGGCGCTGCCGCGACGTTCACCCATGCTTTGCCGGCGCAGGATTAATTTCAATCGTGCAGTTTTCAGCCCCGTCTTCGTGATTTACGGAGACGGGGCTTTTCTGTTATCCCGG
>CAZYXU010000006.1:0-59541 GCA_964650945.1 uncultured Verrucomicrobiota bacterium | reverse complement strand
GGTAGAGCAGCGCATTCGTAATGCGCCGGTCGTCGGTTCGATTCCGACCGTTGGCTTTTTGCCTTCCGTGCCGGTTGATAAATTTTTACGCCGTCCCGCCGGGATTTGACGCCCGGGGCGCGCCGTTGAAATCCTGCTTTGGAATTGGAATGAAAAAAAATCCCCCGAAAAAAACCGCCCCGCCGGCCGCTGCCGGCAAAAGCAAGTCACCTGCCAAGCCGCCCGCCCGCCAATCCCAAAACGCCGCAACCGCAACCAAGGGCGCTAAAGCCCCGGTCAAAACCGCGCCGGAAAAAAAAGCCGCCGTGGCCAAGCCGGCGTCCGCGCGCAAGGGAGGACTGCCGCCTGTTTCCGACAACCCTTTGCGCGTCAAGATGAGCAGTGAAGACCGCCGGGAGAAGATCAAGGAACTGATGAAACTGGCCCGGGAGCAGGGCTATCTGACTTACAGCGACATTCACGAAGCTTTGCCAACCGACCTGATCGATCCGGATGAAATTGACGGCCTGGTGCTGCTGCTGCGCGGCATGGACATTGAAATTATCGATTCTTCCAATGTCGAGCAGTTCAAGAAACAACTGGAGAAGGACGAACGCGCCGAACAGGATCGCGCCTTCGATGTGATGGACGACCCCATCCGCACGTATTTGCACCAGATGGGGCAGGTGCCGTTGCTGACCCGGACCCAGGAAGTGGAAATCTGCAAGCGCATTGAAGAGGCCGAAATCAATGCCCGGGAAATTTTCAAGCGTTTCGGGTTTTCCATGGATTCGTATTTTGCGCTGGCGGCGCGGCTGGAACAAAGCAAGGAGCGCTTTGACCGGATCATCGTTGACAAGCATGTTGACAGCCGCGACAAGTATCTGCGCGTCCTGCCGAAAATCAAAAAGAAGATCGCCGAGGCGCATAAGGAGGCGGTCAAGGCCTTTAAGGTCATGCAGGGCCGCACGGCCGGCAGCCCCGCCGCCCAGCATGCGGAAAAGAATTTCGACCGGCTGGCGCGCAAATACGGGCAGTTGCTGGATAAACTTTTCTTCAAGCAGAAGGCGGTGGAGGATTTCGTCGTCCAGGCGGACGAGTATTTTTGCGAATACCAGACCTGGCGCAACCAAGTCGCGCGCCTGGAATCCAGCCGCAAAAAGAACAAGGCCGAAATCAAGGCGTCGCTGGCCACGGAATACGCGCGCCAGCCGGAGTTTGAAGCCCGGGTCTGGATGTATTGCAAGGACTTTGAAGCCAAGTACCGCGAATTGAAATCCTGGCTCAAAAAAGGGCATAAGGCCCGCACCGAAATGGCCGAGGCCAATTTGCGCCTGGTGATCAGCATCGTCAAAAAATACATGAATCGCGGATTGATGTTCCTGGACCTGATCCAGGAGGGCAATACCGGTCTGATGCGGGCGGTGGAAAAATTCGAGTACAAGCGCGGATACAAATTCAGCACTTACGCCACGTGGTGGATTCGCCAGGCGGCCACCCGCGCCATTGCTGACCAGGCGCGCACCATCCGCATTCCCGTCCACATGATCGAAACCATCAACAAGCTGACCCGTGTGCAAAAACAGTTACTGCAGGATTTCGGGCGCGAGCCGACCCCGGAAGAGGTGGCCGACGAGGTCAGCATGCCGGTGGATCGGGTGCGCGAGGTTTTTAAAATGGCCCAGCAGCCCATCTCCCTGCAAGCGACGGTGGGCGACAGCGACGATGCTTATTTCGGCGATTTTATCGAGGACAAATCCGCGGAAAACCCGTCGGAAATGACCGCCTACAGCCTGTTGCGCGAACGCCTGCAGGATGTCCTGAAAACCCTTTCCGAACGCGAGCAGAAGGTTTTGCGTTTGCGTTTCGGCCTGGACGACGGTTGTCCCCGCACGCTCGAAGAAGTCGGCAGCATGTTCACCGTCACCCGCGAGCGCATCCGGCAGATTGAGGCCAAATCCCTGCGCAAGTTGCGCCATCCCAGCCGCTTGCAAAAGCTGGAAGGATTTCTGGAAAGCCGCGATTGATGGTTCGGCGGGAGTGTAAAGCAGATTTATTGGTTGTGCTGGAGGGCGAGACTCCCGGCGAGCCGGAAGATCGCGGCGTGTAAAGCCGCTCCCACGCGAAGATGTATGTGGGTGTGTGAGTGTGTGGGCGATAATTTTGTGCTACACCCGCCCGACGGCCTGCCGCATTTTTTGGTTGTCTCTCCGGCGCTGAATCATTAGACTGAAAAGCATGAAACGTCGATTCATATTGCATGGTTGCGGCTGGTTGGTGTTGGCCATGCTGGCGTGGCTGCCCGGGGAGGCCGCGGCCCAGGTGAAAAAAGGCAGCAAGGTGGGCATTACCACCCTGCGTTTGGGCGCCGAGAAACTGACGCGCGAAGAATGCATTGAGCGGGCGCGCAGCAACAGCTTTAACAAGGACCTGCGCGGCGCCAAACTGGATGGCGCGGATTTGAGCAATGTCAATCTGCTTTCCGCGAATCTTAGTCAGGCCAGCCTGAAGAAGACCATTTTTACCCATGCCAGCATGAGCCGGGCGGACTTGAGCAACGCCAATCTTGAAGGGGCGATTCTGCGCGGCGCCAACCTGGCCGGCGCGGCCCTCTTCAATGCCAGTTTGAAAAGCACCTGCCTGGCGGAAGCCGTGCTAATCAATGCGTCGCTGGTTGGCGCGGATTTGACGAAGGCGGATTTGACGGACGCCGATCTTTCCGGCGCCGACTTGACCGGGGCCATGCTCAAGGAAACGCTTTTCACCGGCGCCAAATTGGACGGGACCATCCTGCCGGCCGGTTTCGCATTGCCGGAAAAAGACCAGACCGCCGAAAAACCGGCCAAGTGACTTCAACCAGGGGTGGCCGCCGCGTACGCGCACTGCATCATGCCATCCCGGCTTCCTGCAGGTCCAGCAGCAGGTTGGCGGTCAGTTCGATGCGGCGGAAGAGCGTGTCCTTGCGGATGTATTCCCGCGGGGTGAAATCGTGGTCGCCCAGCGGCCCCAGGCCGTCAATCACCGGGATGCCGGCATGCGCCAGCCAGCAGGCGTCGGAAACGCCACCGCGTTTTTCCTCGAGGATGCGCATGCCTAGCGCCTCTCCGCGCGCCTTGATCATCGCAAAAATGCGCATGGCGGCGGCGGTCGGCTGCATCGGCGGACGGTATGAAAGGCGTTCCATCTCCACCAGGCAGCCGGGAACCTTATCTGGCGCGGCCAGGGATTCAATCTCGCGCAGGACATCCGGTTCCAGCCGCGGATCCCAGTAACGCGCCTCGAAATCCATCGCGGCCTTGGCCGCCACGGCATTGGCGGCCAGGCCGCCCTCGACCCGGCCCACGTTGGCCGCCACGCTCCGGTCCGTCCGGTTCATCGCTTCCACCGCCAGGATTTTATGCGCCAGTTCCTCGATGGCGCTGACCTTGGGCTCTTTCAGATTGCCGAAATGACTGGGCTTCCCGGTGATGCGCAGGCGGTAACGCGCGACGCCCTTGCGGGTGGTGACGACGGTGTCTTCCGGGCCGCCGCATTCGAATACCAGGGCCAAGGCGGCGCGGCCGCGTAGGCCGGTAAAAATCGGGTGGGAGGTTGGCGAGCCGATTTCCTCGTCGCCGTTGAAAATACATGTCAGCGGCAGTTGCGTCAGGGCGCCGCATTGGCGCAGGATTTGCAATGACCAGATCAGCACGACATCGCCGCCCTTCATGTCGTTGACGCCGGGTCCGCGCAAGGTTTCGCCGTCCGCCCGCAGGCGGTTAAAGGCGGGATCGTCCGGGCACAGCGTATCCAGATGCCCGGCCAGCACGATCGGGAGGCGGTCGCCGGCCGTTTGGGTGAAAATGTGATGCTGCACGCCCGCCGGGTTGGCGGCGACCGTATGCTGGAATCCGGGCGGCATGGCCTGGCGGACGATGGCGCCGACGCGGTTGACGCCATCCGGATTGTGGGAGTAACTATTGGTGTTGACCATTTCCTCCAGTAATTCCAGAATCGCGGCCTGGTTTTCCTGGATGATAGCGCGCAAATGCGGGCGGGGGGGCAAATTTGCTTCCATGGCCTTATAAAGTATCGGGCGTCCGGCCCAAATGCAAGTCATTATTGGCGTCAGGATGCAGGACAAATGTTTCGTTGCGGCGAGGCATGTTGACGTGCATGCTGCATTCCGTTCCGGCGCAAATTTACCAGCTTCCGGCTTGCATTGTCATCTGCCAGTCATTAAATTTAACGGCAGGAAATGTTTTTGATCCCCTCCGACGAAAGGATCAGGATTTATGCGGCATTTGCTTTTGATCGGTTTGCTCGGCGTGGCGGCGGCGCAGGCGGAGGAAGATGACGCGGTTGCGCCGCCCGGGCCGGCGGCGCCGGGCCGGACCGCTTCCATCGCGGCGATGGCGCTGTCTGGCATGCAAAAGTCAGTGATGATTCTGGCTGAAGGCCGGACCCTGTTCAACCGCGGCGAATATCCCCAGGCGGCGGACGCCTTCCAGGAGGTGCTGGAAGACAAGGAATTGCCGGCGGCGGCGGTGGCGGAGGCCCGGCTGCATCTGGGGCACATCGCGTATCTGGAAGGCAATTGGTCGGGGGCGCGCGCCTGGTTTGCAACCGTCATGGACTTGGCAGAAACGCCGCCCATGTATCGCGCGGAAGCGCAGTTTTTCATCGGATTGATTTACATGCAGGAAGGCGACGCCCAGGCCGCGCCGGAATTCGTCAAGGTGTTGGAAATGCAGGATGTCCCCCCGGAATTCCTGGGGCGCGCCTTGCATTATTTAGGCCGGATGGCCTTTGAGGAATATGACGATCCGGCTGCCGAGCAATATTTACAGGGCGCCCTGGCGATCCGGGGACTCAAGCCGGAGGACGGGGCCGCGACGCGTTTGTACCTGGGCCGTCTGGCCCAGCGGCAGGAACGCTGGGCGGCGGCGCGGAATTTTTATACGTTGATGCTGGACATCAATTTGAACACACCGGAAGCCACGGCGGCGGCGCAGGCATCCGCCCGGCTGGGCCGCGCGGACGCCTGGTTGGCGGAAGGCCGGCGCCGCGAGGCGGAAACCGATTGGCGGGCGTTGGCGGAGTTGCCGTTGGCGCCGATGCATTTGCGCCTGGCGGCGCAGCGCCGGCTGGACCAGGCGCGGGAGACGACCCGGCCGGCGGTGCGGGACGGCGGTTTGGCGTGTGATTTTTCGGTCTGGGCCGAGGCTTTTGGCCGGCAGGCGAAACGCGTTTACGCGGCGGAGTGCCCGGCTTTTGTCCTTTTTGCCGAGCGCTGCGCCGCGCGGCCGGGCGAACGCTGGCTGGATTTCTTTCTGGATTTGCGCCCGGCCGGGCAACCGCCGGCCGATCTGACGGTGAAAGCCTGGCTTTTCGACGCGCGCACTGGCCGGCAGATGGCGGAAGTCAAATGCGCGGCGCCGTCAGCCTGGGGCTGGCTGCGGCTGGATTTGCGCCGGTATGCGCTGAAGCAGGCCCGGCTGCGCGTGGAAGTCCATGCCGGGCGCAAGCTGTTGGGCGCGCTGGAGACCACGGCGCAGGCGGCGGCGCCGTCGCCTGCGAGCCGCGGCATTCCGGTGGTCATGGACGTCCCCCCGGGAGTGGCGGCGCTGCGGGATTGGCCGGTGGTGCTGGGCGTGCCGTTTCCCGCCGGCGCGTTGTGGGATTTGGATGGTTTGCGCCTGGTGAATAACGCCGGCGCTGAAATTCCGTGCCAGAAGGAAATCACCGGCCGCTGGGCTGAGGATGGCGCGATCCAGTGGGTGCGCTTTGACGCCCTGGCGACCCCGGCGGAGGGCTGCAGCGTCGAGTTGGAGCCGAGCCGGGCGGCGCTGCCCAGGGTAGTGCGGGTGACGGAGAAAAAAGGCGCGGTGACGGTGGATACCGGCGCAGCGCGCTATGTGCTGGGTCCCGGCAAGTCGCCCGTGCGGGAAGTTTTTTTGGGAGACCGGCGGCTGGCTTTCTGCGGTCCGCAATCGCGCGGCCTGTATGTGCTGGCCCAGGACGGCCGTCTGGGCCAGGCGGCGGCGGATAACGCCATGGAAATTGAAACACGCGGCCCGGTCGCAGCCTGCGTGCGGTTTGAGGGGTATTACCGCGCCGGCGGGGATGAAGGCGCGCCCCTGGCGCGCCACATTACCCGGTTGGAATTTTTCGCCGGCCAGGCGTGGGTGAAAGCAACGCATACCCTGGTGCTGTCGGCCGATACCCGCACAACATGGTTCAAGGAAGTGGGCTGGGAATTGGATGTGGCGGTGGGTGGATTGGACGATAAGGCCGCCGCGCCGCGGGCGAGTTTCGGCGTGGAACGCGCCAATCCGGACAAGCTTGTCACGCTGCCCCTGGATACGCCCGCCGCTTCGGCCTACATGCTTCAGGCGGACCACTACCGCTTTTACGGCGGGACCAACCGCTGCGTGGTGATGCATGACGGCGTGGGTGCGGAGCCTGCCGCCGTTTATACCGGCGCGGAAATGGGCGATTGGGCCATGCTGGACGGGGCAGCCGGCGGCGTAATGCTGGCGTGCCGCGAGAGCGCCCGTCAGCATCCGAAGGAGTTCGAACTGCGCCCCGACCGCATCGTGCTGCGCTTGTTCAGCAATCGCGCCGGCGAGGAACTGGATTTTCGCGCGGCGACGCTGGCGCGGAAATGGAACCTGGAGGCCTGGTATCCTCAAGCCAGGCGCGACAGCTACCGCAAGCTTTATGCGCGCGACCCGCTGGCGGCGATTGCCGAAATTGACAGCCAGGCGGGCGGCTGGGCCAAGACGCATGAACTCCTGCTGGCCCCCCTGCCGCCGGCGCAATTGCCGGCCACGCTCCCGGCCGTCGCCGCGCGCCTGGCGCACCTGCATTCCTTTCCGGTTTACGCCCAGGCGGATCCGGGCTGGATTTACCAGTCGCGGGCCATGGGCGCCGTTTATCCGCGCAGCCCGGACAAGTTTCCCGAGGCGGAAAACATGATCGAGGCCCTCTGGCGCAGCCGGCTGCCGGGCGGCCATGCCGACGGCGGCCGCTACGGTTTTGCGGATTATTACCATGGGCCGGGCTACCACCTGGCGATTACTCCGCATCGTTACGGCTTGAGTTACACGCTCCGGCATGACATCTGGCTCGCTTGCGCGCGCACTTGGAACCGCGACTTGCGGGAGTTTGCGGAAGGCACCACCCGCGCCTACCTGGATAATTACCTCTGCCATTGGAACGCCCCGCGCAAGATCGCCGGACTTTATACCGCCGGCCATTCCGCGCCGTTCGACACCGGCACGAGCGACCTGCCGTTTTACTGGGGGGACCGCACCACCTTGAATACCTCCAGTTCGACCGACCTGCGCCAGTTCCAATGGCTGCATCAATTGGCCGGCGATCGCCGCGGCGCCGACGCCGTGCGCGCCTTCGGCGAAGGTTTGAAGACCTGCTGGCGCATGGCGGGATCCACGGAGGAGGTGGTCAACGACCGCCGCAATATCGCCACCGGGCGCGTGCTGATGGGGCTGAAGGTGCTCGCGCAGGCTTACTCCGGCGGCTGGGATCCGGAACTGCGTTTTTTGGCCAATGACGTGGGGCGCGTCATCTACGACCGGCAGGCTGAAACCGGACTCACCAAGCGCCGGCCGCGGCCGGAATTCATCGGCAGCTATTACAAGGTTAACGAAGACGCCGGGGCCTTGCTGGATGCCTGGGAAATTATCGGCGCACCGCGTTACCAGGCGCTGACGCGACGGCTGGGCGCGTATTTATGGGACAACGGCATCGGCGTCTTTCCCGTTAACCGCAAGCAGGGGCCGTTGGGCCGGTTGGGAGTTTTCTTTTATGACGAAAACCGCGAACCATGGATCGCCGCGGCGCTGGATTTCCAGATGCGCTGGGCCTGCACCCATTACGATGCCGCCACGGGAACCGTCCGGCCGGTCGGGGCGTCGGCGGTGACTTTTGTTCTGGAGGGCATGCCCATGATCATGGACGTGCTGGAGCGGCACGCGGCCGCGTCCAGCCAGCCGGCCGCCTGGCTGGCCTTTGACGATTATGGCCAGCCCTTTCAGATCGCGTTGCGCAAACCGCACGACCGCGCGGTGGATGTCTGGTTCAAATCCGAAGCGCAGGGCGGGTTTACCGGCGGCAACCTGAAGATTGCGCCGCTGGCTGAAGGCCGCCTCGGCTGCGACCAGATAACCGTCACGGAACCGAATCGCGGCTTGGCCCGCCTGCATTTGCCGCTGGAGGCGCCGGGCGTGGATTATGTGATTACCGCGGCCAAACCGGGCTTCCACCTGGCCTTCGCCGACCAGCCGCTGCCGCTGGTGATCCATGCGCCATTGTATTGGCGGCTGCCGGATTTACGGCCGGCATTGCCGGTGTATTTCCGCGTGCCGGCCGAGACCGCCTCGGCGCGCCGGGCGCGCATCCTGGTGGAAGGCGGCGCAAGGTTTTTCGATCCGCAGGGCATACCCTGGCGGGATGGCGCGGTCCTGCGCGGGTGGACGGATCTGCCGGGCGACCGGCCCGGGCTCTGGCGGTTCGAGCCGGAGCAAAACCGGCTGGTGCGCGCCGTCAACCTCCCCCCGTTTTTTGCGCTGGGCCGCCCGGAGTTTTATTTTGAGCCAAACCTGCCCTGGGCCTATCAGGCGCTGCCAGATACGCCGGAAGGATTGGGCGCGGCGGATGACGGCAGCCAGTCCGAGCAAAACATGCCCGCAACGGCTTCGCCTGCCGGCAACCGTTCCTTAGCCCTTCCCGACGGGCGGGTTTTCAAGTTTAAAGCCGGACCGGCGCATCCGTCCGGCGATGGCCATGCCTTTCTACCGCATCGCCAGGGCACCATCGAATTCTTTTTCAAGCCGGATTGGGACACCTTCGATCTGAAGGCGGATGAACAAAGCGTTGTCAAAACCATGGCGACGCTGCCGACGGATAAGACTGCGTGGAATCTGGTTTACCGCGCGGACCCGTTTGGCACCACCATCAATCTTGGTCCGCGCGAACCGTCGCATGCTCTGCTGGGTTCATTCTGGACGGATGGCCGGCAGCGGGTGGAATTGCGCTGCTGGCGCACCCGCACGCTGTTTGACCGCAACCAGTGGGTGCATGTGGCCTGGAGCTGGGGGCCGGATTTGGCGCATGTCGGCACCCGCCGGTTTGAGCGGGTGATGAAAATGCAGATTTTCGTCAATGGCCGGGGTCACACCCAGTCGGCGGTCTATGTCAATGACGGCAACCTGCCCGAAGGCGTTCCCCGGGAACTATGCCTCGGGCCCGGTTTAAATGGCGCCATCGATGAATTGCGCGTTTCCGATATCCGGCGCTATCCCGAGGATTTTACGCCGCCGACGCGCGATCAACCCCTGGCCCTCGATAAACATACCCGGGCGCTGTTCCGGTTCGACGGCAGCCTCCTTGGTGAAAGTTCTGGCGAACAGGGCCGGCCGGCAGGCGAATTGGGTGAATCGTTGACCGGAACCGCGCCGCCGGCCTTGTCCGGCACGTAATGCGGCCGTAGGCAGCGGGCCGGGTTTGAGCGGCCGGGGGAAGAATCAAAGCGCTTTTTACTTGACGGCCGGTTGTTTTTTGTTTTAATAAGTCTAAATTTAGACATATATAGTTCATGTCATGCGCGATTGAGGCGTGCTGTGGATATATTCAACCTTAAAAAGCAAAAAAAATATCGCCGCATGGTTGATTATATCTGGAGTAAACGCCCGGCGGCCATGCGCGCCGACCTTGTCCGCGATTTGCAACTGAGCCGCGCCACGGTGATTGGCGCGGTGGAGCAAATGGTGCGGGCGGGCGTGTTGTCCGAATCCGATTGCCCCAACGGACGCAAGGGGCGGCAGCCCAAGGCCCTGGCAATCAGCGGCGGCCAATGTTTTGCCGTCGGCATCGCCGTGCGGTCGGACAAGGCGGACATCGCCCTGGTGGATGCCGGGCTGCGGGTGTTGGCGGTGGATGCCATTACGGGGCTGGCGCGCGCCGGCAAAAAACAATTGCCGCAATTGTTGCATGCCGTAAAAACGGCTTTGCGCCGCCACAAGCTGGATCTTAATCGCCTGGTCGGGGTGGGGGTCACTTTGCCGGGCATGATTGATCACCGTACGGGCATTGTGCGCAAGTCATCGGCCTTTGTTGACGCCGCGGCGGCGGCGCCGATCATTCCTTTTTGGGAAAAAGCCCTGGGAAAACCTTGCCGCCTGATGGAGCACTCGGCGGCGTTGGCGTTCAACGAGCACGCGCGTGGGACGGCCGTTGGCATGTCGGATTTTCTGTATCTGGACGGCATGGGGCTGGGGATGTTTCTGGATGGCCGGATTTACATGGGGCATCAGAGTTATGGCGGGGAAATTGGCTTTATGAAAATCAGCGATGCCCAAAAGGTTGGCGGCGATGGCCGGGCCGGGACTTACAATCAAGTGACGCCCTTCCGGCAGCTCGGCCTGCGTTTGGAGCAGGCGATGGCGCAGGGCTCCAAAACACTGGCGGCGGATTTGGTCAAGGCCGGCGGCAAAATATCGCATCAACTGGTGATCGATGCGGCGTTGCAAGGCGACGCGCTTTGTCGCGAGATGATCGAGGAAGGCTTCCGGTGCATGGCGGAAATGGCCGTGAATCTGAATTACCTTTTCAATCCCGAGGCGATCTTGCTCTGGCCGTGGACGGCAAAGTGCCCGGAAATATCCCTGGACATCGTCCGGCGCCGGTTGGAGGTCTGCCGGTTGGTCAATCCCGACATGCAAGTCAAGGTGTTGCCGGCGCGTTTCGGGGGCGAATCCCTGGCCCATGGCATTGCCATGCTGCCGCTGAATGATTTTTTCAAATAGCGCTTGGGGCCATAATTCAATGCACATGCGCGAAAAATTGCGGTCGCGGGAGCAACTGGCCGGCTGGCTGGCGGCCGTTGATCTGGCGGATGACGCGCCGGCCATTCTGACGGCATGCGATCGCCAGGCGCTATTCCATTACGACAATATCTGCGCGCTGGAGCGCTGTTATACCAAGGCGTGGCGGCGGGGTGAACGGCTGCTGCCCGCGGATTTGACGGGGATTACCGTTGATCGCATGCTTTTGCTCAAGGTGCTGGCGGCCTTGCTGGCGCCGTTGATCCGGGCGCGCCATGCCGAAATGAACCTGCCGGAATCGGTTACCGGCGAAAGTTGCCGGGCCCTGGGTCAGACGTTCCGGGCCATGGCGGAATATCCGGATGCCTTGATGAAAAACCTGCATTGGACCGGGAAGTATTATCGGGACATCATGTTCAAGACCGGGATTTTTGTCTATCGTTTGGCCCGGCTGTCGGAAAAATTGCCGGTTTGGGGCTTCCGCCAACGCGCAACCGGCAGGGTTTTGGCATTGGCCAGCGATGGCGTGAAGGTTGACCGGGAGGGGTTGATTTGCGTTGACGATGCGGCGGCGCCGGAATTTACAACCAGCTTGCGCAGGACATCGCGGGAAATCACCGGGAATCTGGCGCGGGCCGACGGCCGGATTGTGGCGCAGCGCGTGACGCTGGCGCCGGATGACTGGGAAAATGTGCTGGCGCCGGAAGCCCTGACGGCGGAAATCCACATCCCGCCAGGGCGGCCGATGGTCGGCGCCGATTGCGGCGCCTCCATGCGCGCGGCGGCGGAAATCATCCGCCGGCATCTGCCGCAACACGATGTGCGTTGTTTTACCTGCATGTCGTGGATATTAAATCCGGAATGGCTGGAATTGCTGCCGGCGTCCAACATGGCGCGATTCATGCGCGAACTTTATCTGTTTCCCATCCGATCTTCGCCGACCGCGGGGATTGATTTTGTCTTCCGCAAATCGGCGGCGGAACTGGATTTGAAAACCGCGCCCCGCCAGAGCCGCCTGCAGCGGGTCATGCTGGAAAAACTTGAAAAACGCGAGCCGTTGCATGCCGGCGGCATGTTCATGTTGCTGGACGATGTGGCGCATTTTGGGACGCAATATTATGTCACGCACCCATGAATTCGAGGCCATGCGGCCGCGGGAATTTCGCGCGGAATTTGAGCGCGTGCCGGTGATTTACTGTCCATTTGGCGGGGTGGAATACCACGGAACACATCAATCGCTGGCGATTGATTTCACCAAAGGGCATGCAATCTGCCTGCGGACCGCCGCCATCGCCGGCGGGATTGTGCATCCGACGATTCCGATCGTGCCCGCGGGCAAGCCGCCGTTTCTCGCAACGGCTGAATTGCGGTTGAAAAAAACGGCCTTTTATCACGCTTATCCGTCCGTGTTTGGCGGGCGCGAGCTTTGCGAAAGTATCGCGCGCGAGTTGTTTGGTTTTTTTGCGGAATGCCTGGGGTTTAAATTATGCGTGGCGTTCGGCGCGCATGGGCCGGCGTCCAATTTGCTCAAGCAAATTGCGCGGGATTGCGGCGAACGGGTTGGAATGATGCGCCTGCTGGCCGTGGGGTCGGGTGATTTCATCAAGGATGAATTATTGCGGGCCAAGGAACAATATGGATTGAAGTCATCCGGCGCCCACGGCGGTATGTGGGAGACGGCAATGAACATGGCGCTCGATCCGCAAGGGGTGGATTTGCCGGCATTGGACCAGCCGTTTGACGGGTTTTATGAGATGCCGGCCGATGTCACGGCCGGAAACCGGCAGGCTACGGCGGAGTTTGGTGAATTCCTGATGAACACTTATGCGGAACGTTTGGCGGTGGAGGTCAGGAAAATATTGTCGGCGTAGTTCCGGTTGGCAGCGAAGGCTGGAAGCCTTCGCTGCAAGGGAAGAATATTTATGAAAAAATCCAAACTGGGAGCGGTGATTGTTTTGGCGGGCGGGCTGGCCGGATGGGGCGTGACGGACGCGCAAGTCGGGGTGGGGGTATTGCGCTGGGGCGACAAGGAAAATTTCGCGGATGGTATTTATGAAGTCGTGCGGGGCAATCAATCGTTTCAAGCGGAATTAATCACCGATGCCACGCCCGAAATATTAACCAAATATAAAGTGCTGATCTGGCCGCAGATGCCTTTGGGCGTGGTCAAGGAAACCCCGGCCTATCAGGCCTACGACCGCTGGTTTCCGATCGTCAAGCACTGGGTGGAGGAGGGCGGCGGGTTATTGGTGACGCATGACGCGGTGGGGTATAAATGTCATGTGCCGCTATTCCCGGAAATTGCGAAGGGGAGTTATCATGATGTTGTCGGCCGCGAACCATTTACGGCTGAATTGGTCATCTCCCATCCGCAACCATTCACACCCTCGCTGCAACCAGGCGACCGGATTCCATTGAGTTATTTCGATTATGTAGTCCTGGAATTAGGGCCGCAGGGCCGCATCCTGGCGCGGGGCGTGGAAAAGACGGGCGATGCGGCCAAAAGTTCCGGGCCGGTGGTCGTTTACGGGCAAGCGGGCAAAGGGCGTTATGTGGCCAACGGCTCGTTGCCGGGGCTTCTGGCGGATGGCAGTGTCGTTCCGCCGTCCGGAGCGGAAAAATGTCTGTTGCTGGACTGCGTCTCCTGGTTGGCGGGCATTGTGCCTGATCCGGCGCCGGCCGGCGTGGATTTTGGCGCCGAATACGAATTGGGCGATAAACAGGCAAATCTGCTTTTCAACGGTGGGGTGGAGCGGCTGAATGCGGCGGGCAGGCCCCGGCAGATTTCTCTTTACAATGCCGGCAGCATGGTGCCCGATTTTTCCGTGAGCACGCAGGAATTCCACTCCGGCCAAAGCAGCGCGCGGCTGGCGGTGAAGGAATTCCGGCCCGGGGATGGCGGTTCCGGCAAAGGCACGGTAGGCTTGATTTATGGCGAAGTCCGTTCCGGCGCCTTCGGTGAAAATAGTTATGTCATTCCAGCGGCCAACAGCGAATATGAATTTTCCTTCTGGGTCAAGGGCGATGCCGGCAACGCCAAACAGCCGGAAGGCCAGGTTTTAATTTACGCCTGGCGGGCGGTTGACGGCAAGCTGACGCGGGCAACGATTGTGCCTAAAAATGAAAAGTTCAGCGTCACCCCGGATTGGCAGAAACATTCCGTCCGATTTTATTTGGAGGGTTTCGCCCGCATCGGGCCGATGGTGATGATCGGCGGCACCGCGAGCAACATTCCGCGTAAAACCATCACCGGCGAGTTGCGCCCGTCCACGGATGTCCCCGTTGGGACAGCCATTTATCTGGATGACGCCGCCTTGTTGTGCCTGGGGGCGGTGGATCATGCCGGCTTGACGGTGGAGCAGGTGCGCGCGGCGGCTGAAAACATCGTGCGCGCGGAATGGCGCGACATTGCCGGCGCCGCCGTTCCGCCCCTGGAAAAAGTCATGCTGGGCGGTCTGGTCGAGGCGCCGCGGGAATATCTGGATTTCCCCGATTATCAGCCCTGGCCGGCGGACTGGAAAATCACCGATTTGAACGGAGTCTGGAAAATCAAAAAACTGGAGGGTACAACCAATAATCCGCCGGATGACGCCGGTACGGCGCAGGGCTTTTGGCGGACCGAATATGACGCTTCCGCCTGGCCGGAGCGGTCCGTGCCCGGCACCTGGGTCACGGAGGACAAGCCCCTGGCGCCAATGGCGGAGGAATATGTGTTTGACGGACGGCTGAAAAACGCGGATTTCAAGGGGGTCGGCTGGTATCGCCGGACATTTGAATTGGCGGCCAAGCCGGAAAATAAACGCTTGATCCTGCATTTCGACCGCGTGCATTTCGAGGCGGGCGTCTGGCTTAACGGCGCGCCAATCGGCGTTGATCGCGCCGGCAACCGGCCGTTTGAGTTCGATGTCACGGACGCGGTGAAAGCCGGGGAAAACGTGCTGGCGGTGCGTGTCTGGCGGCCCAACGAACGGGAAATCTATGTGATTTCCGACCGGAATTACGGCGGCATTATTGGCGCAGTGTTTTTGCAGGAGCGGCCGGCGGTTTACGCCAAGGCTTTGTTCATTGATCCGAAAATCTCCGCATCGGCAATTTCAGTCCGCGCGGAAGTCTGGAATGCGTCCGACGCGGAAACATCCCCGGAATTTATTTTAAGCGTGGCCCCGGATGCCGGCAACCGGCAACTTGCCAGCCGGCAAGGCCGCGCGCAGGAATTTGCCCTGGGGCAACAGCGCTTGCAGCCCGGATTGAACGAATTGGCATTTACCGTGAACCTGGATCAGCCGGTTTGCTGGTCGCCGGATTCGCCGCATCTTTACACGCTGACCTTGTCCGCCGGCGCGCAGGCGGTGGCGCGGGAACGGTTCGGTTTCCGGGAGTTTGGCGTGCAGTCCAACCGCTATCTGCTCAACGGCCGGGGGTTTTATCCGAAAGGAATTATTTTTGACTTTCCCTCGCCGGCGCCGGGTCCGTGGCGCAATCAGGACAACCTGTTGCGGCGTTTGCTGGCGGCGCATAAAAGCTGGGGGGTCAATATGATTTTCATTCAGGGCGAGCAGCTTTTTGCGCCGCGCAACCTGTATGACATCTGCGATGAATTGGGCATCCTGATCAACGAATGGCAGGGGGCTACGGCGCAAAAACTGGTGAAAACCAGCGCGATTTTCCAGGATGACATCACGGTCAACCGCATCCGTTATCTTTACAATCATCCTGCCTTTGCGATGTATACCATCGGCAACGAATCCCGGGACAAGGAGTTCATCGCGCCCATCAACCATGTGTACGACCTGGTGAAAAAAGTTGACGGCCAGCAGCGCCCCATTTGCGCGGTCTCCGGCGGCGCGCCGCAGGTGTTGCGGTTCAAGGAGGATGTGGTTGACATCCATTCCTATCCCGGCGGCATTTACGGCCACCCGTTGGATGAGCGCGAGGTTTTTGAAAACGCCAACCGCGAGGTTTGGGCCGCCCATGGCCGGCTGCTGCCGCTGGGCAACTGGGAGATGGGCGGATCTAAGATCGCCATGAGCGAGCGCGAGTACCAGCAGGGTAAAAAATTGCTGAATGCGCCGGTTTTGGACAAGGAAGCCTTGGCGCAAAGCCTGATCCAGTTCGATACCGGTTATCATATGCCGCTGGGAATGCGTTGGGCGACGCTCTACGGCTTGCGCCGGCATTGTGTGGATGCTCCCCGGCGGGCCGCGGCTGATCCGGAATTCGAAATCTTGCGCCGGGAGCAGCCCGCGGATTTCCAGCGGCGCGAGAGTTTCTGGGTCAGCAAGTACTATGTGGAATGGGTCGCCAAAAACCTGCTGGAAGACTGCCGCCGCCTGGGCGAACTCATGCGCGGCGGATTTGGGATCAACCTGGGGCGGATGTATTCCCTGTTTTATCTGCGCGACAAGGAAGGCCGCTTGACGATCACGCCGGGATATCCCTGGTTCGAATCCTGGTTGATGCCGGCCGGCACGCTGGGGGCTTCAGAAATCTATTCCACCTATAAGCGCGTCTATAATTCGCGCTTCATCTGCGCGGATGTGTTTGCCAGAAACTGTTTCGCCGGACGCAAGCTGGCGTTAACGGTGTATGCCATCAATGACACTCAGACCGATGCCGCCGGCTGGCAGGCGCGGGTGGTCCTCCTGGATCAGGCCGGGAATACGCTGGCCGATCGGGCCGCGGCCGTGGGACCGGTGGCAGCCATGCAACGGAATCTAATACCCTTCGAATTCGATATTCCCGCGGACTGGGCAGCGGGTTTTTACGATGTGCGCCTGTATTTACAGGCCGGCCAAAAGGTCATTTCGGATAATTATTATGAATTCTTTGTTCTGAACCAACGGGATTTGGCGGAGCCGATCCCGTCCGGTACCCGGCGCCTGGCGGTTTATGACACCTCCAACCAGAAAACCACCACTGCGAAGATTTTGGGAAAATTGGACGTGAAGTTCGCGCGCCTGGCGGATTTTAGCCGGCTGGCGGATTATGATGTGCTGGTGATTGGCGCGGAGAGCTATGACGGCGTGGTGGTGGCCGCCGGCGAAGCCATCAAAAACTGGCTCAAGGCTGGCGGGCGGTTGCTCCAGTTTGAGCAGTATTTCCCCAACAACCTGAGTTGGCTCCCGCAGATGTCCATCATTAAGCGCGCGGGCGGCAATGTGGGCAGTCTGGTGGTGGCGGAACATCCGGTTTTTGCCGGGATCAATGCCGCGGAAAACTGGGATACCTGGAATGGGCGGTTGGAACGGACTTCCCGCGGCGGCAAGCAGGGCGGCATCTTTACCGCCCTGATCAGCCCGCTCAACAAGACCATGCTGGCGGTAGGATGCCAGGATACGCCGCGGGCGACGGATGCGGCGGCCCAGATGCTGATGGCCGAGGTGAAAATCGGCCGGGGGCTGGCATTGATCTCCCAGGCGGCGGCCACCTTCCGGTATGACACGGACAGCGTGGCGACTAAATACATTCAAAATTGCATGAAGCATATTTTATCCGATGAAACAAGGTTCGCCGAACCGTTGAGCGGATTGGCCATCCGCAACGTTGACCACCGGCGTTGCGGTTATATCGAACTGTCCGGGCCGGCGCACCATCCGTTTATGGCCGAGCAAGCCTGGCTGGATAATTTACAACAGGGCCTCAAGAGTTGCGGCGGTTTGCGGTTCAAACTGGAGCGCCCGCAAGCCGTGTTGCTGACCGCGCCGGTGGAACTCGAATTGCCGGATGCCATGCAATATATGGACCCGGAATGGGAGGCGCAAAAGCAGGCCCGCGACCACGATCAGGGCGCGCTTTTAAAAAACCGCGTGGATACGCTGTTTATCATGGCCACCCTCCCGGCGGCGCCGGCGGCTGGCGCGATTGTGGCGCGGGTGAAGCTGGTTTATCAGGATGGGGTGGAGGCTGCCCGGGAACTGGTTATGGGCCGGGACATTGCGGCGGCGTCCGCCGCCTCCGACTTGGAAAATGCCGTATATGTCGGTAATGGCTTTTATGTCACGCAATGGCTGGCGCCGCGCTCCGACGTGCCGGCGGCAAAACTGGTGATTGAGCCCCTGGCGGATGGCGGGATGATTTTGGGCGGCGTGACGGCGGCCCTGGCGCGTGAAAAAGTGCATGGTTTGTAATCCGGATTGTGTTGGGAATCTTATGGATGAAATGATGGATAGCCTGCTGCCGCAGCCGCGTGCAATCAAGTTAACCGGCGGAAGTATTGCGCGCGATGCCGCGGCGCTGAAAAATATCGTCTGCGCCACGGAGCATGCCCTGGGGCCGGAGGCGTATCAACTGCGCATCACCCCCGCCGGTGTGACCATTCGAGGCGGCTCGGCGCATGCCGTTTTCCATGCGCAAAATACATTGCGCCAGATTCTGGCCGGCGCCGGCGCGGCGGCGCCATGCCTGGAAATCAACGATTCGCCTTCAATCGCAATGCGCGGCGTGCATCTCTGTTGCCATAAGGGACATCGGCCTGGTTTTGAAAAAATCAAGAACGCCATAAAAATTTTGGCCGGCTGGAAAATCAACCTGGTAGTCTTGGAAAATGACGATGGATTCCCCTGGACCCGCCATCCGGAAATTGCCGGCCCCGATGCCTGGGCCGCCGGCCAAATCGCGGAATTGTGCGCGGTCGCGGCGGAAAATCATGTGCAACTGGTGCCGTTGCTGAATTCGTTCGGGCATGCCCAGGCGTTTTTAAGTCATCCGCAATATGCCCATTTGCGCGAACGGCCCGATTGGGCGGATGAAATGTGCCCGTCCAATCCGGCGACCATGGAATTTGTCCGGGAAATGTGGACGGATTTATTCGCAATGTTTCCGGCATCCAAATATGCCATGATTGGCGGGGATGAAGTGTTCCGCCGGCCGGGTTTTTGCCCGCGCTGCCGCCCGTATCATGAATCCGACCGGCTGGCGGATTTGTATTGCGAATATTACACCAAACTGTCGCGCTGGATCATTGCGCAGGGTCGCCAGCCGGTTCTGTGGGGCGATATGCTGGTCAAATATCCCGGGGCCATCGAAAAATTTCCGCGCAATGTGATTATCGGCGATTGGCAATACCATGCGGAAGATGCGGATACGTGGAACTCCATTCCCAACCGCCGCCGCCCGGATGGACAGCAGACGGCCGCGCGGCTAAAATTATTCGGCAAGTACTGGGGCGCGGCGGCGGCTTCCGGCCGGAGCAGGGAATTTCCGTATTACCAGTATTTTCTGGACCAGGGATTTACAGTGTGGGGTGCGGCATTGAGCGAGGAGGAAAACGCCCTGATCCCCATGCCATCGCCCGCGGCGGGGATTGTGAACAACCAGCGTTTTGCACTGACCATCGCTGCCAATGGCGGGGCGGGCATGATCAATACGCATTGGGGGATCGCGCCACTGGATGCCGCCTGGCCGGGGCTGGCTGCCGGCGCGGATTATGCCTGGAACGCCCGCAACGAATCAATCCCCGAATGCCTGCGCCGGTTCGCGGCGAACTTTGCCGGCAATGCCGGCATTGCCGGCCGGGCGCTGGAGTTCGATGAAAAATTCACAAGGCGCCGGCATGAGTTTTTGGTTCAATCCTGGCCGGAACATGCCGATATGCCGGCAGTATGCGCCGATCCCGCTGCTGCCAAAGCTGATGCGCAAGCATATTTGAAACTGCAAAACTGGAATGCCCAGGCCGGCAACTGGGCCGGCAGGATGGGAAAAGTATTCAATCGGCTTGACCGGGCGCTGATCGGATCGGCCGATTGCCGCCCCGTGGACCTCACGCCATTGCTCAACAACACTGACTGGGAATGTACCCCCTCAACCGAGCGCCTGACCCCCCCGCCCGGACGCCGGAAACCGCTGGGCGTTGATTTTGACGTGCCTGACGGAAGGCTGATTACGATCCAGGGCGCGGCGCCGGATGCGCAAAAAATATCCGGCATACCCATTCATGGATGCCCGGATCGGATTTATCTGATGCTTACCGGTTATAATGTCACCCCCGGCGGCCGGATTGCCGATATCGTCATCAATTACGCGGATGAAACATCTCAAGCCGAGCCGCTGGTCGGCGGAGAAAACCTCCCGGAATGGACGATTCGGCCCGTGCGCGCGGTTGCCGGCGCAAAGCTGGCGTATGCCCAGGATCCCAAGGGAATCTGGATGACCTGGATCGACAATCATGACAATCGTCCGATTAAATCGCTGGCTTTGCGGGCGGCGGGTGGCGCGGGATTGCTGATGCTCTACGGCATTACCGCCGCTTATGACTGGCGGCCGGCGCGCCCGCTGGCCGCGGAATTGGAAAAGATGCGCCGGCATTTGCGGAAATTGATGGAGGAAAGCGCGGTGCTGACGGATGCCCTGCGGGAAATCTACGGCGCCATGCGCCTGCCGGCTGCGGATATCGAAGCCAGCCTGAAAAAAAACGTGGTGCGCTGGTATTGCGCCGCGGCGGAATATTATCTTGAAAAGGGGGCAGGCGCATGATGTTAAGCGCTTTTTTCTTGTTTTCGTTTGGTTTTATTGCTGCTACAGTGCCGGGTGCGGCTTCCGGTGCGGACGCCGGCGCCACTAATTTATTTGATCAACTATCCGATGGAGGCAGCGCGATGAGTGACCGGACGGATGCGGGCATGTTTCAAATCGTTGCGGACGATGAGTTCCTGGCGAGATTGCGGACGGATGCCGATTCCGCCATGTGTGTCGCGCCGCGTAGTGTTAAGATGACCTATCACCAGCGCATTGCGCGGTTGACCAATGGTTTTGAATTAAAGGCGGATGTTTATTACCGGGAAAAGCAACCGGCCCGCCGCCGCCCGGCGCTGGTATTTATGCACGATTGGGCCAGCGGCAAGCAGCCGAAAATATGCGGCGATCGCCAGTGTAATTATCTGGCATTAACGGAAAATCTGTTTTGTGTGGCCCTATATTATCGCCAGCCGCGCGATGGGAAATATCCCGCCGCCCTGGAGGATTTGAAATGCTGCCTGCGCTGGCTGCGCGCGGTTGCCGCGGATTACGCCATTGACCCGGACAAAATTGCGGTGATGGGCAGTTCCGCCGGCACGCAATGGACCTGGCTGGCGGCGGCCAGCAATGGTTCGAAGCAATTTGACGGCAGCGGCGGGTATGCAGGATTTTCGAGCGATGTCAATTTGGCCGTGATTAATGCCGGCATCTGCGACTTTGTCGGCGATTTCGGCAAAACCGGCATCGGGGCTGCGATCCTGGGCGGCACGGGGGATGAAATGCCGGCCCAGTACCTTGCAGCCTCGCCCTTGCATCAGGCGCGCGCCGGGATGCCGCCGGTGCTCATGATTCACGGCGAACTCGATAAAACCTGTCCTCTAAGTTCCGCCGAGGCCATGGCGCGAAAACTGCGCGAGTTGAATGTGCCGGTGGAACTGGTGGTGCGCAAAGGGTGCGGCCATGGCCTGGGCGGGTTTGGCGCGGATTTACACGATAATCTGGAAGTGGTGCGGGAATTCATACGCAGGCAATTCAAGCTTTGAAGGTAATGATGCGGAATGCGCACGGAGAATAGCTGCGGGGTGGGTTGTGGCCGGTTAATCGCGTTCAAGGAGGGATGCATGAAAAACGTAATCTGTCTGTGGCTGGGTTTGGTTTTATTGGCCGGGGTTGCGCCTGCCGCCACGCTGTATGTGGCCGAGACCGGCGATGACATCCATGATGGTTCGGCCTGGGCGCTGGCCAAACGCTCCATCCAGGGCGCCTTGACTCCGGCGGTCAATGGCGACACCATTCTTGTTTCCAACGGCACGTATACGGCGAGCGTTGATCCGGTAGTCAGCGTGACCAAGTCGGTGAATATTTATGGAGTGAACGGTCCGGAAGTGACGATGATTGACGGCGAAAATGCCCGGCGTTGCGTCTATGTTAATGCAACTACTGCCGGCGATCCGGTGTCTATGTCCGGTTTCACCATCCGCAATGGCTTCGCGGCCAATGGCGCCGGCGTGTATAAGGGTGCCTACCGCGATTTTTACCTGTCAAACTGCGTCGTGCATGCCAATTACGCCACCGGCAGCGGGGGCGGCATTGATAAAGTCTCCACCCTCAGTCAAATGACCGTGAACAATTGCGTCATCAGCAATAATACGGCCGGCGCCTATGGCGGCGGCCTCCAAGCCAACAGCAGCCGCTTATTTATTTATCACAGCGAAATTATAACCAATAGCGCCGCGTCCGGCGGCGGCGGAATTTACGGCTCTTCCTCCGCATATACTGGCGTGGTATTTATGGCGCATGCCTGCCGGATTGCCTTCAACCGGGCCACCAATGGCAGTGGCGGCGGAATTAATTCTTCCGCGCGCGCCGACGGCAGCAACCTCGTCAGCGATTGCGAGATTGAATCCAATTATGCCTCCGCCGGCGGCGGCGGGGTTTATTTGCGCAGCTTTCCCGGGCCGCTGTTCATTTCCAATTGCGTAATCCGCGGCAACGAGTCGGCCTACATTTCCGGATATGCCGGCGGCGGCATCCTGATTGCCGGCAATGGCCGGATGACCGGTTGCCTGATCGCCGAAAACCGGGCGAGCATGGCGGGCGGGTATGGCGGCGGAGTCGGCATCAACAATGGAGCGCTTAATTTTACGATGGAAAATGTAACGATCGTTTCCAATAACGCCGTTAGCTATGGCGGGGGGGTGGCGGCGCCGGCGGACGTGTCGGCTTCCAGCATCCAGAATTCAATTCTTTACGGGAATATTTCTCTCACCGCGATACGCAGCAATGTGTTCCTGGCGGCCGGGTCTGGGCTCACCTTCACCAATTGCTGCGTTGCGCCATTGAGTTACGCGACGGATCAGCCGGTGACTGGCGCCAGTAATCTTGAGGCCGACCCGCTTTATGCAAGTCTGGCCGGCGGCGATTACCACCTGTCACGGACCTCGCCTTGCATCAATGCCGGCGCGAATCAGCACTGGATGGCGGGGGCGGCGGACCTCGATGGCCGGCGGCGGCTGGACCGCTGGTCGGGGATCGTGGACATGGGATGCTACGAATACACTCCTAACGGGACGGCGTTCAGTCTGCGTTGAGCGGCCTGGCCGGTGAGCCGCGCTGGTGTATTTTGATCGAGGATGTGTTGGAGTAAGGCTCGCGGGGACACTCGCCCTCCCAAACAGACACATTCGCGTGCATTGAAGTGGAGAGCGAGCGTCCGCGCGAACCGGAAGCAGCGGCTCACGCGAAAAAAAAGGGACTTTATAATCAGACGGTTGGATGCGATGCCCCGCGCCATCCAGGTGCTGGTGGAAGAGGAGGATAGGGTAGGATGGGAAGGAATCATCACCAACTGGTGATAAATTTGCCATCCGCATCCCGACTCCAGACGATCACCGGACGGTAAATCTCTCCATGCTCCGTCGAACGGATTAGGTTGTTGTAATCATGGTCGAATTCAGCGATGAAAACGTTGCTGTATGAATTCACAGCTCGATTTCCGGTGTTGGTGTTGGAAAATTCGTAGAAAGCGATTTTCTCAGAGTTGTCGTTTCCTACCTTATCGCCGCGTAAAATCAGGTAAAGGTTGCCGTTGATTTCTTTTTCGCCTTCGGAACTGGCCGGGGACGGCCATGTTTTGTAATGGTCCAGGTAAGCGCGTAAGGCTGTTTCAAGGTTTTTGGCGGTGACCTTATCCATTGCCCTGCGGGCGTTATCCTTCATGTGCGAGAACACAGGGATGATCAGACCCATCAAGATCGCCAGGATGGAAACCGTAACCAGCAGTTCCAAGAGGGTAAAGCCGCCGCGGACGGGATTGGCGTGGGCATGGTTCATGGCGAGCAGGGATCCTTTCTGTTACCAATTCGTGATGGAATAATTCAAGCCGTTGGAGGTGTATTTGATCTGTCTAGCATTGCGCGGATCAATAATGTAATGGCGATTGATGGGCCAGCCGAAATATCGTACGCCTGTCACGGGCCTCCTTGAGCCATCTTTTTTGGGGACATAAAACGTAATGTCTTCATGTCTGCCATCTTTTGTACGGGCGTGTTCCGTAATCAGCGAGACCACGGTTAAAAGGGTTTCTTCGCCATCGCCCAGGTAAGGCGTTTCGCCGTTGTCCAAAGGCTTCAAGATTAACGGATAGGTCAAGGCGTAATCTACTAACAAGCCTTCTATCACCTCAATTGTCGGCCAGTTCGTGCTAGTATTGTTGTTGACTTTAATGTAATCGGTCGGAGCATTAGGGTAATTGCTTAAAGTTTCAACGCATAACGTGTCATATTCCCGAGGATAATGCCGCCAGTAGTCATCCGGGCTTTGGGCTTCAAAATTGGTTGTGCCGTTATCATTGTATGTTTCGTAAACGGGGGTGATGGGATATTCGCCGTATTTGGCGCGGTAATCCTCAAGCGCGTTTTTGATTTTCGCCATCTGGACCTCATATTGCGCCTCCCGGGCGCGGTAAGACACATATTTGGCGACCGGAATGGTGATGGCGACCAGGATGGAAATCACCACTAGCACCACCAGCAGTTCAATGAGCGTGAAGGCGTTTTGACGTGTGTTTTGTATAGTTTTTTTCATGGATTTTCCCCCCACAAGTCAAATTGTAGTACTTCCCGTCCGAAAGGCAATAGTTTTTTCGTATGCCAAACTGCCGGACTGTAGCGGGGCCCGCCTACGCCTGGCTTCGGCGGGCACGGCCACGGCGTGTCCTGCGTAGTCCGACGAAGCAGGAGGTGGCGCATTCCGCTGGTAGGTTACGCCCCGCCGGGGCGCCCGCGCTTTGCCTGCGGATGGTATATCCAGAGGGGCAGTGCTGCCGCACCCGCTCACCGGAAAAATTCGAGCGAGATTTCGTTGGAGCTGACGCTGTGCACACTGCCGTCCATGGCCACGTAATTCGCCACCAGGTCGTTGGAGCGGCCGGGATGATAGTAACCGATTTCAGTCTGCCACCAATCGCCATTCTTGGGGGTGTCTTTCGTTACCTTGTTGCCATGGCGGTCCTGTCCATTGTATTGCCAGCAATGAGTGACGATATTTGCACCCCATCCTTCTTCAGCGTTCCAGTCAATGAAAGCCACGACCCGACTCGGAATGATTGATGCTAGTTTGTAGCATTGCAACTGGTTAATGCCATAGGTGGTAAAATATGGTTCAAAAATAATCTCGGCGGCATTGGTAGTTGTAGGTATGTCTTCAAAATCACTTAATTCACCCTCGCCCCATAATTCAGAGTCTAATGGCCTATATCCCTTGTGTGTATTGGTAGGTATGGGCAAAAACACCTCCCGGTTGACTTCGGGGCAAATGCGGACGGAATTCTGCCCGGAACGCAGGAAATCGGCGGTGATTATCTGGTTTGTTACGTATAGTGTGATAAAATCATACCAGCTATGGCGATCTCCGCCACTGCGAGCGCCTGATACTGTACGGTACAAACTAACATGTGTATAGTTTTCATCGAATTTAGCGCTACCAAGTTTGGCCCCGCCTTGGCCACCCGGGAAAATAAAATATCCGTTCCAGTCAGCCATGTATTGCGCCATGGCTATGCCGTATTGGCGCAGATTATTCTGACATTGGGTGGCGCGGGCGCGGGCGCGATGGGTGCGGACATTGGGAACCAGCAAGAGCAGCAGCGTGGCAATAATCGCCAGCACGACCATCAGTTCCACCAGGGTAAAGGCGGATGCGGAGATTAACCGCAAAGGGCGCGAAGAGCGCAAAGCCGGCAAGAATTTATTCCGGGAAGCGGAGGCGGAGATTAACCGCAAAGGGCGCGAAGAGCGCAAAGCCGGCAAGAATTTATTCAGGGAGTTCATGGACAATACGTTTAATTCCATTTTTCAGCTTTATTACATTAAAATTTATCAGGTAACCCAAATGACATCCCGACAATTTTAGATAGGTCAATAATTGAGCTGTATGAAGATCATTGAGCGTATCCACCACTTTCAATTCCAGTATAATTCGACTATCTACCAAAATATCAAGGCGGTATCCTTCGTCAAGCTCAAATCCTTTGTAACAAATTGGTTGGATTTTTTGCCGCTCAATTCGAATGCCAGCGAGAATAAGTTCATGAGCTAAACATCTTTCGTAAGTGCTTTCGAGCAAGCCGGGGCCTAACACCTTGTGCACCTCGATGGCAGCACCGATTATTCTGCGGCCTAATTCTTCAATTTCCATTGCTTTGCGATTTTCGAGGCCCCCCCTTTTTGCGGGCTTCGCGTTCTTTGCGGTTAATTCTTTCAAAATCCGATGCTTCGGCCGGCGGGAATATAGTCCGGGCCGCCCAGCATCACGCCGTTGGCCAGGATGCCGCCGGCGACGGTTTGGACAAACCAGAGCCCCGTGGCGGTATGATAAACCGCGAGGTCCATGATGCCATCGCCGTCATAATCGCCGGGCACGGGTTGGTATTCGGCGCCGCCCCAATAAACGCCCCAGAGAATTTGTTGTTCATTGATGGTATTGGCGAACCAGTAGCCCATGGTGGCGTGATAAATTGCCAGGTCGGTCAGGCCGTCGCCGTCATAATCGCCGGCCACGGGAATCAGGTTGACTCCGCCCCATCCGGTAAGATCGTGTTCGGGGTACCCATAGGACGACAACCAGATGCGCCAGTTGCCGGAAGTCAGGTTGTAAACCGCCGGATCGGTCAGGGCGTCGTAATCGTAGCCGCCGGGGGCGGGGGAAGTTCCCGGGCCGCCCCGCTGGTAGGATGTTACGGCGTAGTTCGAGCTGGAACGCCAGATGCGCCAGCGCCCGTCCGCCGCGCGGTAAACGGCCGGGTCGGTCTTGCCGTCGCCGTCGTAATCGCCCGGCGCGGGGATATAGTCGGCGCCGCCCATGCCGTCGCCGGACGCTTCCGCGTAGCTTGAACGGGAGAGCCATGCCCTCCAGCGGCCGTCCGCCGCGCGGTAAACGGCCGGGTCGGTCTTGCCGTCGCCGTCGTAATCGCTCGGGACGGGGGCAAAGTCCTGTCCGCCCATCCCCGCGGCGGTAATTTCCGCATAACTTGACCCGGACATCCAGACGCGCCACCGCCCGTCAAATGCGCGGTAAACGGCCGGGTCGGCCTTGCCGTCGCCGTCGTAGTCGTTCCACGGCTGTTTGCCCGCGCCGGTCGTGTTGACCTGGAGCGGAGCGCCGGAGCGGCGGATGTTATTATTGGGCAGATATTGGTCGCTCCAGGTTGACGGCAGGGCATGGTTGACAAACACAAAGATATGGTAAACGCCCGGCGTAACTTGCGGCGTGCTCAAACTTGACAGCTCGGTTGCGTTCAGGGTGTAAGTCCGGCTGCTTCCGGCATTCATGGGCAGATTCAATTGTACCGCTCCCATATAATGGGCGTTGGACGGGTTGAAAACCGTGTTGGCGGACAAATAGAATTCCGCGGAAACCCGGGAGTTGGCGCCGGCCATGTTGTTGGGGCCGAGATTGGCAACCTGGAATGCCACGGCTTCCGGATGGGCCGCGGGAACCAGCACATTGGGGTGGCAACTCAACAACCGGACCGCCAGGTCAACCGGGCCCTGGGAGCGGAAGCCATTGGCGGCGCGGCTGAAAATACTGACGAATTCTTTGTTCTTGCCCTTGACCCAGTAATATTGCCGGATGCCGGCGGGCACTTCAGTATCATGGTAAGTCGTGGATGGCCAGTCGTTTTGCACTTTTTCGGCCGAGTTGGAGGCATCACTGGTATTGCGCCAGATTTCATAACGGTTGGCGTTCGGCACCGAACTCCAGGCGACCGTGATCCCGCTGGTGGAGGTTCCGTCGGTGGCGGTGATGGATGCCGGCGCCGGCAGCGGCAGCCAGCCGGAATTCAGCCCGCTGAGTTTGCTGTTCCCCAGGCGGTTGGTGGCGGCGGCCCAATAGTAGTAGCGCTTGCCGGGTTCGACCGCAGCATCGTCAAACACGCAAGCGCCCGCCGTGTCGCCGATCAAGGACGCATAGTTCGGGTCGAAGGTGAGCGCGCGGTAAACCTTGTAGCCGCGCGTGCCCGGGGATGGCGAAGCCGTCCACGTAATCCAGATGATGGCGGCGTTGGTGCCATCCGAGGCTTCCAGATTGGTGGGCGGCAGCGGGAAAGTCCCGCCCAGGTTGGATGGCGGGCTGTAGTCGCTTTCGCCGAAAATATTGCAGGCGCTGGCGAAATAATAATACTCGCTGCCCAGCGTAATGCTGAAGTCGGCAAAATTGGTGCCCCCGGAGGGATAGGGAACTTCCCCCAGTTGGGTCGCCGCCGCCGGGTTGGTGGTTAAGCCGCGATAGATTTTGTAACTGGTGGCGTTGGTGGATTCGATCACCCAGCTCACATTGACGCGGTTGGTTTGATCAACCGACGCCGTTATCGAGAGCGGCGGCAGCAACACGGTATAGCCGAAGTCCATGGCGCTATATCTGCTGAATCCATATTGGTTGGTGGCCCGCACCCAGTAATAATAGGGCTTGAACGGCACCGAACCGCGGTCATTGTAAGTTGTGATCAGCCCGTTGGTTGCGATGGGGACGGCGTCCAAATAATTGGATTCCGTGTGCCGGTAAATGACATAGGCGGTGACATCGTAATTCGCGGTATTCCACGCCAGCGGCACGTTGGTGGAAGTCAAGCCTTTGCCGGCAGTCAGGTTTAGCGGGGCGCTCGGGGGAATGCCGCCGGCGTTGGTGTAACCGTCCCCGGGGCTGAAGGCGCTGGTCCAGCCAGCGGTGTTGGCGGCGGTGACCCAGTAATAATGCGTACGGCCGGGGAAGGCTAGGACGGCATGATCGTCGAAATTTGTGCCGGATAAAGAGGTTACGTATTGCGCCGTGCCGGTGTTGTTGGCGAATGACCGGTAGAGGTCATAACTCGCGGCAAATGCCGATGGCTGCCAGGACACATGCACGTAGTTGGTTGGAACGCCTTTGGAGGCTGTTACCGCCTGGGGAGGGATAGGAGGTGTGCCGCCGAAATCGCCGACGCTGAAACCGCTCAACAACACAACGTGTGTTTTTGCCCGCAGCCAGTAATAATAAACCTGGCCGGGTATAATGGCGGTATCCATGAAATTGGTTTGGTTCAGACGGAGGTGGAATTGGGCAGTGGCGGTGTCATTGCTCGTGGAGCGCCAAATTTCATAGCTGATAACATTGGATATGGCGTTCCAACCGATCGCTACGCGGTCGGGGTATGTGCCCTTGGAAGCCGTCACCCCGGTGGGTGTGGCATAGCGGCGCGGGTCGAATCCGGCGTTGCCGGTGCGCAGGACATCATGGCTGAAAGTCGCCCAGGCAGAGGCTTGATTCAACGGTTCCGGCCCGTAAATTGCGTACAAACCGGATAAATCCGTCATATAGATTGTGCCGTCCGCTCCGATCAGCGGGGAATGATGGCTGATATAATCGTCAAGCTCGAATTTCCAATTAATCTGGCCGGCTGCCGGCGCAATCGAGTAGAGATAAATATTGTCGCCGACATAAATATTTCCGTTATTGCCAATAGTGGGCGAGGAGGTAATTACACCGTCCACCGTGAGAGTCCAGTTGGTTCCGCCGACGCCATTGAAGGAGTATAGCCGGTTGCTGCTGCCGACATAAACCATGCCGTTGCTGTCAATCGCGGGGGAGGAATAGATTGTACTGGCCGTGGACCATGTCCGGATGGTGCTGCCGTTGGTGGCCACGGCATGCATCCGCTGGCCGGCGCAGACATAAACCACCCCGTTGGAGCCGATCGCGGGCGAAGACCTTCCGCCGGAAGCGCTGTCGGGGAAATAATTGGTCCATATCACGGTAGTGTTTTTGATGGCGTATAGCGTATGGCCGTAGGTAGCGTGATAAGAAAGCGAATAAACTATGCCGTTGGTTGCGATCGCCGGCGAACTTTGCGGCGAGCCGTTAAAGTTCGTGATAATCTTTGTGTGTTCTCCATTGTTGACGTTCATTCCATACAAACGACTATTGAGGGCATTGACATAAACAAGTCCGTCCGAGGAAATAGCTGGTGAAGAATACACGAATGAGCCATTAAATTTTGGTGAAATCCATTTTGGGGAACCATCAGGTTTGATGCAATACAGATAAATATCTGGTGCGTATGATGCGCATATATAAATATTGCCATTAGTATCAATCGCCGGAGTGGAACCCATACCATAAGATGGGTCACCGTATGGCGGGGTAAAATGGCCCTGCGTAGCTTTAAACATCCATTTGAAGGAGCCGTCCGAGTTGATGGCGTACAGATTGGAGCCGCCAGCGACATAAATGGTACCGTCCCATCCCATCGTGGGCAGACCGAAGATCGCGGAATTATCGCCCGGATCGTAGAGATTGTATTTCCATTTCATGGCGCCGAATTGCATGGCGATATTGATGCGGGTGAGGAAGCCGTCCGAGGCACCGCCGGCGTTGGCGTTCTGGTATCCGAACCCTGGTTGGGGGAATTCGGCCGAGGCGGTGGCGCCGGCCAGATAGAAGCTGTTGGTGTCGGCGCTAACAAGGAGGGCGTTGGGAACATCATTACCGGCGCCACCAAGGTAAAAACAGCTTCGCAGGCTGGCATTGGTCAGGGTGTTGCCGAATTTCGCCAAGCAGACGTCGTCACCACCGTTGTACGACGTATCATCGGCATTGGGGTTGGGGGTGGGAATGTCGCTGGACTGAGTCACTCCGGCGAGGATCACATCAGTCTGGTTGGTATCGCCGTTGACGGCTAGCGCCAATGCTGCGTCGCGGCCACTGCCGCCAAAGTAAGTGGAAGCCTGGAAATTAGTCATGGCCTGGCTCAGACGGGTGAGAAAAATATCGCCTAAGCCCGCCGGTCCAGTCCGATAACTGACACCGAAAATATTGGACGTGGGAAAACTGCCGGAATCGGTGTAGCCGGCGACATAGATGTGATTGCTTATGTCCACCGCCACGGCAGAGGCGTAATCGGCGCCGGGTCCCCCAAGGTACGTGCCGGCCTGGAGGGTGGTGAAGCCGGCGCTGATTTTGGCGATGAAGGCATCGCTGCTGCCCCCCGCCAAAGTTTTTTGCGGGCCGGTACTGCTGGTCGGGAAATTGGTTGAGGACGTGCGGCCGGCCAGGATGAGGTTGCCGGCGCCGTCAAACGCCAGGGCGGTGGCGGCATCGGCGGAGTTGCCGCCCAGATAGGTGGCTCCGATGGTGGACATGGCGGAGTCCGGGGCCAAAACCGCGGCAAAGGCGTTGGTTGCGCCGCGCAGCGCCGACTGGATGGGCGGTTGGATACTGCCTTCAGAGATTAAGTTGAAATCCGGAGAGGCGCTTTCACCGACGGCGTAAATTTTATTGCTATGGGCGCATATGGCGCGGACGGCATCATGATCGGCGCCGCCAGCCATGCGGGTAAGCGGGTTTTGCAGATTGGTGTCCAGCCGGACAATAAAGCCATCATCTCCGCCATGATTGGCCGCGCCGCCGGTGAAGTTGGTGGAATCTGTTACCCCGCCGACGTAGATTGAATTGTTGGCGGAGTTGAAAGTAATTGCCAATGCCTGGTCCATACCGCTGCCGCCGAGGAAGGTGGCGGAAAGCAGTTCGGACAATTGGGCGTCAAATTTGACGACCACGGCGTCGTACAGGCCGCCCTGGTAATTGGTTATAACCCCGGGAGCCATGGGGAAGTCCGCGGCCGAATCGGTATATCCGGCGGCGTAGATGTTGCCGGCGGCATCACGGGCCAGCGCGGTCATGACATCCGCGCCGCTGCCGCCGATGAAGGTGCCCGCAAGCAACGGGTCAATCATCAGCGGGCGGCCGGCATCATAAGCGCCAAGCTGAAAACGGAAGGAAGCGCCGTCAACCGCATAAGCGATTTCCACCTTTTCGCGCCGGCATCCGGCCGGATCGCCGCCGCCGGCTTCCGCGATTTCCTGCCAGGCAATCGGCCTGGTGAAACGGATGTCGCCCAACGCCGTGCCGGCTACCAGTTCGCCATGCTCGTTGACATTCAACTTGTCGACCCCGGAGAGATGCATCTGGATTTTACCAGGGTCGGCGCCGGGAGCGATGGTGAAAATTTTCTCGATATTGTTGTGGCGCGCGCGGATTTGCAGGTGGATGCCCGGGTAAATTCCCGGAAGATCCACGGCGTTATAACACGCGGCATTCATCTGCCAGTTTTCCGGCCGGCCTTGCAGAAAATTGATCCGCGCGGCGGTTTGCTCAACGCCGATGGGGTGGACTGCCGTTGTCCCCAGAAGGACTTCCTCAATCACCGCCATCGGGCGGCCGGTCCGTCCGGCAGCGCCATCGCGCGGCTGGCCGGCAACTGTGTAAACGATTGATCCATCGTTTTTTACATAGGCGGGGCCGCTGAAGGTGCGGGTGTGGAAGAGCACGGCATCGTCGGTAATCTGGCCTTGGTTGCCGATAAAGGGGATGCTTGGCCGCGTACCGGGGATAGCGCCGTCATTACCGGCCGGCATCGCATCGGCGTTGGGCAAGATAAAGTTAAATACGAACGCCGTCAAGAGCGCGAGCAGGCAGCGTGTTTGGTGGACCTTTTTTGCGGAGTTTACAGATCGTTTCATGCAACAACCTCGTTGGGTGGAATTTCGATATAAAAAAGTCGGAAAAGACTATGCCACACTATGGTGAAGCATACAATCAACCCGCCGATTTGTCCATAGATTTTTTAAGTAAAAACATTGAGAAAATCTCGCCATGCGACGGGTGGATGGCGGCTGGAGTCAGGGCGCCATCTGGTCATGGGAATCAGGGCCTGATAGAGCCAATTTGAAAGACAACGGACGGCTCACCACAGGTTCGCCCTTCCATGGGGCTCTAAACAATCAAACGGATAGGGGCATTCCAACCAATAAATGGAGGGCTAACCTGCGGTGAGCCGTCCATCCGCATTTGCGACCAAACAAGCGCTGTTTGCGAGCCATATCCAAAATTCACAGGCGGACTTCGCGGCCGGTATCGGCCGAGCGGTAGATGGCTTCGATCATGCGGCAGACATTCACGATTTCCCCAGGTTTGGCTATGGGGGGGCGGCCATTGCAAATGCATTCAATGAAATGCTTGAACGGCCAGTTGACCGCGGTGACCGCCTTGCTGTCCGGCAGCGTGTCCACCGGCAGCTTGTCGCGATTCTCAAAAATGCGCAAGCCGTCGCTGTTTTCCAGCGCGCCGGCCTTGTCGCCGAAAAATTCAAATGTTTGCCCAACGCGGGAATGGCCGGCCCAGGAGGCTTCCAAAACCAGGCCGGCGCCGTTGTCAAAACGAATGAAGGCGGATGCCAGGTCTTCGACATTCACCGGCTGGGTGTATTTTTCGCCGACCCGCGTGGCCTGGGGCGGCCAATCGGCCCAATCGCTGTCCTTGATCAGACGGTTAAAGGTCATGGCGCTGACGGTTACGGGTTTGGGTGCCCCCATCAGCCAGTAGGCGCGGTCCAGGATATGCACCCCCAGGTCAATCAGCGGTCCGCCGCCGGACAGTTTTTTATTGGTGAACCAGCCGCCCAACCCCGGCACGCCGCGCCGCCGCAGATAACTCGCCTTGACGTAATATAATTTGCCGAATTCGCCCTTGGAAATCATTTCCTTAAGGATGACGGCGTTCGGCGTGAACCGCATGGGGAAATTCACCATGAACACGCGTTTGGCCAGCGCGGCTTTTTTAACCATGGCGGCGGCGTCCGCGGCGCGCAGGGCTATGGGCTTTTCACAAAACACGTGGCAGCCGGCCGCCAGCGCATCCAGGGTATGTTGTTTGTGCAGAAAGTTCGGCGATGCCACATAGACAATGTCCAGGTCCGCCTGCGCGAGCATGCGGCGGTGATCGGTGAAGCAGGCGGCGATGTTGTAAGTTGCGCCCGCCGTCTTGAGTTTGGCGGCATTGGCGTCCGCCAGGGCCGCCACTGTCACCCCGTCCAGCGGCCGTTTGCCGGCCAAACCGGCGATTAATCCCTGGCCCATGCCGCCCGCGCCGATAATGCCCACCCGCAATTTTTTTTGCATTTTTTCCCTGAACTTGTATAGTGAATACGCCGTTTGATTTTCAGGCGCGGATCCGCGCCGGCCGCAATTACGCCGGCTAATCTAGCCGCTTTTGCGTTTTCCGCCAACATAAATATTGCGCAAATATCACAAAAAAATTGGCAAAAACAACACTTGTGCGAATTGCCAATTTAATGGTTGGAATTGCACAATCTTTGCGCTGGCCAAGTTTGGCGCGGTGTGGACAATGGCGCGGTGGTTGAAATCAGCGAATGATGAGAGCTGCCATGAAAAACATGCAATATGCGCGGATCCTGGTCTGGGCGGCGCACCCGGACGACGAATTGACCATGGCCGGCACGATCGCCATGCTCAAGGCCCGTGGCGCCGAAGTTTATATCGCCATGTTGATGACCGGCTCGGAAGGATTTCCACGGGAGGAATGGAAAGACCGGATTGTGGAGATGCGCCGGCGCGAGGCGGATGCCTGCGACCATGTCCTGGGAATCGCCCGGCGTTATCACATGGGCATCCCGGACATGATCGGGGACGGCTACACGCCCGAGCGGTTGAAGGAATGCATCCGGATTATCCGCGAGGTACGTCCCGAAGCTTCGTTCACGCACGGCCCGGCCGACAATCACAATGACCACCGCCTGACGCACCGGCTGAGCGTGGACGCGCTCTGGCATGCCGGCGAGCCGGTCAGCGCCGATCTGGGCGCGCCGTGGAAAACGCCGTTCAAATACTATTACAAGGGCGTCACGGGCGGCTTGCCGCGGGTGGCGGTGGATGTGACGAAGTATGCCGGCAAGCGGTTTGAAGCCCTGGCCACGCAGGCATCCCAGTTCACCCTCTTCGGTAAAAACCGCGACGAGTTTCTGGCCGAAGGCCGCGCCCTGGTCGCATCGGGCAAGCCGGTGCGCGACATATTCTGGCTGGCCGAGGGCAACAATTTTGACGGTTTTTTACACGCGGCAGAATAGCGCGGGGATTAGTTTGAGGAACAAGTAGCGTTTTTGGAGTGCGGCGGCTCGACGCCGCTTTTTCTGTGCGTAACAGCCGGATGAAAGCGGTCCCGCCAAGAGGGATCAATGTCAATATCACAAAAGGATTAGATCGTGAAAAACAAAATCGGTATATTAGTTGACAATCTGCATCTGGGCGTGAGGGATGGAATCAAGAAGGCGCGCGAGCTGGGCGCGGACGGATTCCAGATATTCTGCATCAGCGGCGAAATGGCGCCGGAAAACATGCCGCAAGCCAAATGCGACGAGTTCAAAAAATTTATCGTCGGCCAGGGCCTCGAAATCAGCGCCCTGTGCGGCGACTTGGGCAAGGGGTTTTTAAAGGCCGAATCGAATGCCGAGGTGCTGCCGCGCATGCAGGAAATCGTGGATTTGGCCGTGCGGCTGGACGTGCGGATCATCACCTCACATATCGGGCGCTTGCCGGATGATGAACATGACCCGGCCTGGGCGGTGGGGTTGGCGGCTTTTGACAAGCTGGGCGCTTACGCGGAAAAACGCGGACGGGTAATTGCCATGGAAACCGGCCCGGAAGAGCCGATCGTGTTGAAACGTTTCCTGGACAAGATCGGCAACAAGGGGATCGGCGTGAATTACGATCCGGCCAATCTGATCATGTGCGGTCCCTTCGATCATATCGGCGGTTTGCGCGTGCTGAAGGATTACATCGTCCATACCCACGCCAAGGATGCCGTGCGGCTGCAGAGCGAGAAGAGCGCAGGCAACGATTTATTCAAGCGTAAAATACTGGAAGTGCCGCTGGGGCAGGGCGGCGTGGCGTTCCGGTATTACGCCTGGATGCTGCAGGAGATCGGGTACCAAGGCTACCTGACCATCGAGCGCGAGGCCGGGCGCGACCCCGCCCGCGACGTCGGCGAAGCCGTGCGCTTCCTGCGCGGGTTGGAACCATGGGACGGCCTGATCTACCGGCGCAAGGAAGACCGGGAAGTTAAAATTGATCTGCCGCCGCTGTGAAACCTCGGTTGATTTTCAAAATCGAACGCGCAGTTCCATGCGGGTGCGGCGTCCGAAGTCCAGCCGGCAGGCCGCGCGGGTCCGAGTTTCGTCCAGTTCAACCCGTATGTTCCGCTGGTCCGCTGCAACGCGGCGCAGGGGCTGTCCCATGCTGAACAGCGTCAATGCGATTTTGCCCCGGCCATGCAGGATGATGCGATAATCTGCTCCGCCATGGGTGATGCTTTCCACGTATACGCCGGTATCATCGGGCAGCACGGCCAATTGATTGCGCCAGGTTAACGCGCGGATTTCACGTTCGCGGACGGCCAATGGCATCGCGTGGCCGCCGATGTGGACGACGCAATGCTTGGTGTTATGCTCCGCGGTCCAGTCGGTGTTCAGCAGGAAGAGCGTGCGCAAGCTTCCATCGCGCCAGCAGGCATGCGCCACTTCATTGCTCGGGTCTTCCACCCAGGCGGAAGCTTTTTGGCGCGCGCGGTCTGCCAGCAGATGCAGTGCGTCCTTGACCAGCGGCATGCACGCGGTATGGCCGGGGTAGGTCCAGGCGGTCAGCAGCCAGACCCGTCCCTTGCCCAGGCGGTGTTCAACCAAGGCCGGGATTTTGCCGGTCGGGTCGGCGGCCAGCATCCGCGCGCCGCGCAAAGTGACGTCCGCCATGCGCATTGGCGCCGGACGCGTGCCGAGCGGGTACTGGCGGAACCCGTGCCGGCGGAAGGCCTCCCGGTCGCCATCCGCCAGCCAGGCGGCGGAGACCGGCGCAGCCGGCGCGGCGCCTTTGACGGAAATCCCGCATAATTCGCGCAAATCGCCGTCATGGATCAGCTTCAAATCCTCCATGGCGCTTAAAAATCCGCGGCCCGCATGCCGGGAGAAATGCGGTAGAGCGCAAAACAACGTGCCGCCGTTTCGCACATAATTTATCAGCTTGCGGTAAATCGCGGGGGTCATGGTATTCCAGCCCAGGAAAACCAGCAGCGGATAATCCGCGAGAATGTGATCGGGCGTTTGCGCGATGGGGGTCAGGTCGAACGGGCCGTAAGGCGTGCCGGCGAACCAGTGCCGCAGATGGTGTCCGTCCTGGGCATAGGGCATGAATACATCCATCAGTTCCAGGCCGCGTTCCGGATCGCCATACTCCCACTCCGGTGTGGAAGCGCCGAACATCCCCCAGATGCGGCGGATGCAACTGCGCATATCCCCGACTTTTAACGGGAATGAAAGCAATTCGCAACTGCCGTTGCCCCGGGCGATCGCGATGGGCGTTTCGCGGAATCCGCGGCGCGGATGAATGTTGACGAATTTATAAAATTCACGGAGTTGCTGGCGCAGTTTGACCGGGAATTCGCTGTGAAATTGCTGCTGGCGGTTGCTGTGCGGAATGCTGAAATGACCGTCCTCGGAGATGACAAACCGGCCGCCCCACATGTAGGCGAGATGCCAGTTGATATAATTAAGCGCCAGTTTCGTAAAGTCATCCGGCGCCTTGCACCAGTACGTGGCGTTGTGGATGCCCCAGGTCTTGCCATAAACGCGTGCGGCGCCGGAGGCGGCCGCGAACAGGTGCAGGGTGTGCAAGGCCATGGTTTCCACCGCCACGTATTCAATGCCGGCGTCGTAATCATCGGCCGCCATGGGCGCGGCTTCCCCGATCTGCATGGGGACGCCGGGATACCCCTCGATGGCCGCCACGGCCCGGCGGAAACGTCCGGCCGCCGCGGTCATGGTGTTGGCGGCCGGCGGCAGGATGGTGTTGGGCCGCGGGATGGCGCCATAGAGCGAGCGCGAATACTCGTGCACATGCGTGGAGAAGAAGAATTTGCCGGCCGCGTCCTTCAAATGGCGGCAGGCGTCCATGGCCGGCTGATACGCTTCGGTGTAGCCGTCCAGGTTGTAACCTTTCCAGGCATGTCCGCTCAAAATGGAGAAATAAATGCCGTATTCATTCAGCAGCCCGCCCCAGCGCCGCCAGTCTTCCGGCCGGGCGGCGGTGGCGTTGCAACGCTGGGGATTGGTCGGCTCGATCCGGAATTGGACGTAATTGCCCAGTTGGGTGTCGTGGAAATACCGGATAATCCAGTCAGCCTGGCGCGAATCGTCCAGCCGGACATGCTCAAGCATCGCGCCCACCAGCCATTTGTTGGGTTCAGGGCGGACGTTAAAAACCGGAATTTCAATCCGCCATAAAATATTATTGCCGCTGTAAAGGGTGATCTCGGCTTGTTCGGCAGAGTTGCCGGCGATAAATTTCAGGCGCTGTTCTCCTGCGTCCAGGCGTTCGATGGGGGCGGCCGCTTGCGCGTTGCGGCAATGCGCGCGTATGTTTTCGTGGCGGCGCAGGCAGTACAGTTTGACTTCAAACGGCTGCCCCGCCAGCAGCCAGGCCGGTGCGGATTGAATTGCGCCGTCGGTCAGGAGCGATTCCCGCAGTTGCGCGCCGGTTATTGCCAGGAACAATTTGCGGTTCCCATTGCCGATTTCCAGGCGGTTGCATCCGCGCTTCAGCAGTTCGTTCGGAACCGGCAGGGTAACGAACTCAATCCACTGGGTTTCTTTCCAGGATGCCTGCTCGCGCCGGAAATACACCGGCGGCAGCGGCAGGAGGCGTCCGTTCAGGCGGATGGCAACCGGACTGAATTCCGTGCCGGCTTCGTTGTAATGCGTTTTGGGTCCGGCCGCCAGCGCCAGCCGGCATTCCAGCTCGAAGGCGGATTGGCGGCGCCGGCCCTGACTGGGGGAACGGGCCAAAGCGAAATCCGCGCCGGCCGATTTGCCCGGCGGAACCCAGGCGGCTTCCGTGGTTTTGAATTGGGCCTGGCGGATGACGGCGTTGCGATTCAAGCCGTGAAACGCGCTGCTGGGGATGCGGACATCCAGGCACCCGGGTTGGACTTGTCCGTTAATTTCGAACGGTCCCTCCCCGTCCAGCATGGCGAAGATGGCGATCCCGGCGTATTTGGCGCCTACCGGCCAGCGCCGGTATTTGTCGCGGATCAGCTCGCTCAGCCGGAAAGACACGGTAATCGGCGTGGTGATGATTGTAATTTGCGTGTCGGGCCCGCCGGCGACTTCCAGCAGCACGCCGCCCAGCCCGTTATCGGTTTGAGAGCGCCAACTGCTCCCAACCATCGGAACCCGGTGCTCAACCGCGAAGTGGTGGGCGGCCAGTTTGAACTCAAGCTGCCAGGCTGCGATCAACTTGCCGCCGGCAATTTGCGCGCCGCCGTCCCAGCATTGCGGAAAAAGACCGGAATCGAGATAGGCGGTGAATCCGCCCCATTCAATGCGGATGCGGGCGATACGCGCGGATGTGTTTATCGTTGCCATGGTTTGTTCCTTTATTAAACCTGAATCAAATTAATCTGGCGCGCCGCTGATTGCAAGCAAGGTTTTGGATTTCTCGCCGAAATCCACACTTTTTTAAGGGGACGGCGCAGTGTAGATTTGAACAATTAATAGTAGATATTAACAATTGCATGAATAGAACGGCAAACTGTATATTATTTATGAATGAAAGATCGAATTATGCCCAAGCTGAAACGCATTGGCTGGTGTTTAGCCGTCAGCGCCGTTTTCTGCGCCGCCGGTTCGATGTCCGCGGTTGGCGGGGCGGGGGCCATGGCATTGCCCGAATTGCATCCCCCCGAATTTGAATCCCCGCCGGTGATTGACGGCGTGGTGACGGAAGCGGTTTGGGTGGCCGCGGCGGTTTTCAACCTGACTAACCCGGTTGGCGGCGCAGCGGGGCTGTGCGGTTCGACGGACGCCCGTATGGGCTATGATGCCGCGTATTTGTACCTGGCTGTCCGCTGCGGCCAAATGCCCGGCGCCGGCCACGCCCCAGCCGATCGACTTGAAGCATTTTTGGGAACATCGCCTGCGCAGTATTTTCAATTCACTGTGGCGCATGACGGCCATACCGTCCAGCAAGCCGTCAAACAGGATGCCTGCGATGCGGATTGGACGGCTTTTTGGCATTGCGCGACAACCAACGGGCCGGGTTGGTGGAGCGCGGAACTGGCGCTGCCGCTGTATATTTTAGGCCGCACGGTTTTGCCCCCGGAGCAGTTGCGTTTTAACCTGGCGCGGGTGTATGCCGCGAACGTTTCAGGGGCGTCCCGAGCCTCTGCCGAGGCGGAATCTGGCGTTTTTGGAATTGCCGCGGACAGCGCGGCCGCCGCAACTGCAGCGCGCGCGCAAGCGGTTTTGAGCTGGGCGCCGCTGGGGGAGGCCGCGCAAAAACACGGCTTGCAGGCGGGCGCAATGTTCGGGCGTTTGCGGGATTTGAACCGTCTGCGGATTGCGCCGGTCCTGCCGCGCATCCTATCGGCGCGGGTCACCGGACCCTATCAGGCCGGGGCCGCCGGCGGTCATTACCAGTTGGAAATTGCTGCGAAAAATCCTTCCGCCGGCCGGCTGTCTGCCACTGTGCTGGCGCGGGAAACCATTATATCCGCGGAACTGCCCGCTCCGGCCGCCGCCAGCCTACGGACGGCCGGCACGGTGGACATACCGGCGTGGGCTGGCGCAACCAATGTCTTTGAAATCGCCGTTCCCGATATGCGCCCGCGGCTGACTGAGGTTTGCCTGGAAAATCCTGCTTTTAAACAGGATTGGTTCGAGGCGGATGGCGCGTCCTTGCTGACGCCCGGCGTGCGGCCGGCGGCGGGGGCGGAGCTGGCCGGTTATGGGGCCAATGCCGTGGAATTGGGCGAGCCGATCGGGGGCGGCGCCGGGTATTCCCGGATGGTGGGCACGGCGGATGTGGAGGTGGCCGCCGCCGAGGAATTGGCGGCGGTGTTGAACGATTGGAACGCCCGGCCGGCGGCGGAAGTTGCCGGCAAAACCATCCGGGTGGCCGCCGGCGCGGATTGGGACCTGGCCGGGGTGATTGATCCCGGGGCCGTCAAACCGTATCAGCCCCTGTTCAGCGTGCCGGCCGGCGTCACGCTGGCCGGCGACCGCGGGCGCGCGGGCGCGCCGGGGCCGATCTTGCGGTTCAGCCTGGCCGCCGGCGCGCCGGCGGATCTGCTGGCGCAAAAAACGCTGATCCGGCTGGGCGCGGGCGCGCGGCTGACGGGGTTGCGGTTGCGCGGTCCGGATATCGGGCACCAGGACCCGGCCTCGGCGGCGGCGGCGAACTCGCGGTTCCGCGGGGTATCGGCCGGCCCGGGCGCCGAAGTGGACAATTGCCAAATCTCGCATTTTGCCTGGTCGGATGTGGATGTCAGCGCGCCGGATGTCCGGGTGCGCTGCAACGAACTGTCGGATTCCGCCTACCCGGTATTGATCGGCGGCAGCAACGGCCAGGCGCTGATTGAGGGCAACCTGATCCGGTGGGCGTGGCATGCGCTTGCCGGGAGCGGGCATCAGGGGACGGGGTACGAGGCGGCGCACAACCGGTTCGTGCATATCGGGCCCGGCTGGCCGGCGCATGCGGTGGATATGCATGCCTGGCGGCGGCTGATGCGCGGATACGGTTCGGAATATCCCTTCCTGAGCGTTGCCGCCGACCGGGTGTTGGTGCATCATAACACTTTCGAGGACCAGGCGGACTTGATCCGGGCTTACCGGGCCGCGCGGAGCAATGCCGCCCCGGCGGAAGCATCGTGCGGCGTCTGCATCCGCGGGGTGACGCGCCAGGGAGTGGAAATTTATAATAATTGCTTCACCGCCGCCGATCCCGGACGGGCCTGCCGCCTGGTTGACAATGTCGGCGCGCCGCCGGGCTGTCTGGACCGGGCGAATTTCTGGGTGCGGGACAATCTGTACGGGCCGGAGCGCCTGCTGGTGCCGCTGCCGCGCGAGACTCTCCCGCGGATCCGGTTTGTCAAGCCGGGGCTGGCCGTTCCGCGGATCGGCGGAAAGTTTTCCACGCGGCATGTGAATGTTTTGCGGCCGGACGAAAAAATACCGGTGGAAATCCTGGTGGAGGCCATGCCGCCGCTGGAACTGCGGCGCGTGACGGTGGCGGCGGGTAACCTGGAGCAGGCGGAGAAAACGCTCTACGAGGGGGCGCGGGCGCCGGCGCCGGGAGAACTGGAACTGGACGCGGCGGCATGGCCGGCCGGCTGCTATGCGCTGACGGTGACGGCGGAGGATACGCGCGGCGTGACGGCGCGGCATTCGACATCGTTTACCGTGGGCGGTGAATAAATGTCCGCCGAGATGCAAAACGCATAGATGCATTGATCATTCAACAACGGGGAAAATCAAGGAGGATAAAATGTTTCCGCCGGACCACTGGACCCAGATGCGCCATCGCCGCTTTATGATCGGGCTGCACATGCCCGATTACGACCAGTTGCCGCGTAAGGATTGGACGAAAATGCCGGCCATTCTGGAAAATATGGATCCGCGCGGGCTGGTGCTGTCTTTGAAAAAAGCCCGGGTGGAAATGTTTTATTATTACGCCAAGTGCCATTACGGCAACGCCTATTACCCCAGCCAAACTCCCGGCGCCCACGTGCATTCAGCCTTGAAGGGCCGGGATTTATTCCGGGAATTCACGGATGCGTGCCTGGCGGCAGACATCGTGCCCGGCGCGGTTTACGAGTTTTCCGATCATCGCTTGAAGCAGGATCATCCGGACTGGTGCCATTGCAACGCGCCGCATTCCGAAAAAGGGGTAGTGGATATCACCGATGAAGTGCAAGGCGCCACGATTGCCGGCGGCTGCCTGAACGGACCGTACGGCGATTACGCGCTGGCGCAGACCCTGGAAGTCATCCGTAATTATCCCATCCAGGCTTATTACGTGGATTTTCTGGGATTGTTCGGCTCGTTCCATGCCTGGGTTTGCCCGTTCTGTAATGCCAGATTCAAGCGGGAATTCGGGATGGTTTTCCCCGGCACCGCGCGTTTGACCCGGAAGCAACTCATCGCTTACCGCGACTGGCGGTACCGGCAATATGACGAGTACGCCCGGAAAATGCGCGCGGCCATCCGCGCCGAACGGCCGGACGTGGTTTTTACCCACAACTTCTTCGGCATCAGCGATGAGCCGGGTCAGTGCCGGTGGGACCTGGCGCAGGCAAATTGCGATTTCATGACCAAGGACGTTTTCAGTCTGCGCCTGGGCTCGCTGCCCATCGCCTGGCGCACCCGCGCGCTGCGGGAATGCAGCCCCAAGGCGCCGGCGGAAATTTTGCTGGATACGATCACCTGCCTGTCGGGCGACTGGTTCACCCCCAAGCCCCGCGACGCTTACCGGGCCGAAGCCTGGACGGCGCGCTGCGCCGGCCTGGCGCATTGCGGTTCGCTTTTACCCACGCTCGATGGCGATACGGCGGGGGTGGTCCGGCCGGTGTTGGGTTTGATGGCCGATATCTTCAATGAACAGCAGGCCATGGAACCCTGGCTGCAAGGCATGCAGCCGCTGGCCGAGACGGCGATATTGCGCAGCCGCCAAGCAATTGAAAATCCCCTGCCGGGTACCGGGATTGAAGGATTGGAACATGCCCATGAATTTTACGGCTGGTGCGAAGTGCTGGGCGCCGCGCATCATTTGTGGACGGTGATCCAGGATCACCATTTGACCGACAGCAACCTGGCGCGCTTCCATACACTCGTCCTGCCGCACGCCACCTGCCTGGATGCGGCGCAGTGCGCCGCCATCGGCAAATTTGTGCGGGGCGGCGGCTCCCTCATCGCCACCGGCGCGACGTCGCTGTTTGACGGCGCCGGCCGGCCGCGGCGCGATTTTGCGCTGGCGGAGGTCCTGGGGGTCAAATATTTGCGGCCGGCCGCCCCGGATTTGTCGCTGTTGCGGCTGAATGACTTGAAACTCCTGCCGGATGCCCCTTGGCGTCAGCCGTACCTGATCATCAATGCCGGCCAGTTGCTGGTCTTGCCCCGGGGGGCTGCACGCATCCTGGGCAGTGTTGTGCGCCGGGAATGCGAAACCATGACCACCTTCCTGACGCAATTGCCCAATCCCGGCTTGGCTGAGCATCGGTATGGCCGTGGGCGGACCTGGTACTGCGCCGCCGGATTCGGCCGGCAATATTATAAATACGGCCAGTATAATTTGAAACATCTGATGCGGGGATTGCTGGCGCGCGCGCAAGGCGCGCGCGCGCGGCTGGCGTTGGAAGCCGTCGAATCGGTGGATTTACAGGCGCATACCCAGGCGGGCGCCCCCGACCGGCTGGTGGTCAGCCTGATCAACCAGATTTCGTCGCTGACAAAAACCCAGGGCGCGGCGGATAAGGGCCGGAAACACGACATGATTGATGTCATGCCGGTGGTGGCGGAGGCGCGGCTGACAATTCGCCCGCCGCGCGGCCGGCAAATCCGGCGGGTAATGCTGCTGCCGGACCGGCGGCCGCTGAAGATCGAGCCCGGCAATGTCTTACGGTTGCATAATCTGGATGTGCTGACCATGCTGGCGGTGGAATTTGAAAAAAGGACCTGAATCATGCGTAAAATCAATGGGCGATTCTGGTTGGTTGCCGGCTTGAGCTTGGGCGGCTGGTTTTTTGGAGGTGATTGCCGGGCGGAAGCGCCGGCCGCGGCGTTGCCGGCCACCCGCATTGCCCGGCTGTCATCGGCGCCGGCGATTGACGGGCGGGTAAATGACGCGGCCTGGCGGGAGGCGCTGCCGATCAAGCTTGAACATATGCTTTATCAAACCAACGCACCGGCGGTTGACACCCTGGCCTGGCTGGGGCATGACGATCAATATCTTTACATTGGCGTGCGTTGCCAGGAGGATGGCGTTCGCCAGCCCAGCGCGCTGCCCGGCATCGCCATTCCTGACACCATCGGCATGCAGGACCACCTGGAATTGTTCCTGATGCCGGACGGCCGCCACCGGAAATATTACCATTTTGTGCTCGCAGCCGGCGGCGCCTGCCGTGAACAACGCTTGATGGAGGGGCAGCGCGACGAGGATTGGAACGTGGCGTACACCGTGGCGGCGGCGGTGATCAGCAATGGTTGGGAGGCGGAATGGGCCTTTCCCTTGTATGTCATGGGCGATGGCAAGTTGGCGGATGACTTCCGCTTGAATATCTGCCGCGCCCGGCAGACCGAGCCGTTGGAGCTGATTACCTGGTCCCCGCTGGGCGACAAGGCCGCCCGCCGTGGTTTTCACGATCCAGATAATTTCGGCCGGGTGGCTGATGCCGCCGCGATTGCCGTGAACAAAATATTTGCGCCGCGGATTGCCGGCGCGGTTATTCAATCGCCTTATCGTACGTGCAGTGACGGCGGTTTTGAGTATGACCTGGCGGTTGACCTGGAAAATCCGGGCGGACTTACCGGGGCTGTAAACCTGGTCGTTGGCCACCAAAGCCCAGGATCGACCCTACTGTCGTGTGCGCGCTGGCCTATGCTCGTGCCCGCTGGTTCCACGAATTACCTCGTTAACGTCAGGTTACTGGAAAACGTTTTTTGCCAGCCGCTGGCGCGTCTGGATGTTGACGGCAAACCTGGCGATGATTTCCAGCCGCGCGGCGCGTCCTTGCTGACGCCCGGCGTGCGGCCGGCGGCAGGGGCGGAACTGGCCGGTTATGGGGCCAATGCCGTGGAATTGAGCGAGCCGATCGGCGGCGGCGCCGGGTATTCCCGGATGGTGGGCACGGGGGACGTGGAGGTGGCCGCCGCCGAGGAATTGGCGGCGGTGTTGAACGATTGGAACGCCCGGCCGGCGGCGGAAGTTGCCGGCAAAACCATCCGGGTGGCCGCCGGCGCGGATTGGGACCTGGCCGGGGTGATTGATCCCGGGGCCGTCAAACCGTATCAGCCCCTGTTCAGCGTGCCGGCCGGCGTCACGCTGGCCGGCGACCGCGGGCGCGCGGGCGCGCCGGGGCCGATCTTGCGGTTCAGCCTGGCCGCCGGCGCGCCGGCGGATCTGCTGGCGCAAAAAACGCTGATCCGGCTGGGCGCGGGCGCGCGGCTGACGGGGTTGCGGTTGCGCGGTCCGGATATCGGGCACCAGGACCCGGCCTCGGCGGCGGCGGCGAACTCGCGGTTCCGCGGGGTATCGGCCGGCCCGGGCGCCGAAGTGGACAATTGCCAAATCTCGCATTTTGCCTGGTCGGATGTGGATGTCAGCGCGCCGGATGTCCGGGTGCGCTGCAACGAACTGTCGGATTCCGCCTACCCGGTATTGATCGGCGGCAGCAACGGCCAGGCGCTGATTGAGGGCAACCTGATCCGGTGGGCGTGGCATGCGCTTGCCGGGAGCGGGCATCAGGGGACGGGGTACGAGGCGGCGCACAACCGGTTCGTGCATATCGGGCCCGGCTGGCCGGCGCATGCGGTGGATATGCATGCCTGGCGGCGGCTGATGCGCGGATACGGTTCGGAATATCCCTTCCTGAGCGTTGCCGCCGACCGGGTGTTGGTGCATCATAACACTTTCGAGGACCAGGCGGACTTGATCCGGGCTTACCGGGCCGCGCGGAGCAATGCCGCCCCGGCGGAAGCATCGTGCGGCGTCTGCATCCGCGGGGTGACGCGCCAGGGAGTGGAAATTTATAATAATTGCTTCACCGCCGCCGATCCCGGACGGGCCTGCCGCCTGGTTGACAATGTCGGCGCGCCGCCGGGCTGTCTGGACCGGGCGAATTTCTGGGTGCGGGACAATCTGTACGGGCCGGAGCGCCTGCTGGTGCCGCTGCCGCGCGAGACTCTCCCGCGGATCCGGTTTGTCAAGCCGGGGCTGGCCGTTCCGCGGATCGGCGGAAAGTTTTCCACGCGGCATGTGAATGTTTTGCGGCCGGACGAAAAAATACCGGTGGAAATCCTGGTGGAGGCCATGCCGCCGCTGGAACTGCGGCGCGTGACGGTGGCGGCGGGTAACCTGGAGCAGGCGGAGAAAACGCTCTACGAGGGGGCGCGGGCGCCGGCGCCGGGAGAACTGGAACTGGACGCGGCGGCATGGCCGGCCGGCTGCTATGCGCTGACGGTGACGGCGGAGGATACGCGCGGCGTGACGGCGCGGCATTCGACGTCGTTTACCGTGGGCGGTGAATAAACTGCCGCAAAGACGCGTGTTTATGCAAAAGCTCTTCGCAAAAATGGCGGCGCCGGAGCGGTTGGATGCATTGGCGCGTGAATTCCGGCGCGCGCCGGCGGCTTTCCGTCCCCTGCCTTTCTGGTTCTGGAATGGCGATCCGACCGGAAAAAAAGACATCCGCGCCCAGATTATCGCGATGCGCAGGCAGGAGATCATGGCCGTCATGCCCATGCCCATCTACGGGTTGGATTTGCCTTATGGCCAGGACGAGTGGTACGCGATGATGCGGCATGCCGCCGATGTGTGCGCGGAACAGAAAATGCAGCTCTGGATCTACGATGAGTTCCATTGCCCCAGCGGCGCCTGCGGCGGCCGGGTGCTGCAGGAACATCCGGAATACAACCGGACGGCGCTGCTGCACAATGCCTTCGCCGTACGCGCCGGCGCGCGCTTTACCATTCAATTGCGCCCGGCCTGGCTGACCCAGCCGGAATTCGAAAGACGGGGGGAGGAATTGTACGCCGATGCGCCGCCGCGTGTTTTCCGGGAGCAGGCCGGACGCCTGGCGGTGGTGGATGATTTCGAACTTGACGTTGCCCCCGCGCCGGCAGGCAGCCGGCGGGCGCCGGGCAATGTTTACCGGCTGCACTGGCGCAACCGCGGCGCGCGGGAGGTGACGCTGCATTTTTTCACGCAGGTCCGCGCGCAGATGCCGCTGGCCTTCTCGTTTGGCACACGTTGGGCCACGCACCAGGGCGGCTACATCGATGTCCTGAATCCCCAGGCCGTGGCGGCGTTTTTGCGGCGGACGTTTGACGGGTATGACTCCCGCCTCGCGGATTACTACGGCAAGGTTGTCGCCGGCGTGTTCACCGATGAGCCGGGCCTGGCCTATGGGTTCCACGGCAAGGCGGGGGCATCGCTGCCATACACGCCGGAACTGTTTGCCTTGTTCGAGAAAACCTACGGCTATGACCTGGCCGGCCGGCTGGTGGAATTGGCGGTGGACATCGGCGATTTCCGCCGGACCCGCGTGGACTACTGGCGGCTGGTTTCCCGTTTGTTTGCCGAAAATTTCAGCCGTCAATATGCGCGCTGGTGCGCCCGCCGCAATTTGATCTATACCGGCCACTTCGCCGGGGAGGAAACGCTGCAGGGATCGGCGGCGATGAACGGCGACCTGTTTATGTCCGCGCGCCACATGCATGTGCCGGGATTGGATATTTTACGGACGGAAACACCCTATGACCCGCCGCCGCCGTGCGCCCGGGCCGGCCGTGAGCCAGATGGCGAACGGCAAGCCCTCGGACACATTATCGCCGCTAAAATTCTGGTTTCAACCGCGCGCGCTACCGGCGCGCGCCGCGTGCTCTGCGAGGCCAACGGCGTATCGAACTGGTCGGTCACCCTGGGTGATTTAAAACACCTGGCCGACTGGCTGTGCGCGATGGGCGTCACGCTGATCAACGACAACGGCATCCCGTTTTCGGTGAAAGACATCCGCGGCATGGCCGGCCGCAGCATGTCCGCGCCCTGGTGGCCATGGTATCGTCTTTATGCCGGGCGGGTGGGCCGCCTGGCGCTGGTCATGAGCGCCGGAAAGTCGCCCGCCCGCGTGGCCGTCTTGTATCCCACGACAGCCACCTGGGCCGCGCTGACGCGCAATGGCGGGGCCGACCCCGCCGCCGCCCCAACAGGCGCCGCCGCGCGTTTTACACGGACGCAGCGCACGCTGATGTTAGCGGTAAAACGCCTGGCTTTGGATAATTGCGAGTTTGAATTCATGTTCGAGGAGGCGCTGCGGACGGCGGCCGTGCGGAATGCCGAACTGCGGGCGGGCGATTGCCGCTGCCGGACGCTGGTGCTGCCGGCCGTGGATGTCATGGATGCGGCGGCGTTCGACGTCATGATGAAATTCCGCCGCGTGGGCGGGCGGATCATCGTAATCGGCCCGGCGCCGCGTTACCGTGCGGGCGGCGGCGCCACGCGCGCCATCCCCGCCCGCGCCTGGCGCCAGCCGAACATCCTGCGCCTGCCGGGGACGGATAAGCCGAACTGGGCCGATCGCCTGACGGCGGCGCTGGCCGGTTTGGCGCCGGCGCGCGTGCAAGTGCGCAGCGATCAGCCGGACAAATTACAGGTGGTGCGGCGCGAACTGCGGGATGGCCAGGCTGTCTTCGTCATCAATCACGCGCAAACGGCGGCCGGCATCACCGTGATCCAGCCGCCGGCCGGCGCTTGCGCGGAGTGGAATCCGGATACCGGCGCCATCCGCCCGTTTTCAGGGGAAATCCAAAATGGCGGGCCGATCTTCCGGTTGGAGCCATGGGAATCCAAATTACTGGTGTTCCGCCCCGGCCGCACGGCTCCGCGGATACCCGCCGCGCATTTCCCGACGGAGGTTGTGGAAACGCGCATTGCCGGCCCCTGGCAGTTTGAGACGCAGTCGGATAACCTGTTGCCGCTGGCGCCGCGCATCGCCCTGGATTTTGCCGATGCCGGCCTGGCGCGCGGCTGGGCGGCCGGCGGTTCGGCGGTGCCGTGGGAAAAACTCTCCAACGATCGCGCGCGCATGACACTGGCGTCGGACCTCATGGCGGCCTACTGGCTGCGCGCGGATTTGACGGTGGCAGGAACGCCCAGTCGGCTGTTGTTATACCAGGACGGCGGGACGGACTGCCGTCTCTTTGTTAATGGAAGGGCGGCCGCCCCGCTGGGCCGGCGGCAGCTTTGGGACCCGGTCAACCTGTGCTTTGACTTGGCGCCGCTGGTCCGGCCGGGCCGCAATTGCCTGGTGCTGCGGGTGGCGCCTTCGCCGTTTTTGTCGCAGGAGATTGGCCGCGGCCGCGAGACTGGGATGCTGAAAGGCTTATATCCCATGCCCGCGGTGTTGGCGGGGGATTTTGTGGTGACCGGCGCCGGCCGCATTCGACAATGGGGGCGGCCGTGTCCGTTGCGGGACGGCTCCTGGACGGAACAGGGCTTCCCCGCCTTCGCCGGCCGCGGGCGTTACAAGGCTGTTTTTCATTGGGAGTTGCCAAAAACGCGCGCCTGGATTAAACTGCCGGCAATGCGCGATCTGGCGGAAGTCCGTGTCAACGGGCAGAGTTGCGGCGTCCGCCCCTGGACGCCATATCTGTTCGAGATCACCCCGAGCCTGCATTGCGGGGAAAATCGGCTGGAGATAGACGTGGTCAACACCTTCGGCAACGTTTTGCGCCGGCATTATTTCGGGTATGACACAACCAACACGCCGGCCGGTCTGCTGGGCGGCTGCCTGCTTTTGCGGGGAAAATAAGAGGAGGCCAAGATGCATGCAAATAACGGATCGGTTGCGGGATTGCGGCGGATGTGGTCGGGCAGGGGTGGCTGTACGGGCTTGGCGCTGATTCTGGCGTTAAACGTGTCCGCGCTGTCCGCCCAGACGGTTTACGTGGACGGCAACACCGGGGATGACGCGCGCACGGGTTTAGACGACTGGACCAATGCCGTCAAGACCATCAGCAACGGCGTTGCCAAGGCAGGCGTCAGCGGCACGGTACTGGTGGCCACCGGCACGTATAATGTGGTTACCAATATCGTCATAACCAGCGGCATCACATTGATGAGTTGGAATGTCGGCGCCTTAGATCCGGTGAACACGATTATTGACGGGCAGGGCGTTGCGCGCTGCCTCTCCCTGAACAATGCCGCCGCGCGAGCTAGCGGGTTTACCCTTCGTAATGGCAATGGCCAAGGGAATTATCTGGATTATGGCGGTGGCGCTGTCCTGATTAACAGCGGCGGCACCTTGTCGAATTGCCATGTCGTGAATAATCTGGCCAACCAGTATGGCGGCGGGGTGTACCTGGGCAGCGTAAACGCTTATGTCGAAAATTGCATCATCGAGCAGAACGTCGTCACCAACGAAGCCGGCGCACGCGGCGGCGGCGTTTATATCGCCGGCGGGGGAGGCACGTTGCGCAATTCCACGCTGGCATGCAATACCAACCTGTCAACCGGCGTTTACGCCGGCGGCGGCGGTGTTTATGTCCGGGGCGATGGGGCGGATGGCCGGTGCCATGTGATCGGCTGCGTGATCAGTAACAATCAAGCCAACAGCGGCGGCGGCGCGCTGGGATACCGCTGGGCGAATTTGATCAGCAACACCATTGTCAACAATCTGACCGTGCCGTTCTCCTACAGTTACGGCGGGGGGGTGTTGCTGTATGGCATTCGTCAGGGTTCGATTCTTGCGCATAACACGGTTTCGGGCAACACGGCTTCAGTCAGCGGCGGCGGGGTGTTCATCTGGGTGGACTCCAGTCTGGGATTGGGCGGGGTCTTGGTCAGCAATTGCGCCGTGATTGACAATGTTGCCACATCTTTCGGCGGCGGGGTGTACTCCTACATTGCTTCGCCCGCTTACACGAACGCACAGGTCTTGGTGACCCATTGTGACATTTCCGGCAACCGGGTGATTGCATCCAGTTCCAATCCCGGGCAGGTGGGCGGCGCCGGGGTTTACTGGGACGCGCCGGGCCGTTTCGAAAATTGCATTATCGCCAATAATGCAGCGGACGGTTGCACCGCCGGCGGGATGTATCTGCGCCGTATCTATGCCACCTACTCTTATGATGAGGCTGACGAGTTAATTTTGCGCAATTGCCTGGTTGCCAGCAATCAATCTTTGATCGGCGGTGGCGTTTATGTCCGCAGTTGCGGCACCAACAAGGCCGTCCGCCTGGAGAACTGCACGGTGGCGGCGAATGTTGCGACAAATTATGCCGGGGGTGTCTGGTTTCATGATTCGACCAACGCGACGATGACCAATACGATTGCATATCACAACAGCGCGCCGGTTGATGAAAATATCCGGACCAACAATGCTGAATATGCCCTGGGATATTGCTGTGTGACGCCCACCAACCACCTGAGCCTGGCCGGCGCGCTGGTGAATGTGACGACCAACGATCCGGCATTCGCGGGCTGGGAAACCGGCGATTTTCGTTTGACCTCCGGCTCGCCCGGCGTCAACGCTGGATTTGAGCAGGCATGGGCGCTCCTGCCCGGCGCGGTGGATTTGGATGGGCGGCCGCGGCTGGACCGCCTGTCCCGACGGGTGGACTTGGGTTGCTACGAGCATATCCTGCGCGGGACGATTTTCGGGTTCCGGTAAAATTTGTCGATGGGAAAGATAAAAAAAAGGAATGAGTGTATGACATCGAAAGAACGGGTGCAATGCGCCCTGGCCTGGGGCCGTCCGGATCGTGTGCCGATTGAGACTTATCTGACGCCGGAAATGGGTGAAAAATTGACCGCATATTTCGGCGGGTGCAGTGTATCGGAGGCCTTGGGAGTGGATTTCCGGCGCGTGAATGCGGACTTGAAACCCGCCAGCCAGCGCCGGCCCAAACCGGCGGGGGCCGTGCGGTTCAACCTCGAAGGCGCCACGCGCAAGATTACCACGGCCACCGGCGCCACTTACGTTGAGCATGTTTCTTTTCCCATGGCCCAAATTCAAACCATGCGGGATATCGCCGATTGGCCGTGGGGCAATCCGGATGATTACGATTATGCCGCCTTGACGGGGAAGTGCGAAAAACATGCGCCTTTTGCGATTTGCGTGGGCGGGGAAGGCACGCCGGATATCCTCAATGGGCTCTCGCGGTTGCGCGGCATGGAGCAAGTGATGATGGATATCGCCGCCCGCGACGAAGTTGGATTGGCAATTATTGATAAATACGTGGCGGTGAAATACGAGACAATCAAGCGTTCGCTGGAGGCTGCCGGCGGACGGATTGACATCGTCCGGCTGGGAGAGGATTGCGGGAACCAGAACGGACGGATGTTTTCCAAAAAGGATTTCGATGAAATTTTCCGGCCGCATTTGCAGAAATTCATCGACCTGGCGCATGCTTTCGGCGCCAAGGCCATGCTGCATTCCTGCGGCGATACGCATGAAATCATGCCGGCGTTCATCGAGATGGGACTGGATGTGCTCGATGCCATGCAACCGGAACCGCCGGGCATGCAACCCCTGGAAAAATGGCGCGCGCTGTGCCGCGGCAAACTGGCTTTTTGCGGCTTGATCAGCACCCAGCAAACCCTGCCTTTCGGCTCGGTGGCGGAATGCCGGGCCGAGGCCCGCCACCGGCTGGATGTCATCGCGCCGGGCGGCGGCTACATCTTTGCCCCCGCCCATTGCATCCAGCCGGATACCCCCGTGGAAAATGTGATCGCCGTTTACGAAGAAGCGCTGGGGAAACCCCTGCCGCCGGGCTAAAAATTGCATGAATAATCGCGAACGCATTCTGGCCTGCCTGAATTATCAGCCGTTTGACCGGCTGCCCGTGGTCCACTTCGGCTTCTGGGGTGAAACCTGGAAAAAGTGGGAACGCAATGGCGAGATGACGGCGGAATGCCGGGACTTGTATTACGCCAAACGCACCAGCGCGGAACTGGCAAAATATCTGGGTTTTGATTGCGGTTATGCTGATGATACCCTTTTGAATCCAGATATCGGACTGGCCCCGCCATTTGAACGCAAGGTGTTGCGCAAACATCCGGATGGCAGTTACGATGTCTTGAATCCGCAGGGAGTGGTGGTGCGCGGTTGCGAAGGCGTGGTTTCCATTCCCGCCGAGGTGGATCATCTGCTCAAGGATCGCGCCTCATGGGAAAAGGAGTATTTGCCGCGCCTCCAATTTCACCCGGACCGGGTAAATCGCCGGCCGGCCGGCGGAGAATCCGCCGGAAAAATCCCGTTCGCCGATGCCGTGGAAAAATTGCGCAAGGCGCCGAAGGATTGTCTTTATGGACTGCATTGCGGATCGTTGATTGGCGTGATGCGGAATTATTTGGGTGTGGAAAACCTGGCGTATCTGCAAGTGGATGATGAAGAGTTGTTTAACGAAATCGTCGCCACCATCGCCAATCTCTGCTTTAAATGTGTCAAAACGGCCCTGGCGGCCGGCGTAAAATTCGATTATGCCCATTTCTGGGAGGACATCTGTTTTAAAAACGGCCCGCTGATTTCACCGCGGGTGTTCGCGGAGAGGATCGGTCCGCATTACAAACGCATCACCGATTTGCTCCTCGAACATGGCATTGAACTCGTTTCGCTGGATTGCGACGGCATGATTGACGCCCTGATTCCAACCTGGCTGGAAAATGGGGTCAACACCATGTTCCCGATCGAGGTGGGCACATGGAATGCGTCCATTAAACCGTGGCGGGAGCGTTACGGACGCGCATTGCGCGGGGTGGGCGGGATGAATAAAACGGTGTTTGCACTGGACCGGCAGGCCGTGGATGCGGAAATCGAGCGCCTGAAACCGCTGGTGGCGCTGGGCGGCTATCTGCCCTGCCCGGACCATCGGATTCCGCCGGACGCCAAATTCGGGTTGGTTCAATATTATTGCCAGCGCATGCAGGAAGAATTTTGAACACCGATACGCTACTGATGCATGGAAGAGGATGAATAGGTTGTATTATAATGGCAGAACCATTTTATGGCAGAACCATTAGCGGAGAAGAAAGAAGAGCTGGCAGAACCATTGGCTGATAAAGGATTAGCTGTAACGCGGTCTTGCATGTGAATCATGCATGTATTTCAAAAATAGCTTTTCCCAGTTCAGTAATGGTTCTGCCCATAAATGGTTTTGCCAAAATCCGGTTCCGGTCAGTAATGGTTCTGCCAAAAATCTGTAGTTGTTTTGACTTGGTGATGGATGGGAATTAAAAACGTGTCATTTGAAAAATCGCAGTGGATCTGGGCGGGATTGCCCTGCATGGATTTGATCAATGTGTTCGTGCATTTTCGCCGGACATTTACTTTAAAAAAGCAGCCGGGACGCGCGGAAATATGCGTCACCGCCGATGCCGCTTACCAGTTGTTCGTTAATGGCCGTTATGTTTGCCGCGGGCCGGCGCGGGGATGGCAGATTGCATGGCCGTTCGACCGGGTGGATATCGCGCCGTTCCTGCGGCGCGGCAAAAATGTGGTTGCGGCGCTGGCGTATAATCCCGGCGTGCATACCTGCAAGTACTTGCATCAAGGGTGGGCGGGTTTCATATTGGCCGGCCGGGCGGGTGGCGTGGATTTGGCCACCGGTCCGGAGTGGCGCGCGCGGCGGTCACCGGGGCATCTGCGGAATCTCTCCCGGCTTTCGGCGCAGATGGAGTTTCAGGAGCATTTTGACGCGCGGCGCGACGATGCCTGGCACAGCATTGGTTATGACGACGGTCGCTGGGATAAGCCCTTCCCCTACAAGAGCGGGGTTGATCCCTGGCCTAATTTCAGCGAACGCGGCATTCCGCTCTTGCGCGAGGCCTTGGCCGCGCCGGCGGCCGTCGTCCTGCGGGCGGCCGGCCGTAGCCGGCCGCCCATGGAATGCGTGGTGCGGAACTACCTGGCCGAACGGCGCGCATGGCGGCGCGTGGAACAGACGGGGGGCGCGCGCCAGTCAGCCAAAATAATCACGCCGCCGCTGCCGGCGCAGGCATTTTGCTCGTATGTCGTGGATTTCGGGGTGGAGGTTACCGGCTGTGTGCGGTTGGCTGCGGCTGGCGGGCGCGGCGGGGAGATCTTCGATTGCATTGCCACCGAGCGCCTCAAGGCCGGCGCCCCGCAGGTTTTCGACCCGGACAAACATTTGGGGCGCGCGCCGGCGGTGGCCGTGCGTATCATCCTGGCCAAAGGCGCCACGCATTATGAAAACTTCCATTATTGGGGATTCCGTTACCTGGTGGTGACCGTCCGGGGGCCGGCGCCCCGGCTGGAGCTGCGCCTGGGCGTACGCTCTGTCGGCTATCCCCTGACTGGAATTGCAAATTTCAAAACCTCTTCCGCGCGGCTCAACAGGATTTTTGAGAGCTGTTACCGGTCCCAGCAATGCTGCATGACGGACGCCTACATGGACTGCCCGTCGTATGAGCAAGCCATGTGGTGGGGCGACGCGCATGTCCAATCGTTTGCCACGCATTATTTGTCGAATGACAACCGGCTCTTCCGCCGCGGCATTGAAATCATGGCGCGGCATAAAAGCCCGGCGGGGGTATTGTATGGCCTGGCGCCGGCGCCGTTGTTCAATTGGGTCATGCCGGATTACACCCTTTCGTGGATTTGGTCGCATTGGGAGTATTGCTGGCGGACGGGCGACATCCGCCTCTTCCGGCAACTGGCGCCGGAGATCGAAAGCATCATGGCCTATTATCCATCATTCCTGGACGCCAAGCGCGGCCTGCTGCGCACGGATGACCGCTGGTTGTTGTTGCTGGACTCTTCGCCCGTCTGCCGCGGGCCGGTTTCCACGCTGTATAACATGTTTTATCTCAAGGCGCTGCAGGACCTGGCAAAATTATATGGCGCCGCCGCCAAGGCCGGTCTGGCTCAAGAATACCGGCGCCGGGCCGCGGCCATCGCCCGCGCCTTGCGTGCAGGCTTGTTTGACCGCCAGGCGCGCGCTTTTTACGGCGGGCTGGACCGGTCCGGCAAGCCCCTGGCCGACCCCGGAGTTTTGTGCGATGCGTTTGCGGTCCTGACGGATATCATGCCGGAAAACAATCATATTTTTGGCCGGCGCCTGGCGGAGATGTGCGCCGGGGCGATTGGGACCGACACGCCCAACATCGGCATGGGGATGTTTTACGTTTTCGAGGCCATGAAAAAAGCCGGGTACAACCGTCCGGTGCTGGAATGTATTGACCGGCTGTGGGGCGAGATGAACGTTGCACGGGGAGAAACCGCGACGCTGGAACACTGGTGGACCCGGCCCAACGAAGGCGGCAGCCGGTGCCATGCCTGGAGCGCGCATCCGATCGTCCACTTTTTCAACATTCTGCTGGGCGTCACCCAGACGGATATGGCCTGGAGGCGCATGCGTTTTGCGCCGGTCTTGGCGCTGACAGATCGGGTTGGCGGGCAGGTGCCGACGCCGCATGGCATCATCGAAGCCGGATGGCGGATTGCCGGCGGCCAGGCGGAGATCCGCTTGCAGGTGCCGGCCGGCATTACCGCGGAAATTGAAATCGGCCGGATCAGAACAACGCAAAAAGGTCCATTTGAAAAACGTTTTGTGGTTCAGGTTTAATGCTAAATACGGGAGGGCGAAGCTGTGCTGAGCCGATGTTATCGCGGCATTGTCTGCAAAATGGAAATAAAGGGCAAAGGGAGTAATCATGTCCGTTCAATCGCATTTTACGCCGAAATATGCCGTTGCTGCTGAAGGATTTGTGCCGCTGACCGGACGCCGGGTAACCGTGATGCCTGGTTCCAAGTCCGCCGCCGCGGAGGCGCAACGCATGGCCGGACGGCTGAAAAATGATTTTGGCTGCAATGTCGGCGCCGCAAAAATCGACGGAAAAAATGTGACCATACGATTAAATCTGCGCATGGACTTGTCCGCCGTGAATTCCCATCCGGAAGGTTTTGTTTTGCGCGTTGATCATGTCGGCGTTTGGCTGGAATCTGCCGGCGCCGCGGGGCTCTATTACGGGGTGGACGCCCTGATTCGTCGGCTGGAACGCCGCGCCGGCGGGTGGGGACTGGCCTGCGGCGAGTGGCATGATTGGCCGGATTCCGTTTGGCGCGGATTCATGATCGATCCGGCGCGTAAATTCATCCCCATGCCGCGCATCCTGCGCTATCTGGATTGGATGGCGGAGAATCGGATGAATGTGCTGCACGTGCATTTTACCGATAACGAGCAGTTTACCATCGAGCTGCCCCGGCATCCCTTAGTGAACCGCCGGATGTATAATTTCCAGTGTTGCGGCCCGATCACCGTGCATCCCCATTCCTTCGAAGAAGTCGCGCGGGTGGAGCGGGAATATGCCGGGGTTTACAGCCATGCCGACATCCGCGCCATGGTGCGCTATGCCGCGGAACGCCACATCATGATTATCCCGGAAATCGAATTTCCCAGCCATTGCATTCCGATCCTTAAGACCTATCCGGAATTGATGTGCAACACCGGCGTCGCGGCGACTACCAGCAGCGGCAAACGCCCCTCGGAGTCCATCGTGTGCGTCGGCAATCCCAAAACCTACAAATTGTTTAACGAAATCATTGACACGGTGGCGCCTTTGTTTCCGGCGCCTTTCCTGCATGTCGGAGCTGATGAAATTGATTGCCCCATCGTGCCGCTGGCCAAGCGCTCCTGGGACCGGTGTTCCGTCTGCGGGGAGGTGATGCGGCGCAAAGGCTACTCGAACGTGCATGCGTTGTTTTATGATGCCATGCGCCGCATGCGGCGCTTGGTCGCCGCGCACGGCAAACGCATGATCATGTGGAATGATTATATTGACATTGCCAAGCCGGTGGATTTGCCGCGCGACATTATCTTGCAATACTGGCGCATTGCCGACAAAGCCTGGCCGATCGGGCCGCGGCATGGCTGCAGCTTCGCCAAGATCGCCAGGGCCGGATTTGATGTAATCAATTCCCATTATCCCGAGGCCTATCTGGATGGATTCATGTCCGATGCGCGTTTGGCAACCTGGCGGCCGGATCGGCGGCCGCCGCTGCCGTCCGCGCTGCGTGAGAAAGTGCTGGGGGGGACGATGTGCGCCTGGGGGTGGCATGAACATTATACCCGTTCAATGCCTGTATCTCTGGCATTTTTCGGCAATCGGCTGTGGCATCATCGGCCGATCAGGGACTTGTCGGGTTACGCCGGTAAGCTGGCGGCGCATCTGTTCGGCCCGGCGGCGAATCCGGCGGTAAACGAAATATTTGAAGCATTGGGGTCGATCCTGCCGCCGCTGGACGATGGCAAAGGCCGGCGTGTGCTGCCGCAGGAGGCGGCTTTGTCGGGATGTTCCGACTGGCGGCGGCCGCGTTACCGGGCATTGATGCAGCGTGTGGACCAGGCGCTGAAAAATCCGAAAGTAACCAATCGCGATGTGTTACGGGAATTTCGCGCCAGCCTGGCGGAGCTGGCGGAATGATGCGCTTTGGCAATCAAGGCGGGTGGCAATTTCATGAAAAAGCAACGTAAATCCCGGCCGGCTTTGTCTCCCCCCGCGGACCTTGCGCGGATGGCTGTGCGGCTGGTGGAGCCGTCGCGCCACAATATCGGGGTAACGTTTCCGGAGATGGACCTGCCGCGCGGGATCCGAATCTTTGTCCGAACCCGGATCGGTTACGGCGCCGAGGCGGCGCCCAACCTGAATTTGGTCAAGCATGTGATGATTGTGAATTTGCGCGGCGCCGGTGAAATCATCCTGGATGGCGTGGTCATGAAATTTCATCCGGGCGAATCCCTGGTGATCCGGCCGGACCAGTTTCATCACTATGCGAAATCGCGGCAGGATGAGTTAGTGTGGCTTTTTATCGGCTTCGATTTGCAGGCCAACATGCTGGCATCCTTCGCGCAACATGGCCCTATGCCGCTGCAAATGACGGAGTGGGGGTATTTGCGCCAGATATTAACGGATTATTTCGAGGGGTTTAACGAGGCCAACGGTATCGAGCCCGGCTTTGCCACGGTCTTAAGCTGCGGACGGGTGACGGTGACGTTATGGCTGTTGCTGACGAGCCTGGCGGAGCGCCAGCGGCGATTGTATCTCGGGACGGGCACGCCGAACGGCAATCACGGCGATCTGATCCTGATTAAAAAGGCGCAAACTTACCTGTTGGAGCATATGGATCAGCCGATTCTCATCCAGGATGTGGCGCGGCATGCGGGCGTATCCCCCACGCGTTTGTGCCAGGTTTTCCAGTCAGCCGTGGGGCGTTCCTTGGGGCGGACCATCCGGCAGTTGCGCATCAACCGCGCGGCCATGCTGCTGGCAGAATCCGACCTGGAGGTGAAGGAAGCCGCGGATTCCTGCGGATTTTCTTCCGTATCGGCTTTCTG
>CAZYXU010000005.1:0-65234 GCA_964650945.1 uncultured Verrucomicrobiota bacterium | reverse complement strand
CGCGCCAGGCGGCGCTGCCGCCACCGGCGCCGCTTTGCAGCAACTCGCCAAACGTCACGCAGGCGTATAAAGCGCCGATATTGTCCACCCCGGCCAGAAAGATTTTTCGGCCGTCCGCCGACCGGCGGATTTCATAGCCCCGCTCGCCCGGATTGTTTGCGCTTACATTGACGGTTTTTTCCGCCACGGCCCGCGCGATCAGCGGATTGTCGTCCACCGTGCCGATAATGATGGCCGTCTTGTTCGCCGGCAGTTCTCCGCCGCTGATTACAGGCAAAACCGACTTGCCGCCGACTTCCTTCAACCGCTGATTAATCCAGTCCGCGCCGATTTTGGACTGCTCGCAGGCATCCGCGCCGATGACCAGCGCCGCCTTTCCCGTGTCAAGGACGAGGTCGTTGTCCGTCAGGCGGATTTCCTTCGGCATGGGGACGATATCCAGTTCCGTCCAGGCGCGCGGATCAACCGGGCGCGATCCCAAGACGTCTATTGCAACAGCCTCCTTCGGATTCCCGGCGGCCATGGCCGAAACGGCCAATGCCCAGCCTATGGCCGCCAGCATCGCGGATATCTTCAGGTTTTTTTTATCACCGGATTGCATTGCTCCTATCCTTTCTGATGACCTCGCCAGGAATTGGCCACCCACCGACAATTTATATGCGCTTTTCCTCCACCGCTGCCAGCGCCAGGGCGGTAAACGCGCGCACACCCTTGGCGCGCATGGCAGCAGAGTCCAGTCCGAACCAGGGAAATTCGAAATTGACGCCGATGGCGCCGAATTTTTCCTGGCAGTAATTTTTCCATGACCAACTGGCGCGGCGTTTCTCGCGCACTGCTTCCGCCGAAAGATTTTCCCAGCCGGCCGCCTTGATGAAATCCGCGGTGGTTTCCACCTTCCAGCGCTTGTGATGCGCGCTGTCGGCCGGCATGTGCGCCAGGATTTTTTCCGCTACCGGCTGATCGTTGGCCAGCAATCCATCCACGAATTTATTGATCCAGTTATGGATGTTCATGTGCACTATCGGGCGCACGCGGTCAATCGCCGCCTGCAGGGCGTCATGCGCAGCGTCCGGGACGGTGTTGATCCGGTTCATGTCGGCGCCCTGCTCCCAGGTCAGCCGGCTCATGCCGTCATGCACACCGTCCGGATTGGTCATCGGCACGATGTAAACATGGAACTTGCTCCGCAAGTATTGCGCCAGCGCCGAATCGCCCAGCAGGAAATCAACAATGCCCAGCACGCAGAACGATCCGGCAGATTCATAGGCATGGTCGCGCGCCTGGATGAAAAACGGCATCGCCAATTGACTGGGCGCCGGCAGGGACATCATCCAGATATCGCGCTTTTGCCGGCTCTGGCCGATGATTTCGACAACGATGCCGCGGGACTGGCAATCCGCGACGAATTTGGCGCAGGCGCCATAATTGAATTCCGGAAACAAACCCAGTTCGGTTATTGCCGGCGGCAATTCCAGCCGATATTCAACGCAGGTTTCGCCGCGTCGGAAGCCCGGAATCATCCGCCAGTCGCCTCCGTTTTCTGTTCTCAAATAGCCAAGGTCGTGGCCGCTAACGCGCGCCGGCGTCTCCCAATCGGCAATCACGGTGAATCGCTGCGCTACACCGGACTGATTATGCAACCGGATATTGAACCGGCTGCCGGCGCCGGGCGCCTCCTCGCTGCGGCCAGGCATCCGGCGCAGGCTGGGCAGAACCACGGCGCAATTTTCCGATTCACGTTTGACGCCGGCATCGGTATAAGGGCTGGCGCCGTCGAATTTGGTGATAATTTCAATAATCATTATTTTATTTCGCTGAACCGCAGATCAAACCCCGTCGGGGAGCAACCATTTTTACCCATCCGCCCGTTATACTGGATGGTCAAGATATCGCGCCGGCGGGCATCCACCAGCCAGTCCTTCGCATTGCTTTTAACACGCACCTTGCGGAAGGATGCCGGCCGCCAGATAAACAGCCGGCGTTCATGCTGATCGAAATGATTGATTGTCAACCGCAATGTTTTTGAATCAGGCAGATATTCCATGGCGTCAATCTCCACCGCGCCTTGCAGAATATGCAGGTTCGTCCCGATCAGTTGCGGACGCTTGAGTTTGCGCCGCAAGGCCAGGATTTTACAGCCATGCGCGGGAACATTGCATACGGCTATTTGCCGGCCAAAAGCGCCCAGATATTCCTCATTCCAGTAGTCGAAGGCATGCCAGGCCCCGCCGCCGGTGATTTTCATTAATGGCACGGAATAATCGGCCGGAGCATCGTTCCAGTTAAACACCCCGACCACATGCCAGGATTCGAATTCCCGCTCCACCGGCAAATGGTAAATGCAAGGCTGCCGGCCATCCTGGAACACATCCAGCGGCCGGGCGGCCGGCTGTTTTTCAAAATGCGGGAGGAACCGGCTGATTAACGCCAAGCGGCCGGGGCTGCGGAGCAGCAATTCCACCGGATCGCTCAGCAGCATGGCGCCGCCGGCAAGCGCCGTGGCGGAAACCTGGGTGAGCAATTGATTCTCGGTCAGAATCGCATCCCGGGCGGCGGGATTTTTAGCCGTGCCGGCGTGGAACGGCGAAAGGAAATCGCGCAGCACCACGTTTTCCCGGTGGTTATGGAAAAACCTTCCGTGCAGGAATCCGCTGAGCAGATCGTTTTTCAGATTTTCCTTCAACAACGGACGCCCGTTTTCGAGGATATGCCATTGGGTGCTGGTGTCCTGCGTAGTGCGCTGAATATCCACATAGCCGATGGACGGCCCGTAAATCCCCTCGCCCTCCACAATCACCCGGGCGCCGCATTCATCCCGGATTGCTTGCAACGATCGGCGCACCTGCTCAATGGCCGTCACACCCGGCTTATGGAACCGGCCTCCAAGATAATGCCCCAGGCAAGGTCCATCCAGTTTGATATACCCCACCCCCCAATCCCGCACCATCGTCCGGACAATTTTCCGCAGCCAATCCAGCGCCGCCGGCACGGTATAATCCAGCATATGGCAGGCGCCGACATTGGACTTTTCCTTGAACAGCGGTTTTCCGGTTTTACCGTCAATCACCATCCAGTCCGGATGCCGGCGCGCCACCTCGGTTTTGACATTGGTGAGATACGGCGCCAGCCAGAGGCCGGGCACGAATCCGGCCCGCCGGATTTCCCGGCACAACCCCGGCATATCCGGAAATTTGGCGCAGGGCTTCATCCATTCCGAGGCGTAAGCGCACCAACCGCCGTCAATAATCACATATTTCAAGGGATAGCCGCGCTTTTTCAGAAATTGCATGGCGCGCACCGAGCGCAGAATGTCGCGCTCGTTTTTTTCCTCGCGGTAATATTGCCAATCCACCCAGCCGGTGACAGGTGCGAATCGAACGCGGGCATGGTTGATCCGCCCGACGTAATCGGCATAGGCCGTCATGCCGCGGTTAAAATCGCGGTTTTCCAGCATCCATAAAGACTCCAGGCGGCAGACGCCCCCGGGCGGAAGGATAATATTCTCCATGAGGCACCAGGCCGCCATCCGGATGGTCTGGCCGTGCGTATCGAAAGTAAAAAGACCTTCGAACCGGTCAAAACTGACAAACCCGGCCGTCAGTAAAGGCCGTCCGCTACGCCGCACAACCGCCATCGAATGACTGATGAAAGTGTTGTCGTCGCACCATGGGGTTAACGGTTTCCACCCGCCTGCCGCCGGCGCCGGCTTGCCGGCCGTCAACTCGAAAAAACCGGCCGGGTCCGAAGGCATGTAAAATCCCTGCCGGAAGATGTTGACGGTTTTACCGAGCGGCAGTTCGAACAAGCGCACGCGGGCGATTTTCAACGGCGTGCCGGTGTCATTTTCCACTGTAAAATCATGACGGACACCGCCCGCAGCCGTGACGGCATTGACACGCCCCGCCAGCATCATGGTTTGACCGTTGGCGAGCACCGCCCAAGGTTTGAATGTTTCGATTTTCATGGTAGATGGTAGATTAACGCAACTTCTGGTTGGCTAAACCTGCAACACGGGATTTGACGGACGCACAGGACGCGCGTACCACCAGGCGCGACGCCAGCACCTGACCCGGTAGCGCGCCGGCGGCGTCAGGCGCCGTATCCAGTAATTTCACCGCCGCGGCGCCGGCCTCAAAATACGGCAGGCGCACCGTGGTCAACGGCGGATCGTTTTTGTCAGCGCCAGGTATATCGTCAAATCCAATCACGGACACATCTTCCGGCACTTTCAGCCCGGCATCGCGCAAAGCCCGGATGGCGCCGATAGCCTTGATATCGGTTGACACGAAAACCGCCGTGAATTTCACTCCCCGCCCCAACAATGCTTGGGTTGCGCGATACCCATCCGCCAGGCTGCCGCTCTCGGCATAAACCAGCAGTTCTTCGCGCAAGGGCAAATTAAAGGCTTGCAAGCCCAGGCAGTATCCGGACCATCGGCCGCGATGCTGCACGGTCACTTCATCCCGCCTGGGCCCGATAAACGCCACGTCGCGATGCCCCAATTCATCCAACAGGTAACCCATGGCATCATACACGCCGCGCACATGATCCAAGCTAATCGTGTTGGCACACACGCGCCCCGTTTGCCCCTGCTGATCAATGATCACATACGGCGTCTTGCGTTGTCCCAAAGCCTTGAACACCGCCGAACGGCGATTCACCGCCGCCACATAACCTTGCGTTTCCGCCGGCAGGTCATCCAATTCTTCCGGCAGTTCCTCGGGCTGGACAATCCGTACACGCCCGTCAAAAGTATTCACCAGGCCCCGGTAAATTTCATGGCCGATAAACCAATTGACATTTTCATGCGCCTGGCCGAAATCCGGCGCCGCGCCGCAAATCAACAGCAGGCGCCGCCGGCGGGCTTGGCCCGGCAGGGAATGTGCTGGAGCGCCCGCCAGGGATTTGACAAATGTGCCGGCGCCTTGTTTGCGTGTGACAAATCCCGCATCTTCCAACTCAGATAGAGCCCGGGTAACGGTCGAAGTGCTCAAACGGTAAAGCTGTTTTAAGGCGGCATCGGTGGAAAGTTTTTCGCCTACTTTATATTGGCCGGACTGGATTTTACCGGCCAGAATTTCTTGCAACTGCAAATATTTAGGAATGGCGGACTCATGGTCAATTTGATTTTCCATATCCGGCAATCCTTCAGGAATATTGATTCGATTAATCGAATTAATTTATAAAACAGATGAGCTTGCAAGTCAACATTTTTATTCGGAATTTTTCCATGGTTTATTTTCCTTGACCGGCAAGGCCATAAGTTGTAAACATTTGCGTGTCTGGGGACTTTTTTTAAAGTTGTTTTTGCACAGGCCTGCCTCTCCGGCAAAATTGCGCTGGAAGTTGTGTCCGGCTTACATTTTAAAACACACGTGAAAATCAACACAGGAGAAATGCTATGACAAAGCGTGATTTGGTTATGCGCATCTCCCAGGAAACCGGGATGATCCAACAGGATGTGGCGGAGGTTCTGCAAAAAACCTTGGACTACATCGTTGAAAGCCTGGCCAAGGGCGATAATGTAGAGTTCCGCAACTTCGGCGTGTTCGAAATCCGGATCCGCAAGTCGCGCATCGGACGCAATCCGAACAAACCGTCCCATGTTGTCACCATTCCCACCCGCAAGGTGGTGAAATTCAAAATGGGCCGGGTGATGAAAGCCAAGGTCATGAAGCCCGTTGCGACCGAGCAGCCGAGCTGACATGTGCGCCGAACCAATGCGTTACGAAGCCCCGCGCGGCATGCGGGATTTTTACCCGGAGGACATGTCGGCGCGTCAGGCGATTTTCGGCGCATGGCGAGCGGCGGCGGAACTTTTCGGCTTCCTGCCCTACGACGCCTGCGTTGTTGAATCGCTCGAACTGTTGAAGCGCAAGGGCGGCGAGGAAATCGTCGATCAGATTTACGCCTTCCGCGACAAAAGCGACCGCGAACTGGCGTTGCGCCCGGAGATGACCCCTACCTTGGCCCGCATGATTGCCGCCCGCCAGGGGGCATTGTCATTCCCGTTAAAATGGTTCGCGATTGCGCAATGTTTTCGCTATGAACGCATGAGCCGCGGGCGTAAGCGGGAACATTATCAATGGAATCTGGATATTGTCGGCGCCGACACGCTGCAAGCGGAAACGGAGATCATCGCCTGCGCCGCGGAGGCCTTGCGGCGCCTGGGATTGGGCCCGGCGGACGTGGTGATCCATCTCAACAGCCGGGCGTTGTTGTCGGAACTGCTGGCGCGCGCCGGCGTGACGGCGGACTGCCACGCCGCGACCTTCCTGGCATTGGACAAGCGGGGCAAACTGGACGATGACGCCATCAACCGGATGCTGGCGGAAGCCGGGCTGGATGCCGCTGCCATCGCCGCCGTCTGGAAGGTGATGAATATCCACACCCTGGCGGAAGCCGCGGCCCTGGCAGGCGCCGACTCCCCGGCGGTTGCGAACCTGCAAACCCTGCTCGGCCTCCTGGATAATTACGGCCTGGCGGACCTGATGCAATTCGACATCGGCGTGATTCGCGGCTTGGGATATTATACCGGGGTGGTTTTCGAAGCCTTCGACCGCGCGCATAAATTCCGCGCCATCTTCGGCGGCGGGCGTTACGACCGGCTGCTGAGCGACCTGGGCGGCGCGCCCCTGCCGGCGGTCGGGTTGGGATTTGGCGATGTCGTCATCGCCGAATTGCTGGCCGACATCGGCAAATTGCCGGCCGGCCCCCCGGAAATCGCCTGCGCGGTGAGTTATATGACCGAGGCCGAACGCCTGCCGGCGTTGCGGGCGGCGCGCCACTTGCGCCAAGCCGGCCAAACGGTGGACCTGGCGCTGCACCCGGAAAAACCCAAGGCCTTTTTCGGCCGCGTGGGCCGGGGGGGCTTCCGCGAAGCAGTCTTCCTGGGCCCGGACGATTGTGCGCGCGGCACAATGCGGGTCAAGCACTTGCGCGACCGCACCGAACGCATAATGCCCATGCCGGGCTGACCGCAGTCATCACACCACCGTCACCTGGTATCCGAGATATTTTTGCATGGCTTCGGCCGCCGGCGCCGCTACATGGCCTTCCGCCAGGCTGACATGATGCCGGAATCCAGCATAGCCGATGGTCTGCAAGACCGTCTGCAGGTTTTTAATTTCCGCCACCCCGGCGCAGCCGAAGAAATCGTCCGCAATCGAATCGTCGGTGAAACGGCCCTGGCCGAGATAGACCTGCAAGCCGCCGCTTTCCGTCAGCAGGCTGCCATAGGTGAACGGCATCGGCCGGATACGCCCGACATTGCATCCATAGGAGCATCCCTGGCCGACGGCATTGGCGAGGATGGCATGCTCACGGATGGCGCCCCGGGCAATCATCATGGACTGCGGCACCGGACCGCAATGGAACAGGATGCACTTTTCGTCCTCGCCGCCGTAATTGTTGTTCCAATCCAGGCAGGCGGCGGGGGCAGCGGTTGCGAGTTGGAGCGCGCGCATGATAATGGCGTTGCCGACGTCCACCTCGCAGGCGCCGGCGATGCCGCGGCTGCCCATTTCGCCCAACAGCACGCACGGCGAGATGCCGAGCTGTTGCTGCATCTCCGTCCAGCAGCGCAGCGCGAAGGCATCCATCCGGTATTCCGCAATCACCGCGTCCAGGACCACGCCCAGGCGCACCAGTTCCGTAAAAGCTTTTTTGGGAACGCCCTGCCAAGCGGTGTAACCGCGCAGGGTCCGGGCCTTGGCCGCAAACGGCTTGGAGGTTGGACTGACCGCACGCATCCGGGCGAAAATATCGCTTAGATCGAGCGTCTCGACGGTGATGCCATGGCGCTGGAGCGCGATTTCGTCAATCCGCACGGTCTTGAATGCCGTGGTGCGCGCGCCGATGGCTCCCACCACCATGCGGCGCAGGCCGGCCGTCACCCGGCAGAGGCGGTCGAAATACGCGATGTTTTCCGCAAACCGCCGGTCGGCCGGGTGCACGGTATGCGGCGGCAACGCCGTGAACGGGATGGCGGATTGCCGGAACATATCCATGATGGAAAGCTTGCCGCAAAACGCGTCGCGTCTGGTGGCGGGAGCCAGCTTGTGCAATTCATCGGGATAGGCCTGCGCCAGGATGGGGACGCCGGCATCGCGCAAGGCCGCCACGGCGCCGTTTTCATCGCCGAAATTCGGCAGGCAGAGGATGACGCCGTCATACCGGCCGCGCTGCGCGCGCAGGAACTCCGCGTAGCGCGCGCCTTCCGCCGCGGTTTCCACCGCGCCATTGCGCGTGGCCTTGGGATCGAGCATCAGGGTCTGATGTCCCAGCGCCTGCAGGCGGCCGGCCATTTCCGCGCGCGCGGCCATCTGCAGGGAAGCCGGAAAAAATCCGCGATTGCCGAAATAAACCGCAAAGGTTGATTTGGACGGTTGCATCTGGTTGGTCCTCCATTGATTCAGGTTTGGCGGCCGCCGCCGGACGGCTGTTTCAAGACCGCCCCGCGCGCAACGCTTTCAACGCCGGGTATAACAATTTGTAACTTTCAAACTTGCGCGCATAAAATTCCGCGCGCGCCGGATCGGGCGCGACCGCCGCCAAGGGCCGAACCCAGCCCGCGGCCAACGCCGCCGGCGATGCGCCGGTGCGCGCGGCGCACGCCAGGATGGCGGCGCCCAGGCAGCCGGCTTCCGTCTCCGCCACCGGGGTGATCGGCTTGTCCAAAACGTCGGCCTTCAATTGCGTCCAGACCCGGCTGCGCGCGCCGCCGCCGATGGCGCGCAATTCGCGCACCGGCATCCCGGACTGCTCCAGGAGATCAAGGTTCAGGCGCATTTCCAGGGCTACCCCCTCCAGCAGCGCGCGTAAAATTTCCCCGCGGCGGGTGGAGAGTTGTAACCCCAGCACGGCGCCCTCCGCCTGCGCGTCAAAATACGGCGTGCCGCTCGGCGTGAAATACGGCAGGACTTGCAGCGCGGACGGCTGATCGGACATGCCTTCCAGGATCAAGGCATAGACATTGCTCCCGTCCGCCCGGGCGCGCGCCTGCTCCAGCGCGCAAAATTCATCGCGAAACCACTTCAGCAGGTTACCGCCGGTCAGGCTGAAGGCCACGCTGGCATACATGCCGGGCATGGCGTGGTCATAGGCGCACAGGTTGTTGCGCATCAGCGCCGGGCTCATCACCGGGGCGTCAAAGCCCGGGCACATGCATTCCACGGTGCCGGTAGCGTAGATCGAGCACCCCGGCCGCGCGGCGCCCGCGCCCAGCGCGCCGCACGGCTGATCATGCCCGCCCGTCGCCACCACTACATCCGCCGGCAAACCGAGGCCGGCCGCCACATCCCGCGGGATGGTTCCCGCCGCGCTGCCCGAAGGCAGCGGCCGGGCGAATTGGCCGGCATCCAATCCCGCCGCCGCCAAAATCGGCGCGCTCCAGCAATGCTGGCGGATGTCAAACAACATCGTACGGCCGGCCAGCGGCCAGCCCATGGCGGGATTCAGACCCAGCCGCCAGCCGAGCAAATCCTCAAAACAGAGGATTTTGCCGATCCGTCCCCAAACATCCGGCGCCTGCCGGCGCAGCCACAGCAGCTTGAACAGCGAAAACATGGGATGCGCGGTATGGCCGGTGATCTCATACAGTTTTTCCACGCCGAATTCCCGGCTCCACGGCCCGACCAGGCCGGCCGCCCGGGAGTCGGACGACACCATCGCGTTACCCAAGTATGCGCCATCGGCCGCCACTGGCGTAAAAGCCTCGCCCTGGCAGGAAACGCCCAAGCCTAAAATCTTCCCGCCGGCGCCGGCCGCCGCCTCCTTAATCACCGCCAGGCAGGCGTTCAGAACAACTTTGGGGTCCAGTTCCGCCCAACCCGGCTGCGGAGCAAGCAACGGGTATTCCCGGTAGGCGGCCGCCTGCCGGTTGCCCTGCCCATCAAAAACCGCCGCCTTGCAGCCAGTGGTCCCGATATCCAGGCCGAGATAACTCATAATATCCCTACATCAACGATGGCAGCCATAATGACAACCGCGGAAAAGCCACCAGCATCGCCGCCGCCACGATCAGGCAGGCCAGATAAGGCAACGCCCCCTTGAACACGGTTTGCAGGGGCACATCCCGTTCCATGCCGCTGACCACATAAACATTCACGCCCACCGGCGGGGAGATTACCCCCATTTGCGTGACCACCACGATGATTACCCCAAACCAGATCAAATCGTAATGCAACGACTGGATCACCGGGTAGAAAATCGGAATGGTCAGCATCACCAGGCCCAGGGCGTCAATAAAGCATCCGCAAATCAGGTAGAAGATCACGATCAGGCCGACAATCATCCAGGGCGCCACCGGCAGGGAGGTCAGCCAGGTGGCTAATTCGAAAGGGATGCGCGTCACCGCCAGGAAACGGCCGAAAATCACCGCTCCGGCCACGATGATCATGACCATGCAGGAAGTCCGCGCGGTTTCCTGCAGCGAGCGCGCCAAAATCGCCCACGACAACTGACGTCCGCAGATGGCGATGAGTAAACTGCCCGCCGCCCCGATGGCCGCCGCCTCCGTCGGCGTAAACCACCCGCCGAACATGCCCCCAATCACCAGCACAAACAACGCCAGTGTTTCCAGCACTCCCAGCAGCGATTGCCAGCGCCCCCGCCAGGTGATGCCGCGCGCCGGCGGCCCCAAATGCGGCCGCGCGCGGCATTGCAGCCAGATGACAACGCAAAACATGACGGCAATCAGCAACCCGGGGATGATGCCGGCCATGAAAAGCTTGCCGATGGATTGCTCCGTCATGATGCCGTAAACGATGAAAACCACGCTCGGCGGGATCAGCATTCCCAGTGTCCCGCCGGCGGCCACCGTCCCGGTGGCCAATTCCATGTCGTAATTGTAACGCTTCATTTCCGGCAGGGCCACCGCCGCCATCGTCGCCGCCGTCGCCGGCCCGGAGCCGCAAATTGCGCCGAACCCCGCGCAGGCGCCGACGGTGGCCATGGCCAGCCCGCCGGGCAGGTGGCCCACCCAGTGATAGGCGGCGTTGAACAAGCGCCGGCTGATCCCCGCGTGGAAGGCAATCTGCCCCATGAAGACGAAAAGCGGAATCACCGTCAGGCTGTAGGAAGAGATGGTGTTATAAACATCGGCGCAGACCATGTTCAACGCCGCCTGCGGCGAGACCACCACCGCGAAGCCGACCGTGCCCACGGCCAGCATGACAAACGACACCGGCATGCTGCTCAACAACAGCAGGAAAAGCGCTACACAGCCGATGATGCCGATTTCAATGGGGCTCAAGACTTGATCAAAGCCTTTCCGGGGTTCAGCAGGTGATAAAAGATCACCAGCACCACCACCGCGCAAGCGCCGGCGATCACATACGGAATCCAGAAGACCGGCACCGGCAACGTCGCCATCAACTCCCCGCTCGCCTTGAGTTGCAGGCCATACCGGATGTTTTGGGCCGTCATAAAGCCGAACAAAACGATTACCAGCGCCCGATTCAAAGTATCCAGGATTACCCGGCCGCGCCGCGATAATTTATGGAACAACAACTCCACCGCCACATGCCCCTTCACCGCCGTCGTGTACGGCAGGGCGCAAACAATGACCAGCACGCTTAAAATCCGCACGATGTCGTAACCGCCGGCGATCGGCCGGCCGCCCATCCGCATGATCACATCCGCGCAAATCACCAGCATCATGGCGATAATCGCCGCGCCGGCCACCGCCGCCAAGATGCGCGCCGTCGCGCGCAACGCTCTAACATAGCTCTGATAGAAAGACATCGCTCAGTGCCCAAAATCGATGAAATCTAACGCAGCGTGATTGGCGGAAATATTTTCAGCATTACTCAGCCGCCGGCTTCAGCAGGGCCTGCAAATCGCGCAGCAAGTCGGCGCCGGGCAATCCCTGCGCCTGCATCTTTTGCGCATATTCATCCAGGATCGGCTGAACGGCCGCCTGCCAGCGGTCTGCCTCGGCGGCGGCCAAGGGGATGATTTCATGATTCAGGCTTTGCACAAATTGCCGGCCTTCCGCATCCGCCTGATCCCACGCCCGGCCGTGTTGATCCACCCACTCCGCGCTGACTGCCGTGATCGTCTGCCGCACATCCTCCGGCAGGCTGTCCCATTTCGCCTTGTTCATCGCCACAAACATCGCCGTGGTATAGCCGATGCGTGAGGAATCCGTCACCCAGTTGATCACCTCGCCCTGCTTCCAGCCCTTCAGGGTTTCGATCGGGCAGAGCGTGGCATCCACCACCCCTTTTTGCAGGGCTTCGTAGGTTTCCGGCTGGCTCATGGCCACCGGCACGCCGCCGAGGCATTCGACAATCTTCGCCGAGAGCCCGGTGGCGCGAACCTTGACCCCCTTCAAATCTTCCAATGAGCGCACGGGGCGCTTGGACGCCAGGATGCCCGGGCCATGCGCATGGATATAAAGCATATGCACGTCCTTGAATTCAGCCGGCTGGTATTTTTCGGCCATGGCCGTGGCGGCGCGGCTGGCGGTCAGGCCGTCCGGATAGCCCAGCGGCAGGTCCAACCCCTCCATCAGCGGGAAGCGGCCGCGCGTATAAGCCAGGCAGCTCATGCCGATATCCGAGATGCCGTTGACCACGCCCTCGTAGCACTGCGGCGCCTGGGTCAACGTTCCGCCGGGATATGTGGTGATCTTGACGCGGCCGCCGGTGCGTTTTTCCACCTCGCGCGCCCATGCCTCGGCCGTCTGGCACTGGATATGCGATGGCGGGAAAAAGATGCTGTAGGACAAGACGATCGGCCGCCCCGCCGGCGCCGGCCGATCGGCCTTCCCGCACCCGCCCAGACCGCCAACCAGCAACACCCCGACGCTCAAAAGGCCGAACCAACGCATGGACTTCATAACAAAATTCATCTCCCTTATCCAAATTAAGCCCCGCGGCAGGCCAGCTTCTGCTTGCTTCCAAAACCATCTCCGGCAAGGCATACCTCCGCTGGCTCCCCGCAATCAAACTCATAACAATAGCTTATTGAGCATGGCGGATAAAGTCAACACGCAATGCCGGGAAATAACGGAAAAAAAGCTTGTTTCAGGTGTGCCAACCGGCTACAAATGCATCTGCTTTCCCCGCGAATGCCAAGCGCTTCCGGGAATGACTGCCGCCGGGCCCGTAGCTCAGTTGGTCAGAGCAGGGGACTCATAATCCTCTGGTCGCTGGTTCAAGTCCAGCCGGGCCCACCCTTGCCCTGCCGCATCACACCGGCGGCCGGCAGCGCCACCGGCATCCGTCCAGGGATACCGGCGGCATGGAATCCGGCGGTTTCCTATTATGTTGCAAAAATCCGACCGTGCCGCCAGAATACCGCCATGCCGGAAGAATGCGATAACGACCTGGAAATTGCGGGGGCGGACGACCAGCAGGCGCTGGAATGGATGGCGGTGCTGGCGGCCCAGCGCATCAACTACCGATTGGCACGGACGGCATCGGTCTGGCAAATTTTCGTTCCGCCCAGCCAGGCGGAGGCGGCGCGGGAAGAAATCGCCGCCTATGAGGAGGATGAACGCCGCCGGGCAGTCCGTCCAGCCGCCAGGCCATCGCCCGACATCCCGGTCCATCGCACATGGTCGCCGGTGTGGGTAGCGGCCTTTGTGCTGGCGTTTTACGCCTGGCTCGGACCGTACGACCCGGGCCATCCGTTCCTGCGCCAGGGGGTATCCGATCCGCGGGCGATTCTGGCAGGCGGCGAATGGTGGCGCGTGATCACCGCCTTGACCATCCATGCTGACGAGGCGCACCTGGCCGGCAACCTGGCGGCCTTGTTGTTTTTTGGCTGGGGGGTGTGCCGGGTTTTCGGCGGCGGCCTGGGCTGGGCCATGATCCTGTGCGCCGGCGCGGCCGGCAATGCCGCGGCCGCCTGGTTGAAAACGCCCGCGGCGATCAGTTTCGGGGCATCCACGGCCTGTTTTGGCGCCCTGGGCATCATGGCCATCCACCAGGCCGTGACGGTGCTGCGCCGGCAGGGATTGTCATGGAGCCCGTGGAACCGCGGTTGGATTCCATTGGGCGCCGGGTTCAGCCTGTTAACCATTCTGGGCACAGGCCCGCAAAGCGACCTGGCGGCCCACCTGGCGGGTTTCGCCGGCGGCTGCATTGTGGGACTGGCGGGGAGCCTGCCGCACAGCGCCGGGCTGCCGCCCTGGTGCCAGCGCGTCCTCCAAATGTTCTGCCTGGCGGTCGTGATGACGGCCTGGCGGATGGCCATGCGGCGATGACTACCCGACAATGACCTGGGGCGCCGGCTTGATAAAATCCTGGCGCAGGCTGTAGGTGTAAGCGCCCTGGCAGGGGATCATCAGGATATCCCCGGGACAAATCTCCGCGCCGAAATAGGCGGCTCCAAAGACATCATGCGGCGTACACAGCGACCCCAGGATGTCACACGGCTTTTCCTCCAAAGCCGGCCGGGATAGATTCAGGATTGGGCAGTAATCCGTTTCATAACGCTCCCACCCCACGGCGTTAATCCCGGCATTAACCACCACCAGGTCCGGCGCTTTTTTGTCTTCAACCGCCATGAGCAGATGCATGGCGTCATTGCAAATCCAGCGCCCCGGCTCAAAACAGATGCGGCATGGCAACAAAGACTGTAGATGCTGATTTACTGCCCGGCTGATTTGCGCGGCAAACGTTTCAATGCCGGCCGCCGGCAACCGGTAATGCGTCAATGGCGACTCCCCGGCCGGCCCGCCGGGCGGCTGGCCGGCCGCAGCCGGCAAGGCCCGCAGCCATTCCCCCGTTTCCGGCCAGTACCCCCCGCCCACATCCACAAAAGCGATGCCGGCAAGGAGCGCGGGCGCAAGGCCGGCCAGCGTCCGTCCCAGGTCGGCAATAAAATCCGTCTGGGCCTTGGGGGTCAGATTCCAACTCGTATGAAATTGCAGGCCGCGCAAATGTACATGCCGGCTTTGCCGGGCCTGCTCCAGGAAGTCCGGCAACCGTGCCAGGGGGATGCCGAATTTGCGCCACAAGCCCAGCGGATTCGCCGTCAGACGCACTCCCGCGCGGATCGTAACCTGCCGCCTTCCGGCCAGTTCCTCCAGGCGCTGCAGTTCCTGGAAGCTGTCAATGATCACCGTCACGCAGTCTGCCTTGGACAACGCCAGGTCAAGTTCCCTGGTCGTTTTACCGGGGCCGGTGAAGATGACGTCCGGGGCGTCCAGTTTGCCGGCCAGTTCCAATTCCCGCCCGCTGGATACATCCAGCCCGAAGCCGGTGCCCAGCAGGATCTCGGAAACACGGGGGCAATGATTGCTTTTCACCGCATAGTAAAAGCCGCAATCGGGCAGTTGTTCCGTGAAGGCCCGGCGGAAGCGGGCGGCGCGTTCCGACAGAACCGCCGCATCCAGAAAATAAGCCGGCGGCATGGAAGCATCAAATTTCCCGAGAAAGCGTTCGCGCTGCTGAAAGAAACGATCCACAAAGCGCCGGAGTTCGTCATGTGGGAGCAGCATTATTCGATCTCCACGGTAAGATTGCCCAGCAACTCGGCGGCCGGGCGCTCCGGGTCGGCAGGCGCATCGAGCCGGACAATCACATGCCCCAGAATCCAGGAGTCATAATCCGCCGGCGGCAGGATGATCACATGCCCGGGCGCCTTGGAGATGCCAATCTCCATCACGCGCGGATCCCGGGCCAGCCGGGTTGTATCAATCCGCTTCAGCACTCCGCCCCGGCGGGCAATCAGGCGCAGGCCCAGGAATGTTCCGCCCGCAACCCGCAGGTTGCCGTCCGGGCAGGGCGCACCCCGGGCAAAGTCAAGGCTCAGTTTGAGGATGTCCAAGTGATGCGACAGGCGCAACAGAAATGGCAGGCAATCGCCCCCGGGCCGGGGCGCGATTTCCAGCAGGACCATCTCCGATCCGCGGACAATGAAATCCAGCATGCAAATCCCGCGCTGAATGCCCAGGGCGGCGGCGCTCCGGCGCAACGTATCCAGGAACACCGCCCGGGAGACACCGGCGGGCGGGTCATCCCGCAGTTCATAGCCGCCGGTCGTGCCGAACGGGGTATTGCCGGCCGGAATTTTACGCGCCAGGCGGAGCAAGCGCACCTGCCCGTCCGCAACAATAAAGTCGCTGCTATATTCCGGCCCGGCCACCATTTCCTCGGCCAGGATCAGCTCCGCCACCGGGCCCGCGTCGCAATAGAGCCGGTGCGCCCGGCGGCGCTGCAACCCGTCAAATACGCGCTGGTACCCGATCCGGCAATCGGCGTCCGTGGAACAGGGGAAGATCAGTTCACTGCCCGTTCCGCAAACGGGTTTAAGCACCAACGGGCCGCCGAGCTCCTTGAAAAACCGCGCCGTATCGGCGGCGGATTGCGCCTGGCATACCCGCGGACAATGCAAACCAATTTCCGCCCAAAGCCGCTTGGAAAGGAATTTATCCCGGCAATTCCGCACGGCCTGGGGGGACGGGTATGGCAGGTTATAATCCCGTGCGAGCTCCGCGGCCAGGGCCAGCGATTCGCAGTCAAACGCCGTGATGCCGGCGGGTTGCATATTCCAGCGCGCGAGATGGCGGGTTAATGCCTCCCGCACCTGGGCAATCGCCGTCAAATCGCACAATATTTCCTCTTCCGGCGGGGGGGGCGCTTCACGGGCAGCCCGGCGCAGTTGGGGATCGGTCAGATATAACGCATTGCCGGGCGCCGCTTGCCGGAGCCAGTCAACATAATCCGTGGTGGTCCCGACCACCAGCACCACCGGGCGCGGGGACGATATCGCCGCCGGAGCGGAGATGACCGGCGCCGGCAAAGCCGGCGCGACCGGCGCATTGGCCCATTGATAAAGCGGCCGGGGCGTGAGACGAAAAAACGCCTTCCAACCGAAATCGCCGCAGAGGAAATCCACCAGCCGTAACCGCTCCCGGCAGGCCCATTCGATGTGGTGAAAATTGATCAGCTTGGCGACCCCGGGAAACTCCCGCAGAGCGCCGCCCGCCAGCACGGTATAGGTCCCATTCCAGGCAGCGCCGACGTCCACGGCGGCAATCGCGCCGCCAATCAGCACCGTCGTAATACGCAGCATCCCCTGCTCTGCCAGCCAACCGGCCAGCGCTTCAAAGGAGTTTAAAAAGCGTCGGTCATGGAAGTAGGATAGCTCGCCGAAACGCTGGCGGTTAATCTCGAAGAGAACCTCTATATCGGCGAATTGATTGTAGCGATAAGCGACTCCCATGGCGTCAAACGGGGCGAATTCACGCGCAAATTTCTTGCGCGTCCGGGCGGAGAAAGTTTCCATGAAACGGGCAAACGAATAATCGTATTGCGCGGGCATGAACAGATATCCGGTTTCATCCACCCCCGCATCCGGCCGGCCCGGCGGCAGCGCCTCTGGCGCCAGATATCGCAAGCGTGTCGCTCCCGGCACGCTGTCCAGCAGCGCCGCGGCAATCCCTGGGGTTGCAGCCGGGATGCGGTTCTGTTCCAGCCAGGTCCGGCCCTGCCAGAGCTCTCCGGGAAAATTCCCGTAATACTGCCGTTCTTCAATCCAGCTTAACGCCAACAGACCGGATGCAGCGCCATTTTCTTCGGCAATTAAAAAGGCCGGCGGATGGGCATAATGCATGCGGAAGCAATCGCGCACCGGCCAGAGATCGAACAGGCATTGCCGGGGCCAAAGCCGCTCCCAGATGGCGCGGCATTTCTCCGGATCATGACAGGCTTGAATCTTTAACATTAAAAAATCTCAACCATGGCGCCCGGCGCAAGTATGCGGCACCAGGAATGGATGCCGCCGCCTGCCAGTGCGGATTGGGTAAAATTGCCAAAACCGCACCCGCACTGCAAGCAATTTGTCAGCGCGCCATAAAATCCTTGCCAGCAACCGGCGGACGTGCATAATGTCATGCTTATGCTTGCATTCTGGCGAGCGCCAAGGAGTAAACCATAACATGAAAATCATGCGATTGCTTTTAATCGTGGTATTCGGTGGACTTTTGTTTCTGGTTTTACAACTGCCGGACGACTGGCGCGGGGATGACGCGCGGGGGTATGCCGAACTGGCGCCGGCCGATTTCCGGCGCCTGGCCGCGGCAGAATGGAAGGCCGGCCGGACCGGGCAGGCTATCCTGCTGCTGAACTACGCCGTGGAAAACGACCTGCCGGACAGCGCCGCCTGCGATGGCGCACGCGATGGGTACCTGGCGGCCCTGGCCGGCGACCAGTCTCCGGCCGGCCGTCTGACGGCCCTGGGTCTGGAAAGAACCCTGCCCGCCGCCAGCGGATTTGAAAGTTTATCGGGCGGCACGGTGGCGGACTGGTTCCTGGGAGAAGACGCGCCGGCGCCGGCCGCACCCGATGAAATCAGCGCGCAACTGGCGGCGGCGCAGAAACTTACGGCGCTGTTCCCGCCGGCGGCGCCGGCCTTGCGCCTGACCGAGGCGGCCTGGCGCAGCGGCCTTTTACGCAGCGGTTTACAGCAGCAAGTGGCGCGGGCTTTGCAGGGAATGGCGGCGGCCAAGGAAAGCGCGCCGGCGGTGGTGGTGGCGCAGGAAACCATCATGCCCTTGCTCCAACTGGCCCGCCAGTGCCGCACCTGGGCGGAATTTACCGTGTTGACGCGGCATGCTAACAGCATTGACCAAGTCAAGCTGCTGGCGCGGATGGCGTCGCTTTCGCCGTTGAACGCCGGCAAACTGGCGCGGCCATTGATTTTGGCCGAAGCCGAACAGCGCCCGGTCCTGCCGGCGACAATCATGGATTACATCGTCAGGCGCGGCCAGGCCGGCATGGACGCCATGGACCAGGCCCTGCGCCGCGGCGCGGCCGGGATGGAATATCTGTTGCGCAACCCTGACCTGTCCGCCGCCATGCTGGCGGCGCCGCGCCCGGCGTTCTGGCCGCCGCCGGCCTGGCGCAACACCTGGCAGGAATGGCGCGCGCGCTCCGGCCGCGCCGCCACCGCGGTCAAAGCCGCGGCCGTGGCGATGTTGTGCATGGGCATCCTGGTCTGCCTGCTGCCGTGGCGCATGCTGCGCGGCGCCGCGCCCGCGGATGGCGGCGCACCTCAAGCTGCCAACCCGCGCTTTTACCTGTGGTACTGGCTGGCAGTCGCATGCATCGGCGCCGCGGTCGGCGCGTTGCTGATGCTGGGCGGCGACCGGATGCCGCCGGCGGAAACCGGCCTGCCCGGCGCCGGGGCGCCCGCTGCCGGCGCGTCCCCGGCTTACGGCCCGCGCCAGCTTGTTTCATGGATGGTGATCCTGATCGCCATCCTGCTGCTGCAGGGAACATGCTGGGAAGTCGCCCGCCGTAAAATCCGGGTGGTCGCGGATGATCCGCAGACGGACGCCGCAACCAAACTGCGCCAACTGGAAAACCTTGACATCTTTTTCGATCTGCCGCTCTACGCCGGGCTGGCGTTGACCATCCTGGCATTCATCCTGATTTCCTCCCTGGGCGCCGGGGTGAGCCGTTTCCTGGCCTACGCCTCCACCTTCGTCGGCATCCTCTTCGCCGTGGCCTTGCGCCTGGGCCATCTGTACCCGTTGCGCGAAAAATTAATCACCCAACGCGGGAAATGAAGCGTCATGCGACCGGCCTTACTTGTTGTGATCATGGATTTCCTGGTTTCCTCGCTGCTGCTGTTCGTCAGCGGCCCGGGCGCCGGCTGGTCCGCGCGCCAGGCGCCACCGGCCGCGGAGCTGCCGGCCGCCGCCCCGGAGTTTTCACCCGCCGCCCTCGTGGAGATGGAGCGCCAGTGGCAGGCGCAGTACCAGGAACAATTCCGCGAAATGCAGATGCTCGATCAGCAGGCGCGACTGGCGCGCGCGGCGGACGACAAATCCCAGTTGCTGCGGCTGCAATCCGGCCTGGAAAAGCAGTTGGCGGAACGCGCTGCGCAACTGGAGACGGAAAAGCAAAAGCGCGCGGCCATCGAAAGCGAGCGGCAGCACCTGACGGCGGAGCAACAACGCCAGCAGGCCTCCCTTCAGGAATCGGCGCGGCGCCTGCAGGAAATGGACCGGCAAAAGGCCGAATTACTGGCAACCCAAACCCGGCTGGAACAGCAAAACGCGGAAATCGCCGCCAGCCGCGCCGCGGCGCAGGCGGAGGCCCGCAACCTGCAGGAGCTGAAAGGCGAATTGGAAAACCAGTTGTCCGGCTTGCGCGGACGCCTGCAATCGCAGGCGGAGACCATTGGCGCGCAGCACCGCACCATCGCCAGCCAGCAGGAGGTGATTGACCAGTCGCTGCAGGATGTTTCCCGGATCCAGGCCCGGCTGGAAAACAAAACCGACCAACTGAGCGGCAAACAGGACCAGATGCAAGCCCTGTTGCAGGATTTCCATGCCATGGCGGAAGGATTGCCGGAAGCCGTGCGGGCGCCGGCGCGCGACCTGGCCCTGGAACAGCAGCGACTGAACACCCTGGTGCAGCAACTTTCGGCCGCGGTCGCGGACGCCGCCGCACGCGACCTGGGCCCGGACGACCGCCGGCTGGCGGATGATAAACTGGTCACCCTGGCCGCCATGCAGCAGAACCTGCAGACCGATCTGCGCAAACTACTGGAACAAGGCATGCAGCCCGGCTTGCAGCAGGAATTGCAGACGGTTCAGCAGCAGCAGGCGGAACTGCAAAGCGGCATCATCGGCCTGGCCGGCCGCCTGGAGGAAATGGAGACCCGCCAGGCCGGCCCGTTTGCCAGCCTGCGCGACGCCTGCCTGCCGGTAACCACCGTCCTGACCGCCGTATATGGCGACGTTGACGAACCGGCCGCGCACACGGAGGTCTTCAACAACCTTGTCTACGCCCCGCTCCTCAGCGTCAATGGCGCCCTCTGGCTGGTCTTGCACGGGCGGGACCTGGGCCTGAAATGGGTGGCAACGGCACCGGTGCTCCACGGCGTAGGCTGGACGGCGCAGACCCGCGCCGGCGCCGTAGTCTGGCGCGCGGCAAGCGACCGCGCGGCGTTGCTCCAAAACGAACCCGCCCTGGTGCGCTTGGAGCGTGCCACGCCGGCCGCCGCCGCGGCCGATGGCCTGGTCTTCGGCATCCGCCCCATGTCATTGATCGGCCACGCCGAATTGGCCAAACGCGGCGCGCGGGATGTTTTCCTGGTAAAACGCCACGCCGACGGCGCGGCCTTTGCCGTGGATGCCGCCCCGGACCAGGCCTCCCACGCCTACCTGAAGGTGCGACGCGCCCTGCGGCCCTGGGCCAGTTTTGTGGCGCGCCGCCTGTGGCTGGACCCGAAATCGCAGGCCGAGCCGGGCGACTTCATTGTCACCGCGGAAGGCGCCATGGTGGGCGTGATGGTGGATGAACAACGCTGCCGGGTGCTGGATGCGGCCGATTTCGGTCCGGCCGCCCAAGCCCTGCCCCTGGCGGACCTTGACGCCATGCGGCGCATCCTTGAACCATTACGGAAAAACTTCCGCTGAAAATATCCGGCCGGAAATCCTTACCGCGCGGCATATTGCCTGAGCGTGGCGAGTTCACGCGGAAGATGCACTGCGCCGGCGTCGGTCCAATTGATCCATTCGCCGCTCAGGAAACCGGCATAGCCGGCGGACTGCAGCAATGCCACGGCGCGCCGGTGATCAATCTCGCCCTGGCCGATCGGCGCCAGCGACAACTTGCCGTCGCGCGTCACGCCGTCATGCACATGCGCATGCCGAATCCACGGACGCAGTTGTTCAAATGACTGGTCAACGGTCGCCAGCTTCATGCGCACGGGGTGCATGATGTCCCAGTTGACCGCCAGCCCGGGATGTTCCACGGCCCGCATCACCGCCGCGACATCGGCCGGATCGCACCAGGCGTCGTGCGTCTCCAGGCACAGGGTAACCTTGCGCTGATAGGCGTGCTCCGCCAGCGGCCGTAAAACCGCAGCCACGTTCCGCACGGCCTCCGCCCGGCTCAATCCCTCGCCCAGCTTGCCCCCGAAGACCCGGACGCAGGGGGCGCCCACATCGGCGGCCAAATCCACGCATAGCCGCGCATGCTCGGCATGCTCCGCCGCGTTGGCCGGATCGGCAAAGCGGCAGGAAGTGGCAATGCAGGAGAGTTGAATGCCGCTGGCGCCCACTTGCCGCCGGATTTCCCGGCGCTGTTCCGGGGACGTGTCCGGTTCGATGCCATGCTGATGCCGGGCATCCACCCGCGGCTCGATGCCGTCATACCCGTACCGGCGCGCCAACTCCAATACCGCTTTCAAATCCAGCTCCGGACAGGAAAACGTCATGAATGAATATTTCATAATCAACTGTGGCTGAAAAAGTTCCAGCGCCCCATCTCCTGCGGATTGCCCGGATCGTCCGCCAGCAAATCCCGGTAATTCAAGGCCACTTTCTTATAAGCGGCGGCAAACTGTTTGATCACACCCGGGCTGTATTTCTTGAACCAGGGGACGGAGCAGACGCGGCCCATGATGGCTTCGCTGACCGGGAGTGAGCCGGGCGGCTGCCGCAGGTCGCGGTCGGCATTGGCAATGCGCGTGGGCTTGCCGTGGCCGTAAACATCGCAGGTATTGAACAGCGGATGCAGGTGCAGCGGGCGGTTGCAGCCGGGGGAACAGCTGGCGCCTTCGGCTTTCACTGCCGCGGCGAAACGGGTGATGGAAAGGCCGCCCAGTTCTTCCGGGCGGTACAGGCCGCGGGCGGAATACCAGCCGCCCATGGTGCAGCCGGAATCCTTCGGCGGGCGATGCGGCTTGATGCCCGGGACCCCTTCCAGCAAATCCCAGAAATAATTCATCGCCTTTTGAATTTCCGCGATGCGCTCATCGTAATGTTTCAACTGCACCCGGCCGACGACGGCGCTCATCTGGTGCATGCGGTACTTGTAGCCGCCCAGGGGCAGCCCTTCAAACGGCTTCAGGGCCGGCGTCTGGAAATTTTCGAAACGCTCGTAATGGCCGAGGGCCGTGGCGCGCTCGTAAATTTCCAGGTCGTTGGTGGTCAGCATGCCGGCCTCGCCGGCGACCAGCGACTTGCCGCTCATCAGGGAATAGCCGGCCACATCGCCGATCGATCCCACCTTGCGGCCCTTGTAAAGTCCGCCGTGCGCATGGGAAACATCCTCGATCACCTTGATCTGATGCCGGCGCGCGATGGCCATGATGGCATCCATATCCGCGGGATAGCCGACGTAGTGCACCACGACGATCGCCTTGGTGCGCGGGGTGATGCGGCGCTCGATGTCGGCCGGATTGACGCAGAGGGTGTCGGGATCGATGTCCGCGAACACCACCGTGGCGCCCAGTGAAAAGGCCTGGAGACAGGAGGCCCAGTAGGTCACCGCCGGGCAGATGATCTCATCCCCCACCCCGACTTTGCAGCCGAACATGGCCGCCTGCAGGGAAGCCGTGCCGCTGGAAAAACCCAGGGCATATTGCGCGCCTTCCCAGGCGGCGAATTCCTTTTCAAATTCCCGGGTGATTTCGCTGCCGGACATGGCGCCGCGGCGGAGAACGTCCAGAATGCCCTTTTCCTCTTCGCGCGTCACGATCGGCCAGGCGCAAACCTTCTGGATGGTTTTCGCATCCTTGGTCACAACTTTCGGTCCGCCCAACAAAGCCAGTTTACTGCTCATGATATCCGCCTCCTGTTCAAGATGCCATTCTATCGGCTGATCCGCAAAACGGTAAAAATCCTAGCACAAAGGCGCGCGCATGCAAGGTCAGATTCTGCAATCCGGATGCGCATTCCTGCAATAAGCCGCCGGGGTCACGCCGGTCCATTGCTTGAATTTGCGTTGAAACAAACCGTAATGATGGAAGCCCACCTCCGCGGCCACGGCCGCCGCCTTCAGCCGCGGACTTTCCTCCATGCGCCGCCGGGCTTCGGCGATCCGCCGCTGCAACAGGTACTGCTTGATGCTGATCCGCATATGGCCCTTGAAAACATGCGCCAGGTGGCTTTCCGAATAACCGAAGCGGCGGGCCAGTTCCGCCATGTCCAGCGGACGGGTAAATTCCCGCTCGAGGTGCTCCGCAATCTGCTGGGCCAGCGGATGCACCACCGGCGCCGGCGCCGGGCGGGCGCCGGCCCGCTGCAGCAGCCAGAGGAACTCGCCCAGTTTCAGCCGCACGATCTCGCGCCAGTATTGCGCCCGGCTGGTCAATTCGTCATGCAACTGTCGGAACAGGAGGGCCAGCGCGGCCGCTTCGGTTTCCAGCAGCAAGGCCTGCGCCGGCGCCTCCCGCGCCAGCCGCTGGAGGGCGGCCGCGCGCAGGAACTCGGGCGCAAACATCAGCAGCCATTTGAGATGGGCGCCGCCTGGCGCGGGCAGGTAACAATGCGCCTGGTTCGGTTGCAACGCCAGCGCCATATTGGGGCGAATCGCATATTTTTTCCCGCCGATCAAATACTCGCCCCGGCCCTTGAGAATCAATTGAAATTCGCAGGCGCGATGATACGCCAGGGGGGTGCGCGCCGGCTGGCCGGCCTGTTGCACAACAATCACCGGACACTGCGCCTGCGCGTTAAAGATGGTTTCGTGACGCAATTTTCCGCTCCCGCGCGGCCGTGCCGCCTTCATTCCGCCGGACGCGGCCCGGCGCGGCGCAGCATTTCCCGGGCATGCTTGAACGCGATTGCGGTCGTTTCGCCGCCGCCCAGCATCCGGGTCAATTCCTCGACGCGCGCCTTGTCATCCAGTTTATGGACTTCCGTGGCGGCGCGCTGCGGGCCGACGGTCTTGCGCACCGCAAAATGCGCGCCGCCGCAGGCTGCCACCTGGGGCAGGTGCGTGATGCACAAAACCTGGCGGTGCCGGGCCAGTTCCCGCAACTTGCGCCCCACCACCCCGGCAGCGCGGCCGCCCAGGTTGACGTCAATTTCATCGAACACCAGCACCGGCACGCGGTCGTGGCGCGCCAGAACCGATTTCACCGCGAGCATTACCCGCGAGATTTCACCGCTGGACGCCGCCTTCCGCAAATCCCGCGGCGGCTCGCCGGCATTCGCGGTAAAAACGAATTCCACCGCATCCAGCCCCACCGGCCCCAGCGTGGTTTCCGTCAGCAGCGCGCCGAATTCCGCCTGGGTCAGTTCGAGGGCGCGCAATTCGCGCTGCACCGCGGCGGCCAGCGCGCCGGCAGCCTTGCGGCGCCCGGCGCTCAGCCGCGCGCCGGCGGCCAACGCCGCCTGCCGCGCCGTCTCCGCCTGCGCCCCCAGTTGGGCGCGGCGCTCTTGCCGCAGGCGCGCGCCGTCCAGGGCCGACCGCGCCGCCGCCAGCTTCTCCAGCGCCGCCGCAACCGATCCGCCGTATTTGTGTTTAAGTTTCTGGTAGGTCGCCAGCCGCTCTTCCACCTGCGCCAGCCGCTCGGGATCGCACTCCGCGCGCCGCAGGAATGCGTCCACTTCCCGCGCCACCTCGCGCAGGCGGTCCAGCACGCCGCGCAGCTCCGCCGCCCAGGCAGCCGGCGCCTCCGTCAGGCCCGCCATCGTTTCCAGGGCCTTCAACGCCGCCGCCGCGGAATTGAACGCGCAATCCTCGCTTTCCGTCAGGCGCTGGCGGACGGCGTCCGCCAGCTCCAAAATTCGTTGCGCGTTCCCCAGCAGGCGCTGGTCCGCCAGCAGGCGGGCTTCTTCCGCCTCGCTTAAATCCGCTGACTCCAGTTCCCACACCTGCGCTTCCAGCCATTCGGGGGGCGCCGCCGCCGGCTGGCTTTCCAGTTCCAGCAGGGCGCGGCGCGCGCCGTCGAATTGCGCAAAAGCTTCCGCGTAAGCCGCACGGGGCCGCGCCAGCTTGCCGTAGGCATCCAGCAGGTCCAGTTGCGCGCGGGGCGCCAGCAGGGATTGATGTTGATGCGGCCCGTGCATATCGGCCAGGCAGTCGCCGACGCGCTGGAGCGCCTGCAGGGTGACGGCGTTATCGTTGACATACTGCCGGCCGGCGCCGCCGGCCGCAAACACCCGTCGCAAAATAACTTCGCCCCCGGCGCACGGCGGCAGGCCGATCTCCGCCAGGACGGCATCCACCGGCGCGGCGTCTTCCAGGTGAAACACCGCCTGCGCCGAACATTGCGCGGCGCCGGCGCGCACGATGCCGCGGTCGGCCCGCTCGCCCAACGCCAGGTTCAACGCGCCGATCAAAAGCGACTTGCCCGCGCCGGTTTCGCCGGTGATGACATTCAGCCCCGGCTCAAACTCCACCCGCGCCGACTCCACCAGCGCCAGGTTGGCAACTTGCAGGTGCTTTAACATGTTTTACATCCCGCTGTGCGGACAGCCGCGCGCCGAACAGGCGCGGCAGGCGCCCGCGTCCGCGGCGCCGCCGCAGGCCGGCGCCGCCGGAGCCGCGACGCTGAACGCCGAAAGCGCCTTGCGCAGTTTGCGCCCCCCGCAGCCCGGACAGCCCGGCGGCGTATCGCCGGCCCGCCGCGCCAGATGCTCGAATTTGTTCCCGCACTGTGCGCATTCATATTCATGGATTGGCATAATTCCTCCTACATCAAAGCCTGCGCCACCGCCGTCCGGCAGGCGCAATCCTCCTGTGTGATCCGCCGCAACGCCGCCGGCAGCAGCCGGTACAGATTGGCCACGTTGTCGGCCATGGTTTTCATCACCATCTCGATGGTCACGGTTTCCAGGCTGGCATGCCAGGAATCGTAATCGGTGGACATGGCCACCGCCGCGTAACACAGCCCCGCCTCGCGCGCCAGCACTACTTCCGGCACCGTGCTCATGTTGATCACATCCCCGCCCCACTGCCGGAACATCCGGCTTTCCGCCCGCGTGGAAAAGCGCGGACCTTCGATCGTCACCATCACGCCCCGCGGATGATGCGGGATGCCCAACTCCGCCGCCGCCGCGCACAGCGCCTGGCGGATGTGCGGGCAGAACGGGTCGCTCATGGGGATATGACAAACCCGGGCGCCGTCGTAAAAAGTCTGGGCGCGCTTGGCGGTGCGATCGATGAACTGGTCAAGCACGACAAAATGACCGGGCTGGATTTCCTCGCGCAGGCTGCCGCAGGCCGTCGTGGCGATGATATGGGAAACGCCCAGTTCCCGCAGCGCCCAGATGTTGGCGCGGTAATTCACCAGCGTGGGCATGATGCTGTGGCGCGCCCCGTGCCGCGCGAGCACCGCGACTTCCGCCCCGCCCATCCGGCCGGTTTTCAGCAGGTCCGACGGCGCGCCATACGGCGTATGCACCTTGTGGCTCTGCACCCCGCTCAACTCCAGCCGGTCGTCCAGCCCCGACCCGCCGATAATGCCAACCTTGATCATGTGTCTGCCCTCCTGTTTTCCTTGTCGCTTACCCCGGCGGCGCTGAACGTGGCCATCTCGTTGTAAATCCTGACCGCCGCCGCGAGCACAAACATCGCCAACGCCGCCCCCGTGCCTTCGCCCAGCCGCAAATCCAAATCCAGCACCGGCCGGGCCGCCAGTTTGCGCATAACCTCCCGGTGGCCCTGTTCCCGGGAAAGGTGGCTGAAGACCATGTAATCCCGGGCGGCCGGGCAGAGGGCCGCCGCCGCCGCCGCGCCGGCGGTGGAAATGAAGCCGTCCACCACCACCGGAATGCGCGCGGCGGCCCCGCCCAGGATCAAGCCGGCGATGCCGGCGATTTCAAACCCGCCCAGCGCCGCCAGAATCGCCAGCGGCGCGGCCAGCCGCATCTGGTTGACGGCGAGGGCGCGCTGCACGACTGCCACCTTGTGCGCCAGGCGTTGATCGTCAATCCCCGTGCCCCGGCCGACAATCTCGGCCGGCGGGCAGTCCAGGTACACCGCCAGCAGGGCGCTGGCGGGGGTGGTGTTGGCAATCCCCATCTCGCCGGTGCCGATAACGGTGACGCCGTCGGCAGCGGCCGACTCCGCCAGTTCGATGCCGGCGGCCAGGGCCGCCGCGGCTTCCGTGACGCTCATTGCCGGACCGCGCGCGATGTTGTCGGTGCCGGCGCGGATTTTGCGGCGGCACAGGCCCGGCGCCCGGTCCAGCGGATCGGCCACCCCCATGTCCACCACCACCAGTTCCACCCCGGCCTGCCGGGTCAGGACATTGATCGCCGCGCCGCCGTCCAGCATGTTGCGCACCATCTGCGTCGTGACCTCCCGCGGGAAGGCCGAGACGCCCTCGTCCGCCACGCCGTGATCGCCGGCCATGCAATAAATGCGCTGCCGGCCGAGGCGCGGGCGGGCGGCATGCTGAATCAGGCAATACTGCAGCGCCAGTTCCTCCAGGCGGCCCAGGCTGCCGCGGGGCTTGGTCAAATCGTCCAGGTGCGCCTGCACCTGCGGCGCCAGCGCGCGCGGCAGAGGTTGAATTGACTGGATGGTTTGCTCGAGCTTCTGGTTTTGCGGTTGCATGATCTCACGGCCTCCCTGTGCCAATGGCCGGGCCGCCGGACGCAAACTAAAAAGGCGCCGGCAGACCACGGCCGTCCACCGGAACCTTTTGCCATCAGATTCCATGAAGATGCAAACAGCGGCAGGTCTTCTGACTTGCGGATCAACCCGGGCGCAGCGTCTTCCCATGCCGCTTATGCGGCACAGTGACGGGCCGACAGCCTGCCACGCCCGGTCCCCGTTTACAGCGGCGGGACCGTCACGGAATCGCACCGTGTTCCAAAAAATACCGCGGTTCGTTTCTATAGGTAGTGCAGGATACACGCGCCGCGGGCGCCCGTCAAACAGTTTTCAGCGCCAGGGCAAAAAGGATCATTGAAACTGCATTTCGTACAGGCGCCGGTAGAATCCGCCATGCGCGAGCAGTTCCTGGTGCGTGCCGCTCTCCACGATGCGGCCATTGTCAAAAACGATGATCTTGTCGCAATGCGTGATGGTGGACAGGCGATGCGCGATGGCGAAAACGGTGCGGCCGGCCATGACCTCGTCCAGCGCGGCCTGCACCAGCCGCTCGGACTCGGTGTCCAGCGCGCTGGTGGCCTCGTCCAGGATCAGGATCGGCGGATTGCGCAGGATGGCCCGGGCGATGGCCAGGCGCTGGCACTGGCCGCCGGACAGCCGCACCCCGCGCTCGCCGATGACCGTTTCGTAGCCGGCCGGCATCTGCATGATGAAATCGTGCGCATGCGCGCGGCGCGCGGCGGCCTGGATGGCGTCGCGCGGCAAATCGCCGCTGCCGTAGGCGATATTGGTCGCAATCGTGTCGTTGAATAAAAAGGTGTCCTGCGTCACCAGGCCGATGCGGCTCCGCAAATCCGCCAGGCGCAGCCGGCGCAAGTCCTGGCCATTGATCATAATCCGACCGGCGCTGACGTCGTAAAAACGCGGGAGCAGGTTGACGAGCGTGGTTTTGCCGGCGCCGGAGGCGCCGACCAGGGCGATGCGTTCGCCGGCGCGCACGGTGAAATCAATGTCGCGCAGCACCGGTTGGCCGGCCTCATAATCGAAGGACACGCGCTCGAAAACAATTTCGCGCAGGGGCATTTCCAGCGGCCGGGTATCGGCGGCATCGCGGATCAGGACCGGGGTGTCCAGGATCTCGAAAATCCGGTCGGCGGCGGCGGAGGTCTGCTGGACGTGCATATGAATCTTGCTGAGTTTTTTCACCGGTTCGTACATCACCACGGCGGCCAGCGCGAAGGTGATGAAATCGGCGGCCGGCATCCTAGCCCAGCGGGCGTACAACAGGACCAGCGCCAGGCCGGCCATGGAAATGAAAACGATCAGCGGTTCAATCGCGGCCTTGGCGATGGTCACGCGCATGATGCGGCTGAAAAACAGCCGGCATTGCTCGCGGAAACGCCCGATTTCATAAGCTTCCATGCCGAAGGCCTTGACAATGCGGATGCCGGCAAGGGTTTCCTGCATGATTGAGACCAGTTCCGCCAGGCGTTCCTGTCCGTGCCGGGCGTAACGCCGCACGCGCCGGCCGAACAAGGCCACGGGAACAATGCAGATGGGAAAAAGCACCAGCATGCCCAGCGCCAGGCGGGCATCCAGGAACAGCGCATAACCGACCGCGAACAGCAGGACGAAAGGCTGCTTGACCAGGTCGCCGAGGACGGAAGAAACGGCGCGCTCGATCATCATCGAATCGTTCAGGGTGCGGGAAATCAACTCGCCGGTTTTGCGCTGGGAAAAGAAGCGGACGGACAAGTCCTGCAGATGGCTGAAGGTCAACACCCGCAAATCCATCACCACGCGGTTGCCCACCCACTCGATGAAATAATCGCCGAAAAACTGGCCCACGCCCCGCAGCAAGCCGAAGGCCAGCAGGATGCCGAGCATGACCAGCAGACTGCTGAAGCTGGAAGTCTGGAACATCTGGCCCAGCATGTCTTCGGCCGCCGCTTCCTTGGGAAGCCCGGAGATGCCGGCTTCCCCCGATGCCCGAAACACCTGGCCCAGCACGCCCCGGGCCGCCGCCAGCATCCCGGTCATCGAGCCGCCGAAAAGCGCGCCGCAGACCGTGCCGCCGATGAGGCGCGGCAAATACGGCCGGGCGTAACGCACCAGCCTGCCATAAGTCTGCCACTGAACGGGTGGTTTGGTTTTTGATTGCGGCATGGTTATGTTACGGCCGGGCATCGCGCGGCGGCGCGCCGGCGCCTCTAGCTCAACTCACTCGGCCAGGAACCGTTCCACCTCCAGGGCTGCCATGCAACCGGAGCCGGCGGCGGTCACCGCCTGGCGGTAACGGGGATCCGCCACATCGCCGGCGGCGAAAACGCCCCGCGCGCTGGTGCGGGTCTGGTCGGCTCGGATGTAGCCTTTCCCGTCCATGTCCACCTGGCCGGCGAAGGGCGCGGTATTGGGCCGATGGCCGATGGCGACAAACAGGCCGGCGACCGGCAGTTCGGAGATGGCGCCAGTCTTGACGTTTTTCAGGCGCAGCCCGGTGACTTCGTTGCGCGCGACATCCAGCACCTCCGTCACCACGCTGTCCCAGCGGATGTCGATCTTGGGGTGTTGCCGGACGCGATCGGCCATGATTTTCGAGGCGCGGAACTGGTCGCGCCGGTGGATCACCGTCACGCGCGCGGCGAAACGTGTCAGAAACAGCGCGTCTTCCATAGCCGTATCGCCCCCGCCCACCACGGCCACCGGCACGTTGCGGTAAAGCGCCCCGTCGCAGGTGGCGCAACCGGAGACGCCCCGGCCGATCAATTTGGTTTCCGATTCCAGGCCGAGGTAGATGGCCGAAGCGCCCGTGGCGATGATCACGGCGCGGCCGGCCAGTTCCGTACCCGCATCCAGGCGCACGCGCAGCGGCGTCCGCTTGAAATCGCAACCCGCCGCCTCGCCGCCCAGCACGCGCACGCCGAAACGTTCGGCCTGCTGCCGCATGTTTTGCATCAACTGCGTGCCGTCAATCCCTTCCGGGAAACCGGGGTAATTCTCCACTTCCGTGGTGGTAGTTAACTGCCCCCCGGGCTGCCGGCCTTCGATCAGCACCGGGTTCAGATTGGCGCGCGCCGTGTAGATTGCCGCCGTCCACCCGGCCGGCCCGGCGCCGACGATGATGACATTTTCCGTTTTTTCCATGCCTTCCCTCCTGGCGTCCGCAGCCCCATCAAAAATTCATTGAGGCATAATCCTACACCATCGCAGGATTATTTTCCATTACATATTGACATCCGGCGCAAATGTTTTTAGTGTCCTGATTTACCGCCGGCGCCCGGCCGGCGGCAAACCAGGGGGGAAACATTATGGCGGACATGCTCGATGAAATCTTTCGTTTGCAGGCCGAATTAAACCAGCGCATCGGCGTCAACACGCTCCAAATGCCGGAGGCGCAACAGCCGGAATGGATTTTGAATTATTGCCGGGCGCTTTCCCAGGAAATCGCCGAATTGACCGACAGCGTCCCCTGGAAATGGTGGGCCAAGTACCAGAAATTCGACAAGCAAAACGCCCGGGTGGAGGTGGCGGACATGTTCCATTTTCTGGTGTCGCTGGCGCAGGTGCTGGGCATGTCGGCTGAAGATATTTTTAACGCCTACCGGCAAAAGCACCAGGTCAACGTGCAACGCCAGCTGGACGGCTATGCCACCAAGAACGAGGACGACAGCCGGCATATCGGGACTTAAGGCTAGGCGTCCCGCAAGCCGTCAGGCCGGAGCGGCGGCGGCCGGCGCAGACTGAACGCCTGCGCCCCCAGGGCGCGGCCGGGCATCAGGTGTATTTGAGAATTTCTTCCACGGTGGTGAAACCGTCCAAAACATTGCGGACGCCGTCATCGCGCAGCAGCCGCATGCCCTGTTCAATTGCCTTGTTGCGCAAGACCATGGTCGGTTTGCGGTCGTTGATCAGCGTGCGGATGGCGTCAGTGACCGCCATGTATTCGTACAATCCCTTGCGGCCGCGGTAGCCGGTCTGGTGGCACTCCTCACAGCCCTTGCCGTAATAAAACGGCTTATCGCCGACTTCTGCCGGTTTCAGGCCCAACTGGTCCATGACCGCCTGGTCGGGCTTGAAAGCCGTCTTGCATTTCTGGCAAATGGTGCGCACCAAGCGCTGGGCCAGCACTGATTCCAGCGTGGAGGAAATCAAAAAAGGCTCGACATTCATGTCAATCATGCGGGTGATGGCGCCGGGGGCGTCGTTGGTATGCAGGGTGGTCAGCACCAGGTGGCCGGTCAGGGAGGCCTGGATGGCGATCTGGGCGGTTTCCAAGTCACGGATTTCACCGATCATGATGATGTCGGGGTCCTGGCGCAGGAAGGCGCGCAACACCCGCTGGAAATTCACGCCGATGGCCTCGTTGGCTTGCACCTGAATGATGCCCTCGATGTCGTATTCCACGGGATCCTCCACCGTCAGCAGCTTGGATTCAATGACATTGATCTTGCGCAAGCCGGAATACAGGGTCGTGGTCTTGCCGGAGCCGGTCGGGCCGGTGACGATGACAATGCCGTTGGGTTTGGTGAGGTCGAGGTTGAAGGCGTCGAAAACGTCCGGCGGCATGCCCAAATTTTCCAGCTCCAGCGAAACGGTGGAGCGGTCCAGGATACGCAACACCACGCTTTCGCCGAACTGCGTGGGCAGGGTGGAGACGCGGAAATCAATCTGCCGCCCCAGCATCGGCAACTGCAGGCGGCCGTCCTGCGGCAGGCGCCGTTCGGCGATATTCAGATTGGACATGACCTTGATGCGTGAAACCACGGGCAGGGCCAGACGCTTGGGCGGCGGCGACATTTCATAGAGCGCGCCATCCACGCGGTAGCGGATTTTAAATTCCTTTTCAAACGGCTCGAAATGGATATCCGACGCCTTGGACTGCACGGCCTCGTATAACACCAGGTTGACAAACCGCACGACCGGCGCGGCGTTGGCCGCCTGTTCCAATCCCTGCAAATCATCCTTGCCCTCGGTCAGTTGCAGGAGCCCGTCGGACGCCAGGTCCGATTCCAGCGCGGACAGCAAGTCATTGACGGAGGCGTTATCCTCGCCATAGAAGCGGGCGATGAGGTTGCGCACATCCGCTTCGCGGGCCAGCACGAAGGTGATGTCGCGAGTCAGGACAAAGCGGATTTCATCCATGGTCTCCGGCGGCACCAATTCGGAGGTGGCCAGCGTGACGGACTGCTGATCGGCGCCGACCGGCGCCATGGTATACATGCGCGCGACGCTGGCGGGGATGGCCTTGGCGGTTTCCGGGGAAATTTCGACTTCCGCCAGGTTGGCCATGGTGGCGCCCATATGGTTGGCGACCAGCACCAGCAGGTCGTCCTCGGTCAATGCGCCCATGTCCAGGACGATTTTGCGGGTAGGCGTGCCGGTGCGGCGCTGCTCCTCCAGCACTTCCTCCACCTGGGCGTCGGTCAGCGCGCCGGATTCCACCAGCAATTCCAGCAACGGATCGTTATGGGTACTCTCGGCCATTTTTCCTCGCTCTCAACGCTTGCGGGCGGTATTGGCGCCCTGTAATTTATTGGCGATGGCATCCGGATCCTGCGCCTTGGTGATCAGTTCGTCGTAGCCGATCAGGCCGGCCTCGTACAAAACCAGCAGGTGCGCGTCCAGCGAAACCATGCCCCACTTGGCGCCGGTTTGAATGTCCGACGGAATGCGAAAAGTCTTGTTGTCCCGGATCAACTGCTGGATGGACGGAGTCGTGATCATGATTTCGAAAGCCGCGACCCGGCCGGCGCGGTCCTTGCGCACCAGCAGCACCTGGGAGATCACGGCGATGATGGTGGAAGCCAACTGCGTGCGGATTTGTTCCTGCTGGTCGGTCGGGAAAGCGTCCACGATGCGGTCCACCGTGCGGGCGGCGCCGGTGGTGTGCAGGGTGGCCATGACCAGGTGGCCGGTTTCCGCGGCCGAGATCGCGGCCTCCATGGTCTCCAGGTCGCGCATTTCCCCCACCAGGATCACGTCCGGGTCCTGGCGCAGGGCGCGCCGCAGGGCCTCCTTGAAATTCGGTACGTCCACCCCGATTTCCCGCTGGGTGATCACCGATTTTTTGTGCTCATGGTAATATTCGATCGGGTCTTCGATGGTGATGATGTGGCAGTCCCGCTCGGTATTGATCACGTTGATCATGCTGGCCAGGGTGGAGGTCTTGCCGGATCCGGTCGGACCGGTGACCAGGATCAAGCCGCGCGGACGGAAAAGCAAATCCTTGATTTGCGGCGGCAACCCGATATCATCCAGCGTCATCAGCTTGGAGGGAATCTGGCGCAGCACCATGCCGACATTCCCCTTGGCCTTCAGCACGCTCACGCGGAAACGCGCCGCCGCGCCATAACTGAACCCGAAATCCACGCCGCCGATTTCCCGGACTTTCTGCTGGTAATTATCGGACGTCATGCTCTTCATCAACCGTTCCGTATCCTCGGGCGTCAGCGGCGGGCTATCCAGCGGACGCAGGCCGCCGTGCACGCGCAGCATCGGCGGGAGGCCGACGGTGATGTGCAGATCCGAAGCGCCTTCATCCACCACCAATTGCAGCAAATCGGTCATGGTCACCGCGGCTTGTCCGCTCATGCTTCATCCTCCATGGTAATGCCCAGCACCTCTTCCAGCGTGGTGATGCCGGCGATCACCTTGCGCAAGCCGTCCTCGCGCAGGGAACGCATCCCCAATTCGCGGGCGCGGCGGCGTAAATCGTCGGCGGAAACCTTGTTGTAAATCATCGCGCGCACATCGTCATTCATGACGAAAATCTCATACAAGCCCTTGCGGCCGCGGTACCCCGTATTGGAGCAGACGGCGCAGCCCTTGCCTTTGAACAACTGCACCTGCCGCATCTGTTCCGCCGCTTTGCCGAGCAGCCGGAATTCCTGGTCGGAAGGGGTATAGGGCTCCTTGCATTTCTCGCAAATCACCCGCACCAGCCGCTGCGCCATGGTGGCGCGAATGGAAGTCGCCAGTAAAAACGGCTTGACGCCGATATCCTGCAGCCGGGTGATGGCGCTGGGCGCGTCGTTGGTGTGCAGGGTGCTGAATACCAGGTGGCCGGTCAGCGAGGCGTTGATGGCGATTTCGGCCGTATCGAAGTCGCGGATTTCACCGACCATGATGATATTCGGCGCCTGGCGCAGCATCGAACGCAGGACCGCCGGGAAATCCAGGCCGATATCCTCGCGGATCTGCACCTGGTTGATGCCGGCAATCTGATATTCCACCGGGTCCTCGGCCGTGATGATTTTGCGGTCCGGCCGGTTCAGGTGATTCAGGCAGGCATAGAGTGTCGTGGTCTTGCCCGAGCCGGTGGGGCCGGTGATCAGGAGGATCCCGTCCGGCAGGCTGATCAAACGCTCGAAAGTCTGCTGATCGTCGGCGAAGAATCCCAGTTTGGGCAGACCCAGCGCCAGGTTCTGCTTGTTGAGAATACGCATGACGATGCTTTCGCCGTGCGAAGCCGGCACGGTGGATACGCGCAAATCGAGGTCCGTCCCCGCCACGCTGATCTGGATGCGGCCGTCCTGCGGCACGCGCTTCTCGGCGATCTTCATGCCGGCCATCAGTTTCAGCCGGCTGAGGATCACCGGCTGCAGGCGCTTGGGCGGGCTTTCCACCTCGTGCAGCACGCCGTCAATGCGGTAGCGCACGCGGAAGCGCTTTTCCAGCGGCTCGAGGTGGATATCCGAAGCGCGGTTGCGCTGGGCTTCAAGGATGATCAAACTGACCAGTTTGATGATGGGGGCGTCGGTGTCGGTGGTGGAGGTATCATCCGCCGTCGCGCTCATGTTGACCGCCACGTTGGCGTCGCCGTCCGCGCCCTGCTCCAGCAGTTCCTCGATGGACTTTTCCTCGCGGCCGTAGTAATGATCCAGGGCCACTTCAATTTCCTCGTCGGAGGCCACCATGCCCTCGACGTTGCGCTTTAAAATATAACGCAGGCTGTCGAGGGTTTCGATGTTGAGCGGGTCGCTCAAGGCGACGGTCAGGGTGCTGTCGCTGCTATGCACCGGCACAACCTTGTACCGCCGGGCGATCTCCGCGGGCATCTGCTGGATCACCTCGTTGGGGATATCGTGGTCCGCCAGCACAATCACATCCATGCCCAGTTGCATGGCGACGGTTTTCAGCACCTCCAACTTGGAGAGTACGCCCTCCTCCACCAGCACATCCACCGGGCTTTTATGGACTTTCTCCGCCTGCCGGCGGGCGCTTTCGATCTGGTCCGGCTTGACCAGGCCGACATCCCGCAAGATTTCAATGATATAATCGTCGTTGCCAGTCACGATGGAATCCTTCTTAAGACAGACGTTTCGCCAACAAATCGCGCACCAGGCGGGGATTGGCCTTGCCCTGACAGCGCCGCATCACCTGGCCGATCAGGAATTGCAGCGCCGCGGGCTTACCGGCCCGGAAATCGGCGGCAGACTGGGGATGCTCCGAGAGCGCCTGCTCCACCACGGGCGCCAAGGCGCCGTCATCGCTGATCTGCGCCAACCCCTGCTCCGCCACGATCTGCCCGGGCATGCCGCCTTTGGCGCACAACATGCCGAACACCGCCTTGGCGGTGGGCATGTTGATCGTCTGGTTTTCCGCCAGGGCGGCCAACTCCGCCAGGGCCGCCGGGGTCACCGGCGCGCGTCCGATCTCCAGGTCATTTTCCGACAAGTACCGCAGCATCTCCGTCATCATCCAGTTGGAGACGGCCTTGGCGGAAGCCGGCGGGCGGGCGGCCGCGGCGAGGCGGGCGGCGGACTCGAAATAATCCGCGACGGCCTTGTCGGCCGCCAGCACCCGGGCGTCATAGGCCGGCAACCCGTATTCGCGCGCCAGGCGTTCGCAGCGCTGGCGCGGCAATTCGGGCAGGGTTTTGGCCCATTCATCCAACTGCGCCGCGGTTAATTCCACGGGCGGCAAATCCGGGTCCGGAAAATAGCGGTAATCGTGGGCGTCTTCCTTGGTGCGCATGGACTCGGTCAGTCCCCGTTCCACCAGCCAGCGCCGGGTTTCCTGCTGCACCGTGCCGCCGGCCCGCACGACTTCCCGCTGGCGCTGGATTTCGAATTGCAACGCCTGGAAAACGCCCTTGAAAGTGTTCATGTTCTTGATTTCGGTCTTGACCCCCAGGGCCGCCTGGCCGGCCGGCCGCACGCTGCAATTGATGTCGCAGCGCAGGTTGCCTTCCTCCAGGTTGCAGGGGCTGATGCCGCCATAAACCAGGATTTGTTTTAACGCCAGCAGGAAGGCGAAGGCCTCCTCCGGCGAATGCAGGTCCGGCTCGGTGACAATTTCCATCAGCGGATGTCCGGCGCGGTTGAAATCCACCCGGCTGGATTCCTGGTAATGCATGTTTTTGGCAACATCCTCCTCCAGGTGGATGCGGGTCAGGCGCACCGTCTTGGTCGCGGCCTCACCCGCGGCGGCGCCTCCCGGCGCGGTGACGCCGGAATCCCTGCCCAGGGCGAATTCCAGCATGCCGCCCAGGCAGAGCGGCTGATCGTATTGGGAAATCTGGTAATTCTTGGGCATGTCCGGATAAAAATAATGCTTGCGGTCGAACTTGCTGCGGGCATTGATGCGGCAGCCCAGCATCATCCCGGTCAGCACCGTCAGGCGCACCGCCGCGGCGTTGATCACCGGCAGGGCGCCGGGGTAGCCGAGGCAGACCGGGCAGACCAGCGTGTTGGGCGGCGCGCCGAAATCCGTGCCGCAGGCGCAGAACATCTTCGAGCGCGTGGCCAGTTGCACGTGTATTTCCAATCCGATATCGGCAATCATATTCATTTGGCGTTCAATTCCCAGCACTCAAAATTCCGCGGTTTTACAGCGCCGGCCGGCGCTGGCGCCAGGGGGCGGACTGCTCGTAGGCATGGCCGACACGCAGGATCACATCTTCGCGAAACGGCGGGCCGACGATTTGCAGACCCACCGGCAGGCCGGCGGCGGTGAAGCCGCAGGGCACGGCCAGCGCGCAGTTCCCCGCCAGATTGGCCGGCACGGTAAAGATATCGCCCAGGTACATCTGCAGCGGGTCGTCCAGCAGCTCGCCCAGCTTGTAAGCCGGCGTCGGCGTCACCGGGGCCAGCAGGGCGTCGCAGGCCTGGAAGGCGGCGGCGAAATCGTCGCGTATCAGCGCCCGCGCCTTCTGGGCGCGCACGTAATAGGCGTCATAATAGCCGCTGCTCAAGACGTAGGCGCCCAGGATGATGCGCCGCTTGACCTCGGGGCCGAAACCCGCGGCGCGGGTGCGGCAATACATCTCAAAGGGATCGGCGGCGTCCGCCGCGCGCCGCCCATAGCGTACGCCGTCAAACCGCGCCAGGTTCGCGGAAGCCTCCGCGCAGGCGATGATATAATAAACGGCCACGGCATACCTGGTCATGCGCAAGTTGACCTCCACGACCCGCGCGCCCAACTGCTCGCACTGGCGGATCGCGGCCTGCACCGCCTGCTCCACCTCCGCGTCCATGCCGCCGACGAAATACTCGCGCGGCAATCCCAGGCGCAAGCCCTGCAAATCCGGCGTTAACGCCGCCGCCAGATCCGGCAGGGGCGCGTCCGCCGCGGTGGAATCAAGCGGATCGTGCCCGCCCATCACGCCCAGCAGCAGCGCGGCGTCGCGGACGGTCTTCGTCAGCGGCCCGATCTGGTCGAGAGAAGACGCAAAGGCCGTCAGACCGTAGCGCGAAACGCGTCCGTAAGTGGGCTTCAAGCCGACGCAGCCGCAAAACGCCGCCGGCTGGCGGACCGAACCGCCAGTGTCCGACCCGAGCGCGGCCAGGGCCTCATCCGCGGCCACCATCGCGGCCGACCCGCCGCTGGAGCCGCCCGGAACGCGCGTCAGATCCCAGGGATTGCGCGTGATTTTGACCGCCGAATTCTCCGTGGTCGAGCCCATGGCAAACTCGTCCATGTTGGCGCGGCCGAGGAACACCGCCCCGGCGGCGCGCAACCGGGCGATGGCAGTGGCGTCGTAAGGCGCCACGTATCCTTCCAGGATGCGGGAGGCGCAGCCGCAGGGCTGGCCGGCGACGTTGATCACATCCTTCACGGCGATGGGCACGCCCAGCAACGGCGCCGTCTGGCCGGCGCGGCGCCGGGCATCCGCCGCGCGCGCCTGGCGCAATGCATCCTCGGCGTCCAGGTGCACATAAGCGCCCAGCTTGCCGTCCCGCGCGCGGATGGCGTCCAGCAAATTTCCGACCAGCGCCTCCGAGGTGCAGGCGCCGCGTTCCAGCAAATCCACGGCCTGCCCGACCGTCAGACTGTTCAATTCCGGCATGGCATCCCTAAATGATTTTCGGCACAATAAACTGCTCGTCGTCATGGCGCGGGGCATTGGCCAGCACCGTCTCCCGCGCCAGTCCCGGGCGCGGCACATCCGGACGCAGGACATTGCGCAGGGTCTGCGTATTCGCCACGGCATCCACGCCCGTCACATCCAATTCCGCCAAATCGCGCATGTACCCCACCACCTGCTCCAACTGCTGCTGGAACAGCCGGGTTTCCGCGGGGGTCAGCGCCAGGCGCGCGAGCCGCGCCACGTAGGGCACATCAATCAGCGTCCGCCCATCCGGGGCCATTTGGTTCTCTTTCATATTGCATTTAATAGCGTATCCAGCGCCGTTTGTCAATTGCCGCCTGCAAAAGGCAAAGCCGGAACATCAGCTTTGCACAGGCAGGATCACCTTTGAATTCCCGAAAACCACGGTATTGACCGCCGGACGCATGGCGGTCTGTTCCGCCCAGGGGCCGCGGGTATTGGTGTGTACCGCGAAAGTCGGGTAATTGGATGAGGAAACATCGAGGCGCAGCCGGTCGCCCGGCTCAAAACGCCAGGGCACCGGATCGAGCTTGAAACGGAGAGTAACTTGCGCGCCCGGGCGGTATTCGCCCAACTCATAACACAACGATGCGATCGAATCGGAGATCACCCAGGCCGCGCTGCCCTTGACCGCGCAGAGCCGGACGTAAAACGCCGTGTCCGGACAGTTCGACCGCACTTCAAGCGCGACCGTCGCTGCGCCGGCGCTGGTAAAACCGGCGGCGCTGGCCGGGCTGATGAAACTTGCCACATCCGGGCGGAAGTTCGGCGGATCCTGTTTCCCGAAACCGCCAAAGGGCTCGGCGAAGCCGTGCGCCCCATGCCGGAACGCCGCCGGGCGCGCCGGATCGTACTCAAAGGAAACCGCGCCAGGGGCCGGCGGCCGGGCGGTCAACCGGCTTCCGCCCGCCAGGTAAAACTCCCGGGGTTCGCCTTCGTCGGGGATGCGTGCGGCTGACCGCCACCCGCCGCCGCCCATGACGTAATAGCGCAGCTTGCCTTGTTCCGCGAATTCCAGCGGCGCGCCGCGGCGGATGTGGTCAAACCAGTTTAACACCATCCGGACGCGATCCTCGGCGGCTTCCGCGCCGGGACAGGGGAAGCCCCATTCCGGCTTGACCTTGCCGGAGTGTTCCCAGGGGCCCATGATCATGGCCGATTTTGCCGCGGCCGCCGGCGGGAGACTATCCCACATCTCGAGCATGCCCTTGACATAGATGTCATACCAGCCGCCGATGAACAGGATCGGGATGTCCGAGCTGCGCACGGCCTGGTAGCCGTCCCCGATTCCCGGCGCCGTACGCCAGTAAACATCATCCTCGCGCGGGTGGCGGAGCATTTCCGTGTAAGACGGCAGATCGTGCCCGAACAGGGTCGGCATGATCGCGGTCTGCGGACGGATCGCGCAGAATTTCAGGTAATCGAATTTTTCGCTGTCGGGCAAGCCGAGGGTTTTTTTGTAGAGGTTCGCCAACCAGCGCGTGTGCAGCGAATGCTTCAAAAAGCCGTTCTTGTAAACGATGTGGTACCGGTTGCAAGCCTGCACGGCCAGGACCGCCCCCCGGATGTCCGCCGGCCGGGTGTCGAGATACATGTAATGGACCGACGCCGAATAACTGCTGCCGTGCAGGAAGATCTCGCCGTTGTAAAAATCCTGCCGCCTGATCCACGCCAGCGTTTCCAGCCCGTCCCGCCGTTCATTGACATACGGCACCATCACGCCGGCGCTGCCGCCGGTCCCGCGGCAATGCTGGCAAACGACGGCATAGCCGGCGTCCGGAAAAGCGGTGTCACCGAACAGCCGCCCCAGGTAGTCCGCGTCCGGCGCCGGCGCGTAGGGCGTCCGCATGAAAATCACCGGAAAACGCCCGCCGGCTTCCGGCACGGCCCAGGCCGTGTAAAGCCGTATGCCGTCGCGCATGGCGACGTCTGCCGCGCCGCATTGCATTTTCAAAGCTCCCATCAGTTCCCAATCCAAGCCGGCGGATGAACACCATCCCTGGCCAGTATGCCGCACACGGCAAGCGGCGTCAAGCTTGGCCTATCCGGGTGGGACCGCCGCATTTAAAAAAGCTGTGCTTCGCCGCATACACCGGAGCAAAGATGTATGCCGGCTGCCTGCGGCCGGGCGCTTCCTGCTTGACTTTTCTCAAGCGTTGATTTAAAAATTGCTGTATCAGTTTAACGTAAAGCGCGCCAGTCATGCGCGCCAACAACACCAGGGATGAAGCGAATGAAAAAGATGCACCAATCAACCAGTCTGTTGCTGACGCTGGCGATGGCTGCCGGTATGACCACCCTGACCGGCTGCGCCATGTTCCGCATGAAAGTCGCCGATACCGATGTCGAGGATATGCCCACGCTGGATGCCCGTTACGGCGCCCAGGACCTGCGTAAGTTGAGCCAGGAAGTCGCCGACGAACTGGCCGCCAGCCCGTTCATCCAGGAGCAATCCGGCAACCCGGTGATGATCATTTACGGCATCCAGCCGCGCACCACCACCTTTGTGGATACACAGGCCCTGACCGACCGCATCAAGACCACCCTGCTGCGCAGTTCGCGCGTGCAATTCGTCAACGAAGCCCGGCGCGACCAGTTGCTGAAGGAACAAGGCTACCAGGCTGCGCAGGCCACCGACGAATCCCGCGTGGCCATCGGCCGCCAAACCGGCGCGAAATACATGCTCACCGGCGCGCTGGTGGAAATGGAGAAACGCTCCGGCAAACAGGTGCGGGTCTCCAAAACGGAACTGATGTACTACCAGTTGACCATGGATGTCACCGACCTCGAATCCGGGTTGATTGTCTGGTCCACCACCAAGGAATTCGCGCGCCAGGCCAGCAAGCCTCTGATCGGCTGGTGACATTGAGGCCATTTATGAAGCAGTCCCGCCAGGCGCATGGCTACGCCAGCCAGTTCGCAGCCGGCGCCCGGCGCGCGGGCTGGTTTTGCATGGCGGGGCTCATCCTGCTGGCGGGCTGTAAAACCCCGCCCCTGCAGCAGGCGCGCGCCGATTTTTACGCCGGCGGCGCGGAGGCGGCGGAACAGCAGCTTGCGGAAATCCCCCAGGAGGACAAGGATGAAGTGCTCTTTCTGATGGAGCGCGGCATGATCCGTCACATCCTGCGGAAATACGACGGCAGCTCCGACGACTGGCGCCGCGCCGCCGACCGTGAGGCGTGGCTGCAAACTTACAGTGTCAGCCAGGGCGCGGTCAGCCTGGTCAGCAACGACCGGGCGTTGGCCTTCCGCGGCGCGCCGTTTGAAATGACGCTGTTGTATGCCTTTCTCGCCAAAAACTATCTGGCGCAGCAGAACTGGGATTACGCCGCCATCTGCGCCCGCAACATCATCCAGCGCCTGGAAGACCGCGACGACTTTCCCGACATGCCCTACAGCCGCTACATCGCCGGGCTCTGCCTGGCCTTGATCGACGATCCCGGCAACGCCGCCATTCAGTACCGGGCCGCCAGCGAACAACTGGAGGATTTCAAACTGGATCCGGACAGCGGCCGGATCATCAGCGACACCAACGCCCCGCCGCCCGCGGTCGCGGGGACGGAATTGGTGGTTTTTGTCGCGCTGGGCCGCATGCCGCCCGGCGACGAGTGGGATGGCGCGGACGGCGAATCCGCGCCGGCCGTGGAAATATTCGCCGGCGGGAAGCGGCTGGGGCAGGCCCGGATTTTTGACAACACGGCCCGCCTGTTGGCGGCCACCAAGGCCCGCCTGGCCGCCATTCAAATGGCGAAGGATGCCGCGCGCATCGCCGCCAAGGAAACCATTGCCCGCTCCCTGGAAGGACAAAACGAAGGCCTGGGCGAACTGGTGCGCTTCATCCTGTTCGCCATGGAAGCGCCGGACACCCGGCGCTGGGAAACGCTGCCGCGCTGGCTGGCCATTGCCCGTGTGCCCTGCCCCGCTGACCTGGAGAGTTACACGGTGGTCTTCCACAACGGCGCTGAACCCAAGCACGTCACCCAGCCGCTGGTCCGCCAGGGCAATCTTTTTATTTCTTTTTGCCGGGACCTGTAAAAACCAAGCCGGGCCGGCAGCCGCGCGCCGGCGCGGCCAGACTCACGGGGTTTCAATCGGCGCAACTTCCAGGATTTCCGCGGCGCGGAAGGTTTTGAAGATGCCCGGCTCGATTTCCAGCTTGATGTCGCCATTGCTGAAGCGCTCACGGATGATCCCGCGGAAGGTGAAGGCCGGCCCCTGTCCGGTGCGGATGATGGTGGTCGGCACGAATTCCACGGGCCGGAGGCGCATTTTTTCATGGATGATTTCGGTTTGGCCGGCCGCGATCATGCGGGTGTGGGTCACGTCGTAATATCCCTGGCGGGTCAATTGGAGCGTCTGCCGGCCGGCCGGGACAAAATCCAGAGCCATCTGTTCGGATATGCGCTCCGTGCCGCGCGGCGCGGTGGCGCCGCGATTTTCACCGTTTAAAAACACCGTCACCCCGGGCGGCTCGGTGGAAACCAGGATCGTGCCGCTGTTGCGTTCCAGGTTGAACTCCACCAGCAACTCCCCGCCCAGGACCAGGGTATTGGTAGATTGCGCCGGCGCATACCCGCGCAATTCCGCGCGCACCACGTATTGGCCGGGCGGCAGGCCATTGGTGGCGAAGGGCGCATCGCCGCGGTATTGGCTGTTCAGATAAATCCGCGCCCCGGTGGGCACGGTCTGCACTGCCAGGCTGCCGGGGAGCGGCGTCAGGGTGACATTCACCTTGTGTTCCACCCCGGCCTTCACGCTGAATTCTTCGCGATAGGGATTATAGCCGGCCAGCGCCAGTTCCAGCACATGCTTGCCCGCCGCCAGGCGCGGCTGCCGGCAGGGGGTTTGACCCAATTCCGCGCCGTTCAGAATCACCTGCGCGCCCGGCGGCTTGGATTCAACGCTCAAGCGCGCCGCATCCGAATCCAGGCGCGCCATGGCCAGCACGGGGGTGCGGTCCGGCACTTCCACTTCCTGCACCTTGGGCAGATAACCCGGGGCGCTGAACCGGAATTGATGGCGGCCCAGCGGAAAATTCGGCAACAGCAGCGGGGTTTTCCCGTAATTCACATTGTTCATTTCCACATCGGCGCCTTCCGGCCGGGAATGCACCAGCAACAAGCCCCGCAACGGTTCCAATTTCAGCTCCACCGGGATGCGCTCGCCGGCGCGGGCGGTGATGGTGACCCGGGCCTCTTCATAACCCGGCTTGCGTGCAATCACCAGATGCTCGCCGGGCCGGACCTGCAAAGTCACCGGCGTGGGCGAAAGCATGGCGCCGTCGATGGTCAGCGCCGCGCCGGCCGGCTCGGAGGTGACATATATCTGGCAGGGGCGCGCCGTGTCATCCGGGCGCGGGGGCTGACATCCCGCCAGCAGACCGCCCAGCAGGCCGGCAACAAACAGCCCGGGAAGCATGGCCCGGCCGGCGCACCTTGTTTGAATTAGTCGCTGCATCATGATCAACCGCCCAAAAAAACGCTCAGCCGATTTTTCAGGCCGTGGCGTCGAAAGATTTATTTCCTTTTCAGGTTGCGTTCCACGTCAATCAGGCGCCGGCGCGCCCGGGCGTGCCGCTCATCCGCGCGTTCGGGAATGCGGTCGCAAATCGTCCGCAACTGATTGGCCGCCTCCGGCCAATCCTTTAACTTGATTGCGCGATCCGCTAAAAACTCATGATTTTTGACGATTTCATCCAGTTCGCGCTTGGCGGTCTCCAGCAAGGTCACGGCATCCGCATAATAATCCGGTTTCGGCTGGATCGTTTCCAGATACCATTCCGTCTCCAGCAGCGCGCGGATGGCCAGGGCCAGGTTTTCATTTTTAACCAGGCGCTGGTCATACAGGCTGCGCCCCAGCAAAAAAGCCGCCCGGGCCAGTTCCTGGAGTTTTTCCGGCGTCAATGCCAGGGCCGCCAGCCCCAGTTCATTCTGGCCGAACTCCTCCAGCAATTCGCGCAAGCGGCGGAAGGCATCCGGCTCCATCACATTCAAAACCCGGACCCGCCCGGCGCGCCGGCCGATGGTAATGCGCAAATCCCATTGATCCCAGACATTGGTTGAAAGGCCCTTGTATTCATTCTGCAGCTCAAAAAACCCGGAATGCCGCACTTCTTCCGCCAGGCGCTGCAGCACCTCCGCTTCAATCTTCTTGCGTTGGGTGCCCGCCACATGCCGCTTGTTCAGCAAGTCGTCTATCTGGACCGATAATTCATGGTCCCGCAAATGCATGGCGTAGCGGAAGATATTTTCCGGACTCGCCAGCACTTTTTCATAAACGACTTCCAAAGCATTGGACTGGGGAGCGGCGGAACCGGCGGCCAACGGTTGGGGCGAACGGCCGCGATTTGCAAACAACAACCAGGCCAGGCCCGCCGCGGCCAGGATCAGGATGAACGCCAGGCCCTTGCTCCAGGGGCGGGCGCCATTGCCGCCGCCGGCCGCGACGGTGGGCGGCGGCGCCGCAAAGAGGTTTTGCGGCGCCACCTCCATCGGCTGGTCGTTGACGACCTTGATTTCCGTGGCGCCGATGGTCAAAATATCCCCGGCTTGCACCCGGGCCACGTGCAGGGGTTTCTGGTTCAACAACGTCTGATTGGCGCTGCCCAGATCCTCCGCCCACAGCCCCTCGCCCGGCTTGAAAAAAAAACGGCAATGAAACCGGGACATGGCCGGGTCCTGGAGGACAATGTCGTTGCTGGATGAACGACCCAGCCGCGACGCGCCGCCCGCCACGGTAAATTCCCGCCCGGCATCCGGCCCCGCGACGATCAATAAATTGGCTGTTGGCTTTTCCATGATGCTGGCCGGCCTGCTGCAAACCGCGCAAGAAATTGCCGGCAAATTATCATAATGCCGGCGGCCGTGTCCAGCAGTTTCCCAGAATAAGCTGCCGTCCGTTCCAGCCTGCACGCAGGCATGCTTCTGGCGCGAATTTATATCCGGCGCGGCACAGCGCGCAGGGACGCAGACCCGGGAATCATTCCGCCGGCAATTCCATGGCCGCCGGCGGCAGATCGTCTTCCTCCACGGGAAATTCGTCTGTGGACAACGGCAATTCCGAACGCCGGACGGCGTAGGGATTGTAGGCGCGCCGGGCGGCATTTTCATCCGTCAGGGTAAGTTCATATCGTCCTGCCAGCCATTGCCATTCACGGGGGGTGAAGCGGCAGATTTCATCCAATCCATTAAAGATGTCAACCGGCTGGATGGTCGCCAGGCGTGTAACGTTGGGCGCCAGATTGACGACCGCGTCGGCCAGTTGTTCGGGCAGGACGCCCGCGCCGCCCACCAGCGCCACGCGGGCATTCCCCGGCAGCGCCTGCAAGATCGCGGCAAACTCGGGGCCGGCCAGCAATTGCCAGGCGCCGGCCGACCATTGAAAAATGTCCGGGGCCGGCCGGCCGGGATCGGCGCGGTACGCGAACATGGTTGCCCCCCGCAAATGCTGCAAGTCAAATGCCGCCTGCAGCACCCGCAAGCGCGCCGGCACCACCAGCACCAGGGTTTCCTGCATCCGCGGGGGGCGCGGGGCCATCGCCATCCCCGGCAACACTCCGCCCAGGCAAACAGACAGCAGCAAGCAATGCCCGAAATTCTTCATGCGAGTCCTCCAAATTTTGCGGTTGAGTTCTAAAATCAAAAACGCGCAAATGTTAAAATTTCTTAAAATTTCACCAGTTGAATATATTTTGGAGGTTAACAAAATTTTCCGGAAGCGTCAAGCGCCGCCCCGGCCGCAGGCCATCCGGTAGGCATCCAGGGTGCGCCGCGCGGTGGTCTCCCAGGTGAATTGCCGGGCGCGCGCCAGGCCGCGCGCCGAATATTCCGCCGCCAGGCCCGGCTCCTCCAGCATCCGCTGCAAGGCCCGCCCGAGGCCGGCATGATCCATGGGCGCGAACTGCAGGGCGGCATCCCCGGCCACCTCCGGCAGCGAAGCGCAATTCGCGCAGACCACCGGCGTACCGCAGGCCATGGCCTCCAGCACCGGCAGCCCAAACCCCTCGTACAGCGACGGCAAAACGAATACATCCGCCTGCTGGTATTCCGCCAGCAACTGCGCATCCGTCAGATATCCCAGCCAGGCCACCGCATCCGCCAGGCCCAGTTCCCGCGCCAGGCCGGGCGCCTCGGGGTAACGCGGGTCCAACGCGCCGGCCAGCCTCAATTGTACCGGAAATGCCGCCCGGCGCCGCAGTTCCGCAAATGCCCGCAGCAAGCCGGCCAGGTTCTTATAGGGGTCCGGCCGGCCCACCCAGAATATTTTTTTCGGGGCGCCGGGCGTAGGCACAGGCCGCTCTGCCGGCGGCGTGAACATGGGCGCAACGCCCTCCCCGATCACGGATACCGCCGGCGGACGCCTGACGCCATCCAGCAAGCCGCGCATGATATCCCGGCGCGAGGCCTCGCTGACGGTGATGATCAGGTCGGCGCGGCGCGCCACCTCGCGCATCAAACGCCGGTAGATGAAAAAAAGCCGGCGTTTACGCGCGCGCGGCGCAAATTCCGGGAACAGCAGCGGAATCAGGTCGTGGATGGTGATCACGCATTTGACCGCCCCGGCGCGGCCGCGGGGGAAGGCCGCCAGCGGGATCATGTAGTTGGGGGAATGAAACAGGTCCAGCCGGAGCGCGCGCAGCCGGCCCGGCAAAGCCCACTGGTTGCGCGGTGAAAATATTCCATACGGCAAAAGGTGCGCCGTGAAATTGGATTTGCCGGCGAAGCCGGTTTCCGCCCCCAGGCGCGCCATGACCTGCGGATCCTGAAAAAACAGGATATATTCATTCGTCCGGTCCAGGCGGACGAACTGACGCAGCAATTCCCGGGTATAGGCCCCGATCCCGGAAATCTCCGGGAAAACCCACCGCGCATCCAAACCGATTCTCATGGCGCCACCCCGCGGTAAACCGACCAGGTGCGGCGAGCGGTTTCCGCCCAGGTGTAACGTGCCGCCCAAGCCCGGCCGCGCTCCGCCCATGACGCGCGCGCGGCGGCGTCGGACAGCAGGCGGTGCACGGCCGCCGCCCATTCGTCCGCGCGGAATCCCGGTAAAATCCAGGCGCCGCCGCCCAGGACCTCCGGCAGCGAGCCGCCGGCCGACGCCAGGACCGGTGTGCCGCAGGCCATGGCTTCCAGCGGGGGGAAGCCAAACCCCTCGTAAACGGAAGGATATACCAGCAATTCCGCACCGGCGTACAGCCACGGTAATTCCGCGTCCGCCGCATCCGCCAGCCAATGGATACGCGCCGCGCGCGGCGAGGCGCGCAGGCGCGCCAGGATCGGTTCGCACTTCCATCCCCGCCGCCCGGCAATCACCAGGTCGCCGTCAAACCCGGTCAATTGTTCAAACACCTCCAGCAGAAAAGTGAAATTCTTGCGCGGCTCGACGGTGCCGACCGACAGCAGGTAAGGCCGCGCCAGCCCGCGCCGGGCGCGCCAATCCGCCGGCGGGGCGGCGGGGGCAAATTCGCCGCCGATGCCAAGGTGGATGGCCGTTGTCTTCCCGCGGCTGGCGGGCAGCAACTCCGCCATTTCCGCGGCGCAAAAAGCCGAATCGGTGATGATCGCATCGGCGCGCGCCACGGTATCGGCCAGGCGCGCGCGCAGGTAATCCAGGTTGCGGGCTTCCGTGAATTCCGGATGGCGCAGGAAACTCACGTCATGCATCGTCACCACCGCCCGGCCGCGCCGCAGGGGCGGGATGATGAAATTCGGGAAATGATAGACGTCGGCCCGGCCGGCCAGCCAATCGAAAGGCGGCCAATCCAGGCGCTTCCAGGCCTGCTGCGCCAGCCGCCCGGGCAGCCAGCGCACGGCCCGGCCGCGGGCGCCCGGGGGACAGGACACGGCTCCGCGGCGCTGAAAATCGAAGTAAAAAAAACTCACTTCATCCGTCCCGCGCAGTCCGGCCAGGTTTTCCAGCAGCATCCGCGTATAACGGCCGACCCCGGCGCGCTGCGCGATGGCGGATTGAATGTCGAGGCAGATATGCATGACGCTGCTTGGAGTTTTACGGCTTGATCATGGGTGCCGATTCGGTTAGCATCCGCGACGGCCGTGAGTATTTTTTAATGGACTATTATGCGCCGGCAAAAACAATTTGAAAAATTCAGCGCTTCGGAATTGTATTGCCCGAAATGCGGCGCCCTGCGCCCCGTACGCGAACGCCTGCTGTTGATCCTGCCGCACGCGGAATTGTATGAGTACCGCTGCGTCACCTGCGCCACTTCGCTCGGTTCGCGGGAGGTGACCGGCGCGCCGTCCGGGGCTCCGCCCTTTTCAGCACGATAACAGCAGCAGCAGTAAAATCATCATCGCCGCCGCGGCCGCCACCCAACCGGCGCGGCGCGGCGGCGGGTTCCCCCGCACTGCATCATCCGCCGCTGCCGGCGCAGGCCGGCGCATGTAATCCCGATCGGCCAATCCCATCGTACGCTCCCGTCAACTGGTTTGGCTAAAAATTTTAACATGCGCGCCGGCGGTGTCAAGCGCGCCGCCGCGCGGGCGGATTCATCCCTGCGGAGCGGCGGCGTTTTTTTCAAAACTCAGCGGCACCACGAGCACCGCGCAATTGGCCTTGCGCACCACCTTCTCCGTGACATTGCCGAATAACACCCGCCCCAGCGCGCTGCGCCCTTGGCGGCCGATGACCAGCAGGTCGGCCTGGATCTTGGCGGCATATTTCAAAATCTCATCCGCATCCGCGCCAATCAGGATGGCCGCATCCAGGCGCACATCCAACGGCATCCGGGCGGCATAGGCTTTTTGGATTTTGGCATCGATGTCGCGCCGGGCCTTGTGATTGACGCCCTCCACATCGTTGATGTAGGTTTTCCAAAATTGCGCGTCCGGTTCAGGGATGACGTGCAGCAGCCGCAGCGCGCCCCCGCCGCCGCGCCGCGCCTCCTCCACGGCAAAATCGAAGGCGAAATCCGCGTTTTCGGAGAAGTCGGTGCAAAAGAGCACGTTTTTGAAACAACCCGCGCCAGCCGGTGTCCGCATGCTTGCCTCCCGCGCCATTTCAGCGATAAAACAATCCTAGAAAATTGCCGACGATTTTTTTCATCTCCCGGAACACGATCTCCTGCCGCCAGACGGTGGTAAAATATTTCAAATCCGGCGGCGACCGCAAATCCGCGCGCGCGCCCAGCAAATCCTGCGCGCGTAGACGCTGCGCCACGGCCGGGCCGGCCACCCTGGCGGCGTTGGCCGTCATGGCCGCCAGCAGCGCGGGCGAACTGTCGCGCTCCAGCGCCGTCCAGATATTCACCTTGCGGACGCCATCGTCGAACAGATTCCCGATCTGGTCGTCCGAGACCGAAGAACACCCGTGCAAGACCAGCCGGGGTCCGACGCGCGCGCTGATGGCGCGCGCCAGTTCGCCGTGGTAGCGCAGGTCGGCGGCGCTGGCGCGGTGTTCCGTGCCCAGGTTGGCCACCATGAAATCCACCTGCGTGCCGCGCAAATAAATCTCCGCCCGTTCCGGCGTGGTCAAGCCGCCGGGAGCGCCGCCGGCGTCCACAATCTCATCGCAGGCGCCCTCCACCACAATCTCCTGACCGTGCTTTTGCATGAATTCCGCGGTCTGCGCGATGTTCCGGGCAAAGGGCGCGGCGGAGGCATCGAACATGATGGACGAAAATTCCCCGAAATCTCCCTGCCCCAGCAATTCCCCGTCAAATTCCGGCTTGATATGGTCCAGGTGCAGCATGACCTGCAGTCCGGCAAACGGCGAATCCGGTCCGCACAACACCTTCAAGTCCGCGGCAAACAGTTTCAGTCCCATCCGCCAGGCGCCGGTCCGGGTATAATTCAGCGTTTGCGACCGATGGTCATACAGGTTGGTGATGGCAATGGCAACCGGCAGGAAGTCCAGGCCGCGGGCGGCGCCGAATTCGGACACCGCCGCCAGAATCGCCTCGGTGGTGGTGAGATTTTCCGAGCAAAAGGTCGGCACCACCCACTTGCGCGCCGCGGCGGCCGCATAAACCTCCAATACCCGGCTGCGCTCGGTAATCAATGGCATTTTAACCTCATGGCGGATAACGCCGGCGGCCGGCATGCAATCCGGACGGAACACTCCGCCGCCGGTCCGGGGCCTTCCACCCGCATACTGCCACACCCGCGGCATAAAACAAGCGTAAAATCCGGGACTTCGCGCTTGACAATCCCATGGAATACGTCAAAAATACAATGCAGGCACGAAAAATGCCGGCGGCGTGGCCGCCAAACAATGCGGACAATATGCACGGCCAATATGCAAACATCAGCGCTCATTTTAAAAATCGCCGCATGGGCGGCGATCGCCGGCTGGGTGATGGCCGGCGCGGACGCTTGCGCCGGCATTGACATCACCCACCCCGCCGGCGCGTTGGTCTTCCCGGAAAGCGATGAATTCGCGGGCATGGACGCCGGCAAGGCGTGGGACATGGCGGAACTCTACGACATTACCTACCGTTACGGATTCTTCGAACCGTACACCCCGCCCGCCGGCGGCGTCTGGAACGGCGCCGGCTATGACCTGGATCTGCCGGCCCATTTCCACCCGCTGTTCCGCGGCGTCGTGTCCGATCCGGGCTATCTCCAGTATTTCACCCGGCATTCACCCGGCACGCCTTACGGGCCGCTGAATCCGATCGCCGCCGATTATTACAACCGGCTGTCCTTCCGGCATGCGCTCGATGCGGACACGCGTTCCTATTGCCAGATCACCTGGAATAAGACCATGATTGGCACGAATGAAAACAATTATTTAAACTTTGCCGACTTCGATTACATCCGCCCCATTGGCGGCGAGGCCATCCCCGCGCCCTACCCGGACGGTTTCCGGATTTATGACCTGGACCTCACCGGCGCAACCATTGAAAGCGAGCGCATTCCGCATTTTTCGGGTTGGGGCTCGCCCGCCATCGGGGGCACTTGGGCCGGCACAATTTACGGGTTTTACATCGTGCCGTCGCTGTATGCCAGGCGCGGCATGGATTACAGCGCGGACTGGATCCGGCTGTATCATTCCGCCACCAACACCCGGTTCACCCTGACCTGGACCAACACCTCCCTCCACCCGGACAGCGACCGGATTTCCCTGCAACTTTATGTCGCCACCAACAATCTTGCGGATAAAGGCGTTTTGTTTCTGACCGGCATCGCCAACGACGGCGCGCTGGTCTTCCATACCGGCGCGCTGCCGCCGGGGCGGTATTATCTTTATCTCAAGGCCGTGCTGGACACCGGCAGCACGTTTCAGGAACTGGCCCGCAGCGATTACTCCCCGCCGATCCGGATCAACGCCCGCCCGACATTCGCCTTCACGGCGCCGTCGTTCACCAGCGGCGTCGAATACGCGGCCGCGGAGCGCGGCAACGCCTGGGACATGAGCGATGCGGCGGATATTGACCCCCACCGCACCGTCAACATCACCAGCCCTGTTTTCAGCGGCGGCAGGCTGACGGCCACCAGCACCAGCGGCGATCCGCAGATTGCGCTGAGTTTGCTCAACCCCGGCGGCATCTCCATCCCCATCCCCACCGCCCGCTACCGCTACCTGACTTTTCGCATGCTGTTCGATGCCGCGCCCTATCCGTCATCTGCCTACGCCTCGCAGCATACCCGCGAAAACAGCATCGGCGCCGTGGCCCGCCTGCAATGGGTTTACACCGACTTCGAAACGGATGCGTCTTTGACCAAGGACCTGCTCCTGCATGAAGGATGGAACGATTACACCGTGGATTTATGGGATCCGGCATTGCTGGAGACGCGCGGGGCGCCCCCCAGCGCCGGCTGGACCAATGTGCCGGCGGTAAACTATTTTATCTTCCACCCGCTGGAGCCATCCGTGCCCATCAGCCTGCAACTTGACGACATCAAACTCTGCGCGCCCAACACCCCGGTCAACCACCGGTTCACCATCCGCTGGGTAGCCGGCGACGCCGACGGCGATGCGCTGACCATCACCCTGCTTTACGGCACGGGCGCGGGCGCCGGGTTCGCCGGGACCGTGATCGCCACGCTGACCAACCAGGCGGCGGGCGCCGGCGCCTACGAGTGGTACAGCGGCGCGGAGACGGCCGGCGCATACACCATCCGCGCCATAGTGTCGGATGGCCGCAATACGCTCGTCCGCGATGCGCTGGCGCCGGTGCTGCTCTGGCCGCCGGAGCCGCCATGGCCCGTTCCGGCGATCAAAGCCAACGGGGCCAGCGGCAGCCTGGCGCTGCAAAACGGCGAGCCGCTGACCGTCACGGTGGCATTAGACGCGGGGGGCTATGCCGGACTGGAGGCCGACTGGTGGGTGCTGGCCTGGGACGCCGGCAACAACCGCTGGTATTACCTGGACGAATCCATGCTCTGGATTGCATTCGACGGCGATTTCCGCGTCTGCCGGCCGGCCTACCAGGGGCCGTTATTCGACCTGCCGCCAACCGCGGCCTTGAGCGATTTTACTCCATCGGCGGGCCTGTTTTATGTTTATTTCGCCGTGGACCAGCGGGATGACGCCCTGAATTACCCCGCCGGGCCGATTGTCTATGACTTGATTGCGATCACGGTTTACGAATGAGAAGATTCATCGTTTTCTGCGGCTGGCTGGCGCTGAAAACCTGTCCCTGGCTGAAACGCATTCTGCCGGAGCCGTTTTCGCGCGCGCGCATCGCGCGGCGTTATCTGTCCGGGCGGGGCATTGAGATCGGCGCGCTGCACAACCCGCTTGAGGTTCCCCCGGGCGCCCAGGTCCAATACGTGGACCGCATCCCGCTGGCCGAACTCCGCCGTCAATACCCTGACTTCAAAAAACGGGCGCTGGTGGATGTTGATATTCTTGACGACGGCGAGACCCTGGCAACCTTCCCGGATGCCACCCAGCATTTCGTCATCGCCAACCATTTTCTCGAGCACTGCCAAAATCCCATCGGCGCCCTGAAAAACATGCTCCGGGTGCTGCGCCCGAACGGCGTGCTTTTCCTGTCCGTGCCGGACATGCGCCATTCGTTCGACCAAGACCGGCCGGCGACGGAATTGGCGCATGTCGAACGCGACTACCGCGAAGGCCCGGAATGGTCGCGCCGGCCGGCCGTCGAGGAATTCGTGCGCCTGGTGAACAAGATTGACGATCCGGAGGCCGCCCGCCGGCAGGTGGAAGCCTACCTGCGAACCGGCTACGCCATCCATTATCATGCCTGGACCGAATGGGAAATCCTGGAAATCTTGCTCTATCTGCGCCGCCAGTTGCAACTGCCGCTGCGCGTCGAAATGATCAACCACTACGGACCGGAATTCGTTTTCATCCTGCGCAAGCTTTAACCTTGTAAATTCCAGGAGCATGCCTTACCTTGCATGCTCTGGACTGGCAGACCGAGCATGAACCCAACCGCCGACATGATTTCCGTCATCATCCCCGCCTACAACCACGAAAAATTCGTCGGGGCCGCCATCAGCAGCGTCCTGAACCAGACTTACGGCAACCTGGAACTGATCATCGTGGATGACGGCTCCACCGACCAAACGCCGGATGTCATCGCCGGTTTCCGGGACGCGCGCATCCGCGCCGTGCGCCAGGCCAACCAGGACGCCTATAACGCCCTGAATAACGGGCTGGCCATGGCGCGCGGGGCTTGCATCGCCATCCTGAATTCCGACGACCGTTACCCGACCGACCGCCTGGCGACTTTGATCGAAGTCCGGGAGCGGACCGGGGCGGCATGTCTTTTTACCGACGTCCGCCCCATCGACGCCGCCGGGGCGCCGCTGCCCGCGGATCATCCCTGGCGCGCCTGGCATGCGCGCAACCGCCGGTTTTACTTCCAGTGCGGCGACCTGTACACCGCGTTTTTGCGGGGCAACCTGATGATCGGCACGTCCAATCTCTTTTTGGAGGCGGAACTGGCGCGCGCGGTGGGCGGGTTTGCGCCGCTGCGTTACCTCCACGATTACGACTACATTTTCCGCGCCATGCTGGCGGCGCCCGGACGCGTGCATTACCTGCATGACCGGGAACTGCTGGATTACCGTCTGCACGGGCGCAACACCATCAGCCAAGGCGCCGTCATCGCCCGCGAGCAGGATCAGCGGTTGATCGCGAAATACATGCAGGCGGGGCTGCCGGAATCCGGACGGATGCGCGCGGAGACGGGCGCCAACCGCCTGTTGGAATTGGAACGCGAACTCCAGGCGGAACGCTACCGGCTGGCGCATCCCTGGCGCTGTCAAATCGCCCAAATGCTGGCAAGGCTGAAGGTTGAATGATGCAGTGATTCACCCTTCAGCCTTCACCCTTCAGCCTTTTCTTCCATCGGCTGGGTGCGCCAGCGGCGGTGCATCCAGGTCCATTGCGCGGGATATTCCCGGATGACGTCTTCAATCACCCTGGTGTAGGTCTGCGTGGCGGCCCGGATGGTTTCCGGCTCGCAGTCGCCGGGCGGCGGCAGCGGCGGGAATATTTTGACCCGATGGCGGCCGTCCGGCTGGCGGATCATGAACACCGGGATCACCGGCGCCTGGCTGCGGGCGCTCAGGAAGGCCAGCCCCGGGGAAGTGCAGGCCGGGCGGCCGAAAAACTCCACAAAAATGCCGTGCTTGCGTTTCATGTTCTGATCCAGAACGAATCCCAGCACTTCGTTTTGTTTAAGCACTTGCCGGCAGGCGCGGTAGGAATTGCGAGGCGGCAGGGTCTTGACCCCGAGCCGGCGCCGCGCCTGTTCCCAGTGGTCATTCAAGGCCGCCGGCTTGATGGTTTTAGTGATGACGGTCAGCGGCACGCCAAAGAGGGGGGCCATGGTGCAGAGCAATTCGAAATTACCGATATGGGCGGTCAGCACCAGCGCGCCCTTCCCTTGCGCCAGCACCTGCGGCAGGGGGTTTTCGCCGTCCAGTTCCACCAGTTCGCGCAGGTGGCGCCGGTCCACCGCGCCGAAACGCAGCACTTCCACCAGTAGCAGGCCGAAATTGCGGTACATGCCGTCGGTAATGGCGCGGATTTCCGCGGGAGGCCGCTCCGGGAAACAGCGGGCGATGTTCCGCGCCACCTCGCGCCGGCGCAGGCGCAGCACCGAGCCGAGGAAACGCCCCAAGACGGCGCCCCAGCGCATGGCGCGCGCGCGCGGCATCCGCGCCAGGGCTTTTTCCAAACGTTTGACCGCCCAGACAATCATGGCCTTGCCGCCGGCTTGGTCCGCGGCTTGCGGGCGCGCGCGGTTTTTTTCTCCGGCGCTGGCGCCGGCGGGGGGAGCGCGTCAACGGGCTGGAATGCCAGGCGTTTGCCGTCCAGCACGACCTGCACCAGCGACGCATCGCCGATCCGGCCGGCGAGAATTTCCTCCGCCAGCGGGTCCTGCAGGTATTTCTCCACCGCGCGGCGCAGCGGACGGGCGCCGAATTTATCGTCAAATCCCTGGTCCACCAGGAACGCGGCCGCCTTTTCATCCAATTTGATCTGGATGTTGCGCGTCGCCACCCGGTTGCGCAACTTGGCCAGTTCCAATTCCAGGATGCGCACGACATCCGCGCGCGCCAACTGCCGGAAGACGATGACATCGTCCACGCGGTTAACCAATTCCGGCCGGAAAACCTTGCGCGATTCATCCAACATCATCGTTTTTAAACGCTCAAAATCGGCCTGCTGGTCGGGACGGCCGAAGCCCAGCCCGCCGGCGCCTTTGACGAAATCGGAGCCGATATTGGAGGTCATGATGACGATCGTGTTGCGAAAACTCACCCGCCGTCCCAAACTGTCGGTCAGCATGCCCTCTTCCAGCACCTGCAGCAGGATGTGCATCACATCGGGATGGGCCTTTTCCACCTCATCGAACAACACGACGGCATACGGCCGGCGGCGGACCTTTTCCGTAAGCTGGCCGCCCTCGTCATGGCCGACATAGCCCGGGGGCGAACCGACCATGCGGGAAACCATGAACTTGTCCATGTATTCCGACATATCGATCTGAATCAACGCGTCCGGATCGGAAAACATGTATTCCGCCAGCGCGCGGGCGAGCAGGGTCTTGCCGACGCCGGTGGGTCCGAGAAAAATAAAAGAACCGATGGGCCGGCGCGGATCCTTCAGGTCGGCGCGCGACCGGCGCAGCGCCTTGGAAATGGCGGAGACGGCCTCATCCTGGCCGACCACGATTTTCGCCAGTTCCTGCTCCATGTTCTGCAGGCGCACGGTTTCCTTGGGATCCATCTTGGCCAGCGGCACGCCCACCCACTTGGAGACGACGGACATGATCTCGTTTTCCCGGATGACCGGCATTTTGCGTTCCTGGCGCTTGCGCCATTTTTCCAGGATTTTCTCCAGTTTTTCACGCTCGGCCCGCTCCTGATCGCGCCACTTGGCGGCATCTTCAAACTGCTGGGCCGCAATCGCCGCATCCTTGGCGTCCTTCAACTCGGCAATGTGTTTTTCCTGTTTGCGCATCCCCGGCGGGCGCGACATCGTCGTCAGGCGCACCTGGGCGCCGGCTTCATCCAGCACGTCAATGGCCTTGTCCGGCAGGAACCGGCCGGTGATGTAACGGTCGGCCAGACGGGCGGCGGATTCCAGCGCCGCATCGCTGAATTTAACCTTGTGGTGTTGTTCGTAGCGCCCGCGCAGCCCGCGCATGATGGCGATGGTCTCCTCCACCGTCGGTTCATCCACCAGCACCGTCTGGAAGCGGCGCTCCAGCGCGGCATCCTTTTCAATATACTTGCGATATTCATTCATGGTGGTGGCGCCGACGCACTGCAACTCGCCGCGGGAAAGCGCCGGCTTGATGATATTGGAGGCATCCATGGCGCCCTCCGCCGAACCGGCGCCGACAATGGTGTGCAACTCGTCCATGAAAAGGATGATATTTTTCGCGCGGCGGATTTCATCCATGACGGCCTTGATGCGCTCTTCAAACTGGCCGCGGTACTTCGTGCCCGCCACCATCAATGCCATGTCCAGGGCGATGACCTGCCGGTCCGCCAGCGGTTCGGGAACCTCGTGGTCGGCGATCATCTGGGCCAATCCCTCGACAATGGCGGTCTTGCCGACACCGGCCTCGCCGATCAGCACGGGGTTGTTTTTGGTGCGGCGGCAGAGAATCTGGATTACCCGCCGCGTTTCATCGGCGCGCCCGATCACCGGGTCCAGCTCGCCCTTGCGCGCCATTTCCGTCAGGTTTCGTCCAAAAGCGTTCAGCGCCGGGGTTTTGGCTTCGGCGCGGCGGCCGGACGGGGCGCCGCCGGCCGGCGCGGCCGCGGGCGTCTCCGCCGGTTCGAAATTGGGGTCCAGCTCTTTCAGCACTTCAATCCGGGCGCGCTCGATATCCACATTAAGGTTTTTCAGCACGCGCGCGGCCACGCCTTCCTCCTCGCGCAGCAGACCCAGTAGAATGTGCTCCGTGCCGACATAATTGTGGTTGAGCGCGCCGGCCTCGCTTTTGGCCAGCGCCAGCACCTTTTTGGCACGGGGCGTCAACGGCAGCGCGCCGGCCACTTTGGTTTCCGGCCCCTGCCCGACCGCCTTCTCCACCTCCAGGCGCAGCGCTTCCAAATCCACGCCCAGGCGTTCCAGCACGTTAACCGCCACGCCTTCGCCGAGGGCGATCAGACCCAGCAGCAGGTGCTCCGTGCCGACATACTGATGGTTAAACTGTCCGGCTTCCTTGCGCGCCAGTTGAATCACCTGCTGCGCGCGCGGTGTAAAATCGTTCATAGGTCGTTCCGCCTTTCGCCAATCAATTCATTGCCGCAGCGCCAGCCGCTCCCGCACCAGCCGCGCGCGCGCCAAATCCCTTTTTTCCGATCCAATATGCCGGCCTTCCAATTTTTGCAGGTGGCCGGGTTGAATCAGCAGAAATAATTCATCCAAAACAATTTTTTTCCAGTTTACCACAATGCCCATGTCAATGCCAAGGCGCAAAGCGGAAAGCAAATCCAGGGTCTCGCGGGAATTGAGCAGATAGGCGTGGGCCAGGATGCCAAAAGCCCGGCCGACGTGATCGCGCAGGGTGTTCTCGCGTTTTTGCAACAGGCGCGCGCGGGCGTTCTTTTCGTGCTCGGCGATCTCCAGCACGATCTGCTCCAGCCGGCCGATGATGTTTTCCTCGCGCTCGCCCAGGGTGGTCTGGTTGGAAATCTGGAACATGTTGCCCGAGGCGTCGGTGCCTTCCCCCCACAACCCGCGCACCGCCAGGCCGATCTTGTTGACCCCTTTGATGATGCTGTTGACTTCATTCATTAAAACCAAGCCGGGCAGATGCAGCATGACGCTGGCGCGCATGCCCGTGCCCACATTGGTGGGGCAAGCCGTCAAATAACCCAGCCGCGGCGAATAGGCATAGCGCACCTGGCGTTCGATTGCGGTGTCAATGGCGTCAATCCGCCGCCACAAGTCCCGCAAAACCAGGCCGGGGGACATGGCCTGCAGACGCAGGTGGTCCTCCTCGTTGATCATAATGGCAATGCTTTCGTCGCGTTTCAGCACCAGGCCGCTGCCATGCCCCTTGGCGGCGGAGAGATCCCGGCTGATCAGGTGGCGCTCCACCAGCACGCCGCGATCCACGCGGCTCAAGCCCGCCATTTCCAGCGCCAGCGGCGCGTCATCGTCCAGCAAGCCGACCAGAATTTTGCACAACTCCTGCCACAACTGGACGGATGACTCCTCCGTGGCCCAGCCGGGAAACGGGCGGTCCGCCACGTTGCGCGCCAGGCGGACGCGGCTGCTGACAATCACCTCGGTGTCGCTGCCAACCTTGAGCCAGGCGCCGGGTTGTTTCAATAAATCGTCAATTTCCTGCATGATGACCTGAGCGATTCATCCGGCCGCCGATGACGGCGGCTATTTCACAAGGCGGTTCCCCGCCGTTTTTACATGGCCGGCGGCGAGCGCCGGCGTCCATGCTATTTTTCCGCTCCGCCCGCCGGCTGACGGCCGGCATCCTCCAATTCACGGATACGGTCGCGGATACGGGCGGCCTCCTCGTAATTTTCGGCCGCCACCGCCGCCGCCAGCGCCTGGCGTAAATCCGCCAGGGAAACCGCGGCGGCCGCCGCCCCCGCGCCGGCGGGTTGCTTGCCCACATGCTGGCCGCCGCGGTGCATCGCCTCGAGCAGCGGCGCCAATTCCAGGGCAAAGGCGGCGTAGCAATGCTGGCACCCCAGCCGCGAGGTTTTGCGGAAATCCTCCAGGCGCATCCGGCAATGCGGACAGGCCTTGTCGGGGTGTTCCTCCTGCTCCCGGGCCCCGCCCAGGCCGAGCAACACATCCGTGATCGAGATGGCGCCATTGACATCCAGCCCGCTCTCGGCGGCGCAACTCTCGCATAAGTGCAGTTTTTTAACTTCGCTGTTTATCATCTGGGTCAGATGCACCGTCGCCGGTTTCTGCCCGCAGGCTTCGCATAACATAAACACCCCGCATCAGGATTCATCACGCCAGCGGCGTGCCGTTGGCGGCGGCAAACTCATGAAACCGCTTGGTCAACATGAGCGTCAGGGGGCCGGGCCGCCCGGCGCCGATTTTGCGGCGGTCCATTTCAACCACGCTGATGATTTCCGCCGCCGTGCCGGTAAGAAAGAACTCGTCGGCGTTATACAGGTCGTACCTGGTCAAGACCGCCTCGCGCACTTCCACGCCATTATCCCGCGCCAGGCGCATGACGACGTTGCGCGTCACGCCCTCCAGGGCGCCCTCGCTGACCGGCGGAGTCAGCAGTTGATTGCCGCGGATGATGAAGATATTGTCGCCCGAAGCCTCGGCCACATGGCCCTGGGTGTTCAACATGACCACTTCTTCGACGCCGGCGTTGATGGCCTCGATCTTGGCCAGGATGTTGTTGAGATAATTCAGGCTCTTGATGTTCGGATTGACGGATTCCGTATGATTGCGCAGGGTGCCGCAAGTCACCACCTTCAGCCCATGGGTGTAAAGTTCACGGGGGTAAAGCTGGATGGCGGCGGCGATGATGATCACCTGGGGGTGGCGGCAGTTATACGGGTTCAGGCCCAGCGTACCGACGCCGCGCGTGACCACCAGCCGCACATAACCGTTCGCGGTGCGGTTGGCCTTGCAGGTCTGGACCACGGCGCGCGCCATGGCGGCGCGCGCCATGGGAATCTCCAGGGCGATGGCATGGGCGGAGCGGTAGAGGCGGTCCACGTGCTCCGTCAGCATGAACACCCGGTTATTGTAGGTGCGGATGCCCTCAAAGACGCCATCGCCGTACAACAAACCATGATCAAACACCGAGACGCGCGCCGCTTTTTCCGGCACCAACTTGCCATTCATGTAGATTTTCATAATGCTGCTTGCCTCAACCATCCTGTGTTTTTAAAAGCATTGCGTCGGCCGGCCACAAACCGCCGCCGCGCAATTCCAGCACCCTCCGGCAACGCGCCGCCACGGCGGCGTTGTGCGTCACCATGATCAGCGTCTGCTGCTCCCGGGCAATCAAACCGAACAACGCGTCCAGCACATGGCGGCCGGTCGCCGGATCGAGATTGCCGGTCGGCTCATCCGCCAGCACGATCGCCGGGCGGTTCATCAGGGCGCGCGCCAGCGCGACCCGCTGCTGCTCGCCCCCGGACAATTCCATCGGGAGGTGCGTCAACCGCCGCTCCAATCCCACCGCTTCCAGCAATTCGCGCGCCCGCCTTTCCACCGCTTCGGGCGCGAGCCGGCCGGCGGCCAGCGGATTCATGGCCGGCAGGCAGACATTTTCCAGCACATCCAGTTCCGGCAGCAGATGATAGAATTGAAACACCAATCCTATCCGCGACGCCCGCAGCATATTACGGCGCCGGGCCGAGAGTCCATACAAATCGGCGCCATGGAAAAACACCCGTCCGCCGGACGGCCGGTCCAGGCCGCCCAACACATGCAGCAAGGTGCTTTTGCCCGCGCCGCTGGCTCCGACCACCGCCACGCTTTCGCCGCGCCGCAGTTCCAGGTTGACGTCCTGCAGGACTTCGATGTTGGCTTGCCCCAACACATAAGTCTTGCGCAGGTGCGCCGCCGCCATCAAAATTTCCGCCGGCGGCGCCGCCGCCATCTGTTCGGTCGGGTTATTCATACCTTAAAGCGCGCGCGGGATCAAGCTTTGCCGCACGCCAGGCGGGGATAAAACCCGCCAGCGTGCAAATAATCAAGGATAAAACCGCCACCGTCCCCACATCCGTCAGGGTGACCCGGGCGGGGATTTCGCTTAAATGGTATAACTCCTTGGGAAACAACTCGATGCTGAATATGCCGGCGAGGCCGCGCATAATCGCATTGCGGAAGCGCAGGACCAGCAGCCCCAGGCCAATCCCCAGGCTCGTGCCCACCAGCCCCTGAATCCATCCCTGCCAGAAAAACACCGACATGATGGCGCCGGAGGAAAAGCCCAACGCCTTGAGCAACCCGATTTCCTTGGTTTTCTGGACCACCTCGACAATCAGGGTATTGGTCAGGCCAAATGCCGCCACCAGCACGATAAAAATCAGCAAAAAGAACATCATATGTTTTTCCACCCGCAAGGCGTCAAAAAGCTGACGGTTTAATTCCATCCAGGTCCGGCATTGCAGACCGGGATAATCCCGTTCCAGGCGCAAGGCAATGCGCTCGGCCACGGCGCGGGCCTGGTAGGGGTCATGCGTCATGACCCGCAAGGCATGCACGCCGTGCTCCAACCCGCAAAGTTCCCGGGCCGCTTCCATGGGGGCCAGGACAAACCCGACATCGTATTCCCACATGCCGATCTCGAAAATTCCGGCGACCGTCAATTCGGCCGGCAAACTGATCTCATCGCGGCCGCTGGTGAAATTCTGCGGCGAATAGAGCAAGAGCCGGCTGCCCACCCGCAACCCCAGGCGCCGGGCCAGTTCCAGGCCGATAATGACGTCTTCCGGCCCCAGTTCAAAGGCGCCGGACACCATGCTGCCCGGCAGGCGGCTGACCTGTTTTTCCCGGACCACGTCAATCCCGCGCAAGAGCGGCGTATGGACCAGCCCGGCATGCTGGACAAAAACCAGCCCCTGAATATAAGGCGCGACGCCGGCCACCCCGGGCACGGCGCGCACCGCTTCCGCCACGGCCTGGTCGTCTTCGATGACGCCCTCGGAGCGCATGACGGTGACATGCGCGTCAAAACCCAGGATTTTCTCGCGCCACATATCGTCAAACCCGGCCATGACGGCGATCACGATCACCAGCACCGCCACGCCCAGAACCACGCCGGTCATGGAAATGACCGAGATGACGGAAATAAACGTTCGTTTGGGCTTGAGATACTTCAGCGCCAAAAACAATGAAAATGGCAGATACATTAAGAAAGTGGTTCGGGGTTGAAGATTGAGGTTGAAGATTGAGCGTGCGCGGGTTCAGCAGTTAAGGCGAATGGGCAGCGCCCCCCTGATTGCCATCCGCTCTTCATCCCGGCGCCGCCGCCGCGCGCAACTGGGGGAACAAGATCACATCCCGGATGGTTTCGGCGCCGGTCAGGACCATCACCAGACGGTCAATGCCAAGGCCCAACCCGCCGGCGGGCGGCATGCCGTATTCGATCGCCAGCAAAAAATCTTCATCGCTTTTTTGCGCATCGGCGCCGGCCTGCTCGGCAAACCGCCGGCGCTGTTCCAGGGGATCGTTCAATTCCGCATATCCCGGGGCAATCTCCATGCCGTTGATCACCAGCTCGAACACGTCCACCAGTTCCGGATCGTCGGCGCAGCGCCGGGCTAACGGCACCAGTTGCCGGGGCAGGCGCGTGACGAAAGTCGGCTGCATCAGCGCGCGCTCGATCAGCTTTTCATAGACTTCGTGGGTAACCAGCAAATGGTCCCAGGCGGGATCGAGGGCTAAACCGCGCTGCTGCGCGCGGGCGCGCGCCTGTTCCAGCGGCAGGTCAAACCAATCCGCCCCCATGCATTCCCGCACCAGGTCGTGATAAGAAACTTCGCGCCAGGCGGCGCCCAAATCCAGCGGCCGGTCCGGATGGCCCACGCGCAAACTGCCGAAAACCCGCCGGGCCACCGTCTGGATCAGGTCCTGCACCAGGCGCTGCACTCCCGGGCGGTCCGCCCAGGCAACGTAAGCCTCCAGCATCGTGAATTCGGGGTTGTGATTGCGGGACAGTCCCTCGTTGCGGAAGTTGCGGTTCAATTCGAACACCCGGGGCAGGCCGCCGACCAGCAACCGCTTGAGATACAACTCCGGCGCAATCCGCAGGAACATGTCGGCATTCAAGGCGGAGTAATGCGTGCGGAAAGGCCGCGCCGCGGCGCCCCCCGGCTGGGGCTGCATCATGGGCGTTTCGACTTCGACAAATCCCTGTTCCCAGAGAAACGTCCGCATTTCGCGCACAATTTGCGCCCGCCGCTCAAACACCTTCCGGGAATCGGCATTGGCGATCAGGTCCAGGTAACGCTGGCGGTAGCGCATTTCCACGTCGCGCAATCCGTGCCATTTCTCCGGCAGGGGCCGCAAGGCTTTGGCCAGCAACTGCCATTCATCCACGCGGATGGTCGCCTCCCCCATGCGCGTCGTGAACATTTCGCCCGTCACGCCGAGCAGGTCGCCGGCATCCAACAGGCGGAAAGCCTCAAACTGTTCCGGCGGCAGGTGCGCCTTGCCGATGTAGATCTGCATGCGCCCGGTGGCATCCTGCAAATCGGCAAAAATGCTCTTGCCCATAT
>CAZYXU010000004.1:0-70828 GCA_964650945.1 uncultured Verrucomicrobiota bacterium | reverse complement strand
AGGAATTTCCGTCAGTTCAGGTCTGCGGCAGGCGGTGGACATGCTTGAGCATGGCCGGCACCATCGTCAACAGCGCCATCGCCAGCAGCACCCCCGCGCCATACATGATGAACAGGGTGTGATATTTGGTCAGGGCGATGCCGCCCAAATGCCAGTGCGGCGCCAGCGCGCCGCTGCCGATGATCAGCGAGGCCAGGATGCGCGAAAAACCGATCCCGGCGGCGTAAAAGCTGACGCAAAACCCGATGGACATGATCTGGTTGTTGGCCGGCGCCAGCGCGAAAATCTCGCTGGATACCGCGATTGAGGCGCAGGCGGTGAAGAATCCGTATAAAGTCACCAGCGCGATCAGCAGCGCGCTGGCGGTGTAATTGCCGCCGCGCACCAGCAGCATCAGGAAATTGATCAGGGCGAATGACAGGTGCGCCGAGAGAAAAACCCGCTTGACCCCCTGCCGGTAGACGATCCGCCCCCCGACCCGGTAACCGACGATCAGGCCGGCCATCAGGCAGGCCGAGCAGAAAACCACCAGGTTGTCCGGCAACGCCAGCGCCCGCTTGGCGAAGATGAACGCCACCGGCACCGTGGCGGCGGCCGACAGATAGAGGAAGAACAGGTAAATGGCGAAGCCGGTCATGCGCTGGTTGGCCAGGATGTCCGCCAGCACATCCCGCCAGGGCGGCGGCGGGGGGGTGGGCAGTTCCGGAATCCGGCGGATATTCCAGGCGCGCCCCAACTGGCCCAGGGCGGCGATGATGATGACGATCTGCAAAACCCCCGGCCGGGCATGCGCGCCCACCAGGGCGCCGGAAGCCAGGATGAAAATCGCGGCCACCAACTGCCACCAGAAGCGCAGGCGGCCGAAGAACAAGCCGCGCTCCTCCGGCGGCACCACGTCGTTCAGCAGCGGAAACCAGGCCGCGCCATAGGCGCTGATGGAAATGCCGAAGATGGCCAGCGTGCCCAGCAAAGCCAGGCCGGCATAGGCGCCGAACCAGGGGGCGGCCGCGCTCATGAGCAGCGCCGCGAGCCCCACCGCCGTGGTGCGGATGAGCATCCGGCGTTTGCCGGCCAAGGCGGTGATATAGGCGAACGGCAGGGTCAAAAAGGCCTGGGCCATGTCCTGCAAAGCGGTGGTGGCGATGGAGATCATCTCGCCCGCGCCAATCAGGGTGGCGAACAGGATCATAATGCTGCTGTCGCGCACGACCACCTGCGCGACCGTGCCCCAGCAGGTGGAGAAGATGGCATATCGCATGCCCTGCCGGCATTGTTCGCGGGTGAAAGGTTTCGCGGGCGGTTTTGACATGTTTTCTGCCATAATCGGATGCATCATAAACCGCAAAATACCAATGTCAATTTTTGATTTGAATGCCCGGCGGCAGTTCCCGGCGCGCCGCGGGCCGTGCCGCCGGTTTCGAAAACTGCAAAAATTGCAGCATTGCAGGCAATTGCCGCCGCGCCTGGCCATGTTAGACTGTGCGGTGTCCGGAACCATTGGCTCAATCAAATTTGAAGGAGCAGTATGAATAAAAAACTGAAAATCGCATTGCTGGGCGGCGGCAGTCTGTATTTCGAAAGCGTCATCAAGGAAATCGCCATGACGCCGGAACTGGCCGGCAGCGAAATCATGCTGTTCGATCCGGATGCGCGCCGCATGGAAATCATGCGCCAGGTCGGTGTCCGCATCGCCGCCTTGACGTCATCCGGCCTGGCCGTGCGTTCGACCAATCAATGCGTCCGCGCCCTCGATGGCGCGGATTTTGCCGTCGCCTCGATCGGCGTGCATGGCCCCGGGCATCGCTGGCATAAGGCCGATTCCGATGCCGTGGCGAAATTCGGCATTATCCAGACCACCGGCGATACCGTTGGCCCCAGCGGTTTGTCGCAAGCCTTGCGCATCATCCCGATTTTCGCGGACATCGCCCGGAAGATGGAAAAATATTGTCCGGATGCGATCCTGCTCAATCATTCCAATCCCATGTCGCCCATCTGCCGGGCCGTCGCAAAATATTCCAAAATCCGGGCCATCGGTTATTGCCATAACGTTGCCGGCGGCATCCGTTACTTCGCCGAGGCGCTGGGAGTTGATGGCCGGGAGCTGGATGTGACTGCCGCCGGACCGAATCATTGCGTCTGGTTGCTCGGCATCCGGCATCGCGGGCGGGATATGTATCCCGTATTGCGCCGCCGTCTGGCCGCCCGGCCATCGCCCGCGCGCCAGCAGTTCTCCGATGAGGTTTTCAATTTGTTCGGGCTGTATCCCATCGGCGGCGACCGGCATATCATCGAGTTCTTCCCGCATGCCCGGCGCGCCAGCAAGACCAAAAATATCCCCTACGGCCTGCAATGGCGTTCGGACATGATTCGCGCGAATGCGCTGGCCGCTGAGCTCAGCAAGGAGCCCCGCGCGATCGAGTTGAAGGCGGCTGGAAAAAAACCGATTGAATTGCCCAAGGAAAATTCACCCGAAGCCATGGGCCGGCAGATCAAGGCGCTGGCGTTTGGGCCGGACATGGTCCATTATGTCAACGTGCCCAACCGGGGGGCGGTGTCCAATCTGCCGGACTGGGCCGTGGTGGAATTGAAGGCGGTGGTCGGGCAGGGTGGCGCCCAACCCATGCAGGTGGGGGAATTGCCGGCGGCGGCTGCGCGCTGGAGCGCGGCCCAGCTTTATGCGCATGAATTGACCGTGGAAGCCGCGGTGGAAGGCAGCCGCGCCAAAGCGTTGATGGCGCTGGCCTGCGACCCCATGATCCGCGACTTCCACGAAGCCCGCGCCATATTCGATGCCCTGATCAAGGTCCAGGCCGGACGGCTCGACCGGTTCCGGAAATAAGGCACGGGCCGCACTGGCCGGCCTGGCCGCCGCCAAGCGGGGATGGCAAACATTCCGCGCTTTGAAGACTTTAGCCGGCCGGGCCGCGGGCATCGTCGCCGGCCCGATAGCGGGCGGGCGTGAGGCCGGTGCGGCGCGCGAAAACGTGATAAAAGAACGACAGTCCCCGGAAACCGGTCTCCGCGGCGATCTGCTTGATGGATTTATCGGTCAGACGCAACAGGGCGCAGGCGCGTTCAATCCGCCGCTGCTGGATGTAGGCGGCCGGGCTGGTTTTGATCACCTGGCGGAAAAGCTGCCGGAGGTAAACCTCGCTGACCCCGGTCCGCCGCGCCAGGTCGCCGATCGCCAGTTCGGGGCTGCCCAGGCGCTGCTCAATCCCTTCCAGCGCCGGCAGCAGCCGCGGCATTTTTTTGTGCAGTTGCCGCTCCGGTTGGCAAAAATCGTTGCCATGGTGGCGGATAATATGCAGCAGCACGGCATAGACCCGCTCCGCGAAGGCGCGTTTCCATCCCGGCGCCTGCCGGGCGTATTCGCGGGGCAGCGCATTCGAAGCCGCGGCATAGGGCGCGGCCGGATCGGCCGGCAGATGCAAGGGGAATCCCAGCAGGCTCAGCAGGTTGATGCCGCCATACACATGCGCGTGAAAATGGACCGCGATATGCCGCACTCCCGCGCCGTGCCGGAGGTGGACGGCATGGATGATGCCCGGCGGGATCAAGAGCAGATCGCCGGCCTTGAAAGAGCGGCGCCGGCCGGATTCCCCCGCGCTGAACCATCCCCCGCCGTTTTCAAACCAATACCAGAACGAGTCGGTATTGATGCGCGGCCCGACCTGCCAGCCGTCCATGCAAAGATATTCCCGGGCGGACAACGGCGTGATGACGGCATTTTCCAGCCATTGGTTGATCTGGCCCTGGGGATCGGGGAGATCCTGCGGGAATGGGGCAAAATCATCCGGCGGGCGCAAGGTGTCATGCCGGTTGGAGCCGGGGCGCCCAATCCGTTGTGTCAAAACCGGGGCGGGGGCGCCCCGGTTCCGGGCAGCGGCGGTGCGCCGCAGGTGAACCTTGTGGCCGCGGCGGGAGCCCGCGGATACAGGCAGATCGTTCCGTCTCGGCATAATGCCCTGCCCGGCCGGCCGGGTCGCATGGCGGAGAGGGGGGGATTTGAACCCCCGGTACCGGTTATTACCAGTACGGCGGTTTAGCAAACCGCTGCTTTCAACCACTCAGCCACCTCTCCAGAGTTTGATTTGACGCGCGCATCATATGCCGGGCGTGCGCGTTTGATCAAGCATAAAACGCGCTCAATCAAAAATATTCCACGCGGCGGCGGGCGGCCGGGGCGGTCAAGATTCCGATGGTGAACCATGCCGGCGGGTCCCCTCCGCCGGAATTTGCTTTGCCATCCGCCGGCGGGTATGATATTTTCACGATGTAATTTCAGGGGGGTGCGGCATGTGGCGTGAAATTCTGGCGACGGCGGTTTTGTTTTTCATAGTTTTGGACCCATTGGGCAACGTCCCGCTGTTTTTGAGCGTATTGCGGACGGTGGCGCCGGAGCGCCGGCGGCGGATCATCCTGCGGGAGTCGCTGATCGGGCTGGGCGTCCTGCTCCTGTTTTTGTTTCAAGGCCGGCGCCTGCTGGGGCTGTTGCATGTGTCGGTCTCGTCGTTGAGCCTGGCCGGCGGCATCATCCTGTTCCTGATTGCGCTGAGCATGATTTTCAAGGGAGTGGAAGACCTGTTCAAGACGGATACGCAGTCGGAGCCTTTCATCGTGCCGCTGGCCATCCCTTTGATCGCCGGTCCGTCGGCCATCACGACGGTGACCTTGTGGTCGGCCCGCGGCGGCCGGGAATTTGCGGGGGTGATGGCCGCGCTGCTGGCGGCCTGGCTGCTGGGCACCGTTGTGCTGGTGGCTTCCGGGCTGATTTACCGGGTGCTGGGCGCGCGGGTGCTCATGGCTTTCGAGCGGCTGATGGGTCTGATGCTGGCGGTCATTTCGGTGGAGATGGTGGTGAACGGGTTGCGGCAGTTGGCTGTTTTGCCGGCGGCGCCCTGAGGAATGGCGCAGGACGGATCAGTTTATTTGCAATTGCCGCAGGTCGGTGATGATCCAATCGGGCTTAACGCCGGCGCAACGCTCGTCGTCTTCGCGCCGGCGCAGAGAGCGCGCGTCTCCGGCGAATAGCGCCGTGCGGCAGCCGCAAGCCGCGGCGGCCGCCACGTCGTTCAACCGGTCGTTGCCGACGGCCAGGACTGTGCCCGGCGCGATGCCGTATTTTTCCCGCCATGGCCGCAAGGCGGCTTGGAACAGGTCCGGCGCCGGCTTGGCGATGCCGTGCTGGAACGACCAGGCGCAGGCCTCCGGATCGAATCCCATTTCCGGCAATTCCCGGCCGGTGAGCGCCGGGAATAGGAGCGGGGTGAAAAACTGGGCGTTGGAGACGATGCCCAACTTGAGGCCCTGTTTCCGCAGCGGCGTCAGGCATTCCGGGAAGCCGGGCATGGGCCAGACCGGGTTGATGCGTCCTTCAAATTCCACGGCCGCGCGCCGGATTTTTCCGGCCGGAACCTTTGCCGGCGCCAATCCGGATTCCTGCAGCGCCGCCAGAGTGGTCCGCCAGATTTTTTCAATATCCACCTCGGGCCAGGCAACTCCGGCGGCGCGCGCGGCGGCATGCGCCCGGCGGATGACGTCGGTCATGGCCGCCGCGCCGGCGGCTCCACCGCCGCCGCGGCAGGGAATGCCGGCGGCCGCCAGGGCGGCGCGGAATCCTGCTGCGCGGGCCGCCGCGCCGGCATCAGCCAGGCCGATCTCGCCGCTGCCCGACTGCAGCAGCGTGCCGTAAACGTCAAAAAGCACTGCGCGGATGCCGGCCAGCTTTGGGCGGCGGACCGCGACTGCCGGCGCCGGCGGGGTCGGGCGCATGGGGTGCGACAGCTTTTTTATGGCGGCGATTAATGTTTGGCGTTCTATCATGTGCGTAAAAGGCAAAACCGTTCCGGCGCGAGAAAATCATCCAGCAGGCGCTCCAGCGCAACTTCCGCATCGGCGCCGCCGCCGGGTGCCGCCGCCAGCGCGGTGTAAATGTTCATCAGGCGTTGGCCGTATGCGGCGATGTTGTATTTGCGTTGGATAATCCGCCGGTTGTGGGCGATCCGGCGGCAGTTCCGGCGCGGGTCATGCCGGAAAAAATCCGGCGCCAGCGTGATGTCCTGCGCCGTGATTTTGCCGGCGGTCAGCCGGCGGATCACCCGGATCTGCATCGCTTCATCCAGCCGGGCGAAATCCACGCAGCCGTGGCGGACCGCGGCGGCCATGGCCGCTTCCGTGTCGCGCCCGGCGGCAGTGCGACCGTAAGCCGCATGCAGGCCGCGCAGGCCGGCCTGGATGCGCCGGCGCAAGGCCGGCAGACTGATCCATTCCGCCGGGATGTCCAGGCGTTGATACAGGCCGGACAAATCCAACCCGTCGGCCTTGAACATATCCGTCACCTCCGGCAGGTCGCGTCCGGCCACCGGGCAACCGGACAGCCATGGTTCCAGAAAGGCCATGCCGAATCCCTCGCCTACGCTGGTCGTGATGGCCGCGGCCGCGGCGGCCATCAGGGCGTGTAAATCCGCCCCGGGCCGCCGGCCGGCCTCGAATTCCACCGGCAGTTTCAATTTTTTCGCCAGCCGCACCCAGGCGTCATATGCCGGGCGAGCGGCGGGACTGTCCGGCGCCAGGGTTACGGCAAACCGGTTGCCAGGCTTTGCCTGGGCCGCCAGCATCAGAAATTCGCCGAGGTTTTTACGGCGGATGGCGCGGGTGGGGTACAGCCAGAGTTTGCCGGCGTTCGGGTCGCCGGCCGCGTCAGGAGCGGCGGGGGCGGCCACGGGGTTGGGCAGGAGATGCAGGCGCGCGGTCGGCATGCCGGCGCGCGCCAGGAAAGCGGCATCGCGATTGTTCAAGACCGCGTAATGGACGCGGGCGTTTTGCGGATAAAGCGCCCGTGCCAGTTGGCGGGGATCGTCACCGCCCAGGCGCCGCGCCAGCCGCCGGAATTCCGCCGGCCGGCCGTCTTCGGCGAAATCGTGGATTTGCAACAGCAGCCGCGCGCCGTCCGCCGCCAGGATACCGACGGCCGCCGTCAGCGCGGGATTCTTGCCCAGGGCATGGTTGTGGATGTGCCAGACATCCGGCGGGCCGCCCAAGAGACGCCGTGCCGCCAGCCGCATCTGCCGCGCCAGTTCCGCCGGCCGGCCGGAACCGGCATGGTAAAACAATCCCGGCAGCGCCGCGGTTGGGAATTCCGCAAAAACCCGGCCGGCCGGCGGCGCCCCGGCCAGCAGCGCTACACGGACGCCCCGCGCCGTGAGCGCGCGCGCGGCATGCTCGATCACCCGTGTGACTCCGCCGGGTTGCAGATGGTAATGAATAATGGCGATGCGCATGCCTTTAACCCGGCGCTGCGTCGGGGGGCGGCGCCCCGAATTTCCGGCGGTAGGCGGGAATTTCCAGCATGGGCGGCCGTTCCTCCTCCACGATCTGCTGCTCGACCTGGGCGAAAACATCGTCCTGGGCGACGAATTGCCGCAACTGCCGGTGCATCGCCGGCAATTTGTCCAGAACGCCCATGGCGGCCGCCCGCTTCAAAAACGTTTGCAGAATGCCAAACGCCATCTTGCCCAGGTCGCGGGTGCTCTGGTTGCGGTGGATGCGCTGGTCCAGGTCAGTCTGCGCAAATGCGGGCAGGCCCCAGCGATCGTAGACGTCAATCAAGTGTGAAGTTTCCACGCCGTAGCCGATGGGGAACGGGATGCTTTCCAAGACCTCGCGCCGCACAGCGTATTCGCCGGAAAGCGGCTGGATGATCGCCGTCAACTCCGGGAAAAACAGCGAAAACAGCGGCCGGATCAGGATTTCCGTCACCCGCCCGCCGCCGGAGACCCGCACCCCCTTCGAGAATGCCAGCGGCCGGTCGTAAAAGGCCTTAACGTATTTGATGGCCGGGTCGGCCAGCAATGGGCCCAGCAGGCCGTATACAAAACGGGCGTGGATGTTTTTGATGTCGGCGTCCACGTAGACAATCACATCGCCGCGCAACTGGTAAATGGCTTTCCAAAGGTTTTCGCCCTTGCCCCGGCGCACCCCGGTTTCGGGCAGAATTTCCGCGGCGCTGTAAACATCGGCGCCAAACGCCGCGGCCACTTCGCAGGTGCGGTCGGCGGAACCGGAATCAATCACGGCGATTTCGTCCAGCAGCGGGAAGCGGGTCATCAGCTCCGACTTGAAAATCACCACTTCTTTGCCGATGGTTTTCTCCTCGTTGAGCGTGGGGATGCACAGCGAGATGCGCAATCCCTGGCGCTCTTTTTGCTCCACCAGCCGGCGGATGTCGGCGAATTGCGCGTGATGGAAGGTATTGGTTTTCACCCAGGCATTCAGGGCGGCGGAATCAACCGGCCGGGGATGTGATTTTTGACCGGGACGCGGCGGCGCCGGGACGCGGGTATTTTTTTTAGCCGGCATGGTCAAAACCTCCATCAATGGCCGCCAGCATGGCCGCCAGTTGCGCCATCCCGGCAAACATGTCGGGGATGCTCACCCATTCGCCCATTTCACCCAGTTCATCCTCGCGCTCACCGGAGGTGAACCCCAGGGTGACGGCCGGGATTTGAGCGTCCACGAAAGCCGACAGGGCCGTGGTGGTGGGATACATCATCGGTTGCACCCCCAGCGCCGTGATGATGGCCCGCGCGTTGCGCACCAGCGGATGGGCGATTTCCAGGCCGCCCGGCCGGCGTGACGCCGCCTCGCGCAAGGTAATGGACATCCCCGACCGGGCGGCGGCGGCGTCCACAATGTCCTGAATCTGGCGGCGCACGGTCTGGGTCAATTCCGCCGATTCGCCGCGCACCTCAAACCGCAGGCGGGTTTGCTTGGCGATATTCTGGTAATCCACGCCGCCGTTGATCGAGCCCAGGATGATGCTGGCGGACGGCAGCCGCGGCAGGGCGATTTGGCTGATGCGCGTAATCACGTCGTTCATCGGCAGAATCGAGCCGGTGGCCCCAAACTGCATCCACTTGTAATCGTCCGGAACCCGGCAGACGATCTCGCCGCGGAACAACCCCAGGCAACTGTAATTCAACCGCCCAAACTGCACGCCCTCCAGCCACAGGCCGGTCTGCACCGGCAGGCGGGTGTTGCTCAGGAAGAAGCGCACTCCTTCCAGGTTGTGCCGGCCCAGCGAACGCGCCGCACCCATCAGCGCCAGATCGGATTGCAGGCGCAGTCCCAGGCGGTCCATGAATACCGGCAATGACAACAAGGCCGCCAGCGCCGGGCCGTTGTCGCCGACAAACGGCCCGACCACGCGGTCCGCTTTGACTTCAATCCCGCGCTCGGATTCTTCCGTCGGCAGGGTGTCCGCGTTGGTTGCGAGCAGGATGGTCCGTTGGCCGGTCCGTCCCGGCAGCATGCCGCAGCCGTTGCCCATTTCGTCCCGGGAACAGTTCTGGGCGCCGTTTTCCGCCAGGCGCTGCAGCCACAGCTCCATCCGCGCCTGTTCTTCCCCCGCCGGCGCGCTGATCTCGCTGAGCATCACCAGGTTGGCCAGGATGATGTCCTGCATTTCCGCAGCCGCCTTGCGCAGGCGCGGCAGTTGCGCCAGCAGTTCGTCCAGATTGGCCGCGTTGAAATTGGTTGGCATGCGGATATCCGTTGTGCTGGCGCGGTGTTTTGCATTTTTCCCGGCGGGCCCCCGTCCGGTGCGGGCGGGTCCGTGGTTTTACAGAAACAGTTAAAATTGCTGGTTGGCGCAAAAAACCTTGCGGGTTGGTTTCAGTTGATACATAATAAAAAAGATTAATGGCGGTGTCCAGATATTTTATGAACATTCTCACGCGGATCAAGGCTGCGCATCATGTCTGAAAATATCGGGTTCATCTCAACGCGTTTTGCCGGCACCGATGGCGTTTCGCTCGAGGCCTTGAAGTGGGCGCAAATGCTGGAGGAGTCCCAGCATCGCTGTTTCTGGTACGCCGGCCGGCTGGATCATCCCGACGCCGTCAGCCTGTGCGTGCCGGAGGCCATGTTTTCGCATCCGGAAAACGCCTGGATTAACGGGCAAATCTGGGGGCGGAAATCCCGGCCGCCGCTGGTCACCGAACGCATCCACGTCCTGGCCGCCTACCTGAAGCAAACCCTGCGGGAATTCATCCGGCGTTATGAAATTGACATTTTAATCCTGGAAAACGCGGTCAGCATTCCCATGCACCTGCCGCTCGGCCTGGCCATCACGGAATTGCTGGCGGAGACCACGCTGCCGGCCATCGCGCATCACCACGATTTTTACTGGGAACGCAACCGCTATGCCGTCAATGCCGCTCCGGATTACCTCGATATGTGTTTCCCGCCGCGCGATCCAACCTTGCAGCATGTGGTGATCAACTATGCGGCCCAGGAGGAGTTGGCGCGCCGCAAGGCCGTCTCATCCATTCTGATCCCCAACGTGCTGGATTTCGCCAATCCGCCCGCGCCGGCGGATGCCTACACCACCGATTTGCGCGCGGAAATGGGGCTGCTACCCGGCGACGTCCTGATCCTGCAGCCCACGCGCATCGTGCCGCGCAAGGGCATTGAGCATGCCATCACCCTGGTGAAAATGCTGAACAACCCCCGCTACAAGCTGGTGGTCACGCATGAGGCCGGCGACGAAGGTTACGAATACCACAACATGCTGGCGGAATACGCCCGCCAGACCGGCGTGGACCTGCGGTTTTTCGCCACGCGCGTCAGCGATATCCGGCAGTTGAACGGCATCGGCAAAAAGATGTATACGCTCTGGGATATTTATCCGCATGCCGACCTGATCACTTATCCCAGCATTTACGAAGGTTTCGGCAATGCGCTGCTCGAGGCGATCTATTTCAAGAAGCCGGTATTGGTCAATCGCTACGCCATTTTCGGCCGCGACATCGAACCGCGCGGCTTTAAACTGCCGGTGATGGAGGGGTTTCTGACCGCGGAGGTGGTCGCGGAAGTCCGACGGCTGTTGGAAAATCCCGCTTACCGCCAGGCGATTGCCGAGCATAATTACGCCGTGGCCGCCCGGCATTACAGCTTTGACGTGTTGCGCCGCAGCCTGCGCACCCTGATTACCAATGTCCGCGGCCTGGATTAACCCGCCATGATCAATAACCCCGCGTTTTTTCACCAGGCGCTGGCGCATGTCCGGCGGCGTTTGGGGCAACTTTATGGCGACCGGGCCGACGCCTGCCTGGCGCGGTTTGCCATGCTGCCCGGCCGTTACGGCGTCGGCCCGGCGGGCGCGGCGCCGGCGGACGCCGGCCCGGACCAGCGCGATGCCGTCCTGATCGCCTATGCCGATGTCCTGCGCGCGCCCGGCGCACCGCCCTTGCGCATTCTGAAAAAATTCGCCGACCGGCATTTTGTCCGCGCCTTCCGGACCATCCATCTTCTGCCGTTTTTCCCTTATTCGTCCGATGACGGTTTTTCCGTCATCCATTACCGCCAGGTCAATCCGGAGCTGGGCGGCTGGGACGATGTCCGCCGCCTGAGCGAGCATTTTCAATTAATGTTCGACCTGGTGCTCAACCACGTTTCGCGCCAAAGCGGCTGGTTCCAGGACTATACCGCCGGGGTGGCGCCGGCCTGCCGCTATTTCATCGAGGCCGATTCCGGGGCCGATTACGGCCAGGTCGTCCGCCCGCGTTCGCTGCCGCTGCTGACCCCCGCGCAGACCCGCCACGGGCCGAAGCATCTCTGGACAACTTTCAGCGCCGACCAGCTTGACTTGAATTTCGCCAATCCGGATGTCCTGTTTGAATTTCTGGATTTGCTGTTGTTTTACATCAGCATGGGCGCCGCTATCATCCGTTTGGACGCCATCGCCTATCTCTGGAAAAAGCCCGGCACGTCCTGCATCCACCTGCCGGAAACCCATGCGGTGGTCAAGTTATTCCGCGACCTGCTGGACCTGGCCGCGCCGCGGGCGCGGTTGCTGACCGAGACTAACGTGCCGCATGCGGAAAACATCAGTTATTTCGGCGCCGGGGACGAAGCCCATCTGGTCTACCAATTTGCGCTGCCGCCGCTCCTGCTGCACGCCCTGCTGGCCGGCGATGCCCGCCATTTGTCCGCCTGGGCCGCCGCCCTCGCGCCGCCGCCCCCCGGATGCGTTTTCCTGAATTTCACCGCCTCGCATGACGGCATCGGCGTGCGCCCGCTGCAGGATTTATTGCCGCCGGCGGAGATTGACAAACTGGTTGAAGACGTGCGCCGGCGGGGCGGTCAGGTTTCCACCCGCCGGACGCCGGCCGGACAGGATGTTCCCTACGAGTTGAACATCACCTATTTTGACGCACTCGCCGAACCCGGCGCCGCTGATGAGGAACGGCAGTTGGCCCGGTTTATCTGCTCCCAGACGGTCATGCTGGAATTGCAGGGCGTGCCGGCGGTGTATTTCAACAGTTTGCTCGCCGACCGCAATAATCTGGAGGGCGTGCGCGCCACCGGTCAGGCGCGCGCCATCAACCGCCGCAAATTCAGCCTGCCGGAACTTGAGCCGGCCCTGGCGGATCATCATTCACTGCCCAGCCGCGCCTTCCATGCCATCCTGCGGCTCCTGCGCATCCGCAGCCGCCAACCGGCGTTTGACCCGCGCGGTTCCCAGCGCGTATTGGATTACGGGCCGCGGGTTTTTGCAGTCCTGCGCACGGCGCCGGCCGGCGGAGAAATAATCCTGGCCGCCAGCAATCTCGGCGCCGACCCGGTGACGCTGGATGCGGCCTGGCTGGCGGATGCCGGATTGGGCGCGGGCAAATGCCGCGATCTCATCTCCCGGCAAACGCACCCCGCCGGCGGCTGGCAGTTGCGGCCATTACAGACCGTCTGGCTTGTTGGCGCATGATGTTGCAGAAATAATTTGCAGGCTCTTGGCGCGCAGCAGGGCGCCGGCGCCCAATGTGGCGGCAAGCATCCAGACCGGCAGGCCGGATACGGGGAAGGCGGCGGCGTGCAGCACCAGCAGTCCCAATGCCAGGCGGTTGATCAGCGCGCGGCGGGTTAACTGCGCGGGCGGGCGCAGCAAGAGTAAGCCCAGCGCGATCGCCAGGACGATCTTCCCCAGGTAGACGAGCATGACGGTTAATGCGCCCAGGATCAGCCCCGCCGGCAGGCCGATGACGCTCAGCATCAGCAGCAGGATCAGCGCCGGCGCGACCGCCAGTAAAAGCAATCCGGACATCAGGCTGCGGCCGGGCGTATGGCGGGCGGCCAGTCCCGCGCCGGCCGCCAGCACGGGGCAGCACAGCACCAGCAACGCGCCCGCGCACAAGGAACTGAGAAATCCCCAGATGGCCAGGGGCAGCGCCGCAATGATTTTGCCCGCCGGTTTGCCGGCCGGCGATTGAAGTCTGCGGAACCGGCCTTTGACGGCGGCGTGCTCCGGCACGATCACGGTTTTCGGCGTCCAGTAATCCAGGTCGCCGTCAATCACCGCGCCGGGCAAAATCACCAGGTCCCGGGCTTTAACCTCGACGTTGCCGCCGCAATGTCCCGCTAGCGTGACGTTGCCGCCGACAATCGTCAGTCCGCCGGTCACCGCGCCTTCGCAGATCACATTTTCGCCGAAAATATGCGCGCCGGCCGCCAGCACGGACGAACGCGCCAGGTGGACATTATTTGCGGCCACCAGGGCGTTGCCTTGGACCTGGCCGTGAATGGCGACGCTGGTGCCGGCCAGGCGGGCATGATCATGGATGACCCCGGCCAGGTTGATGTGCCGGCCCCACGCCCAGACGTCGTTCCGGAACTCGCCCTGCAATTTGATGCGGCCGGCGCCGGGCGGCTGCCGCAGGGCGCCGGCGCCGATCGCCAGGAAAAATGCATCGTCAACCGCCTGCCCGTTGATTTCGACGCTTTCGGCGATGATCAGGGTTTCCGCCGGCAGGCTGGCATCCGCCGGCAAGACGAACGGTCCTTCCACCCGCTGTAAAGTGACGGCCGGAGTGTTGGTGACCAGCAGCGGGAAGAGTGCGGCCAACGCCCATGCCCGGGAAAAATGTTGGCTGTGCATCAAAATGTCAACAGGGGGATGTCGCCCAAAACGCTGTTGGTCGGCGCGGCAGTCTCCGCGGCCGGGGCGTTGGTTTCCGCCCCGTTGCCGCCGGTAACCGCAGTTCCATCAGCGGCGGCAGCGGCTGCGGCTTCGGCCGCGGCGGCCGCCGGGCGCTCGATCTGCAGTGGCGCGGGCTCGGGGATGGGGACTTGGCGGCCGAGCTGGTTCAGGGCGCGCGCGGCGTATTTACGCACGTATTCGTTATCGTCATTTTGCAGCGCGGTCAGCGGTTCGATGGCTTGCTCGTTGCCGATTTTGCCCAGGGCCTCGGCCGCGAAAATCCGGACGGATGCATTGGTGTAGCGCAAGGCGTCAACCAGCGGTGCGATATTGCTGCGGCCGATATTTTCCATGGCCGCCAGCGCCAGGATGCGATCGGTGGAGTTTTCGCTTTGCAGCCGCCCGATCAAGAGCTCAAACGCCGGCGCGCCGGCGTCCAGAATGGCCTTCCAATTGGCGCCGGCAATGTAAAAGGTCAGTTGATCGTCCAGCAAATCCGGCGCATAACCCAGGCGGGTCAGGGCGGCAGCCGCCGCCTGGCGCACGCCGGTATCCGTATGCTTGAGCAGCGGGATCATCGGATCACGGGCATCCTGGCTGCCGACTTGCCCGAGAATCTGCGCGGCAGTGGCGCAGATGCGCGGGGTATAGTCGCCGAGGCAAACGATCAAGTCCGGAACCGCAACCGCGCCAATCTGGGTCAAGGCGGCGGCGGCGGCGGCCTGAACTTCCGCGCGCTCGTCGCGCAACAGGGCAATCAGGGGCTGGACGCTGCCGGCGTCGCGCAAAAGGCCGAGGTTTTGGGCGGCCACAATCCGCTGTTCGGCATCATGCGGCTGCAGTGCTTCCACCAGCGGGGGGACGGCGCGCGGGTCGCCGATTTTACCCAGGGCGGCAGCCGCCGCCAGGCGCACACCGGCCTGGTCATCGCCCAGCATCTGAATCAGCGGGTCCACGGCTGCATTGGCGCCCAGCCGGCCCAGCGCCTCGGCGGCGTTCATGCGCACCGCGGGATTGGCGTCATTCAGGCAGGGAATCAGGGCGGGGGCGACTTCCGGCCCGCCCAATCGTCCGACTACCCGGACGGCCGCCATGCGCGTATCCGGATTTTCATCCTTGAGGAATTCCACCAGGGGGGGGACGGCGCGCGGGTCGCCGATTTGATTCAACGCCGTGACAATCGCGCCGCGCAGATTGTCCGTGGCGTCGCGCAATCCTTCAATTAAAGGGGTTACGGCGCGGGGGTCGCGGAGGCGCCCCAAGGCTTCCGCCGCCGCCCAGCGTCCGGCATAATTATCGCTGTTGAACATGGTTAGCAATGGTTCCACCGCGCGCGGGTCGCCGATCAATCCCAGCGCCTCGGCGGCGGAAAGCCGGGTCAGTTGATTGCCGTTTTGCAGACAGGGAATCAGCGCCGCCACCGCTGGCGGGCCAATTTTTACCAATTCCGCCATGGCATAACGGTTGCTGGGCAAGTCGGGGCTCTGCAAGGCGGCAATCCGGGCCTGAAGCAGGTCCGTGGTTTCATCGGCGGCTATTCCCAGCGCCAAATTGCCGAGCAACAAAAAGGCCAGCCATTTAATTCTGATTCTAATTCCAACCTGGGGGAAACGCTGCATATAATTTCTCCTGTGAATCTAAAAGGGGAATTATGGCATATCCATGCGCATGATGTCAAAGCCGAACAAATTAAACTATTGTCCGCCATCCTGGCGGACGACGATGCGGTTGCCATCCACTTTAATGACGTGGATGGCGCTGCCGCGTTCAATCAACATCCCTTCCGCAACCACATCGAAATTGCGGTTGTCCACCCGGGCGATGCCGGCTGGCCGCAAATCCGTGACCGCCGTGCCGGCTTTGCCGGTCAAATCACGCCAGGCCGCTCCATCGGCGGATTTGTATTCAGACTCGGTATGCGACAGGGTCAGCGCGCGGCCCGCGCGGGTGCGGGGGAAATAGCGAATCCACAAGACGATCCCGGCGCTGCCGCCGAGGATGACCGCCAGGGCGATATACGCGCCGGCGAGCGGGCCGAAGACGGCGAAGCCGGCGAAAATCGCGCCCACCAGGGCCAGTCCCCCGAATATACCTAAAATGCCGCCGGGCAGGAAGATTTCAGCGGCCAGCAAGAGCAGCCCGGCGGCCAGCAGCAGGATAAAAATTTGCATAGTCTACGCTTTAGCCTCCTCGACAACAATCCGGGCGCCGTGGGTTTCCACAATCCTGACCGGGGTGCCGGCCGCCAGGTATTCTCCGCGCGTCACAATGTCCAGATGGTGTTCCCCGAAAGCCCCCGTGCCGGCCGGGCGCAAGGCCGTCAGGGCATTGCCGGTCTGCCCCAGCCATTGGCGGGTGTCGGGGCCGGCGCTGTAACCGCTGCGGCGGTCGTCGGCCGCTTGCAGCATGATGCGCCGGAACAGCGGGGAATGCGGCAGGCGCGATCCCAGCATCCAGGCGGCCAGCCCGCACAGCACCACCGAGCCGGCAACCTTCAGCAATGGGATTTGCAGGTTTTTGACCGCAGAAGGCCAGGTGAAATCAGGCAGACCGGGCGCCATGGCGGAAAACAGGGCTAACAATACCAGCAGGATCCCGGTGACGCCGAGCATTCCGAAGCCGGGCGTCACAAAAATCTCCACCAGCAGGCAAACGACGCCGAGCGTGAAAAGCAGGATTTCGCCCATGCCGGACAAGCCGGCGATATGGTGGCCCCAAAAAAACAAGGCCAGGCAAATGATGCCGGCGATCCCCGGCAGACCGAATCCCGGGGTTTTAAATTCAATATATAATCCCAGCAGGCCGGCGGCCAGCAGAATTACGGAAAAAGATTCGATCAGGCGCGCGATTTTTTCCGCCGCCGTCACTTGCAGGGTGACGGTCTCGGCCGCATCCCGGCCCTCGCGCTTGAGCAACTCAGTCAAGCCGCCGACTGTTCCCTGCGATAACAGCGGCCGCCCTGGTGCGCCGGCCGGGCGGGCGGCTTCGGTGTCGGTGAGCGTCAGGAGCTGTCCGGCGGGGCTGATGACGAGGTCGCCGATTTTAAATTCCAATTCACGGCGCACCATGGCCTCGGCCAGTTGCGGGTCATGGCCTTTTTGCTGGGCGGCGGAGCGGATCATGGCGGATACGGCGGAAACCGCCTTTTCCTGCATGGCTTCCGGCAGTTCCTGGACGCCGCCGAAAGGCGTGATCATGATCGGCAGGGCATCGCCGATGATGCTGCCGGGCGTCATGTAAATCCGGTCGGTGGCCATGGCAATGATGGCGCCCGCGGACAAGGCGCGCGATTGCACCAGCGTGTAGGTGGGCACGCGGGTTTTAAGGAGCAGGCGGACGATCTCCTCCGTGGCGTCCAATTGTCCGCCGGGAGTGTTCATGACAAAAACCACGGCGGCTGCCTGGCGCTGTTCCGCCTGCATCATTCCGCGGCGGATCACATAAAGCAGGGCTTTTTCAATCGGGCCTTCAATCGGGATGACATACGTCAACGCCCCGGCCGCGGCGGCAGGCGCCAGGGCGGCCGCCGTGATGGCCGCCGGAGGGTTGGTTGGGATGGCCGGCACATCCGCGGGCGCCGCCCGCATCAGGCCAGCGGTTCCAATGATCCAGGCGATTGCCAGGCAGATTCCCCACCGCGCTCTACCGGCGGGTGGCAATTGCCCTGCCGGCATCGGGCCAGATTGTCCCGCCTGAATCCGTGATGAGGACAGTATGCCGCGGATGCGCGGCGGCAAGGGTGATGGGGTATGCTTATACATGGAACCCTTGCCAACAAAGCAGATGCGGCATAATGACCTCACCCAAAGGGCGGTTTTTTCTGGAATCATGGGATGTCATTATTTTGGTGTTAAATCAAAATTCATAAGTCTTTAAATGAGCAAATATTGTCGAACCCCTGTCACGGATTCAGGTTCCAATAAGTTCATCAACGCCTGATCATACAAACTGCGCGGAAAAGATCAAACTTTTTCACCTGCGCCAGCGCGGCGCAGAATTCAGGTTTCATGCACCCGTGTTGGCGGCAGCGCGGTTCAGTAATTTTTCCATGACCGTCACAATCGCCTTGCGGCTGATCGGCTTGCGCAAGAGCGTATGGTGCGGGTTGCTGGTGATGGCCGTTACCGCCTCGGTGGGCATGAAACCGGTGCAGAAAATGCAGTGGGGCAGCGCCCATTGTTGGCGGGCGCAAACTTCGGCGATCCGGGTAAAGGCTTCGTCGCCGCGCATTTCGGGCATCATAATGTCAATGACGATCACCGCGTGATGCGCGCGGCTGAAAAGGTCCACCGCCTGGGCGCCGTTTTCGGCCAGTTCAATCCGCAAACCGGGGAAGGCATCCGAAAGCATGCGGTCAAACAGCCGCCGGATCATCGGTTCGTCATCCACCACCATGATGATGTCCGGCACGCATGGCGTCAATGCCGCGGTTGGCTGGTCCGGCACGGTTTCCGCCGGGGGAATTGCCGGCGCGGGCGGTTGTTCCGGCGCCGGCGCGCCGGCAGATTCGGCCGGCGGGGGAATTTCATGCGCCGTGTAAAACTGCCGGACAATTTCGATGACCCGGTTGATTTGCCCGTTGTAATCGGCGCGTTGATCCTCCTCCGCCAGGCCCAGCAGGGTTTGCAGCGGATCGTTCAAGGCGTAACCGAGTTCGGCGATGGCCGCCAGGCGGGCCTGATCCACGGCGGCGGCCTGGGATTGCATTTCCGTCTGCCGGCGCAGTTTTTCGGTTTCCAAATCGGCCGTGGCGTCATCCATGGAAAAAATCATGTTGCGCAGCCTGCCATCCTGCATGAAAACCGGCGAGGCGGTGATCTGGACGGGCAGCATGATCGCATCGCGGGTGTTGATGCCAACCCGCTTGGCGCAGATGCAGCGTTCGTGAAGCCGGCGGATGACGCCGTCCAGATCCGTGGCAACCGCCAGGAAAGAACGGATATCGCGGTTGATCACCTCCTGTTCAACCGTGTAATGCAGCATGGCCACAAAGGCGGGATTGGCGCATTGCACAATGCCGTTGGCATCGGTCATGACGATGCCGTGCGCGACATAGCGCCAGATCTGATCGGCGATTTGCAGGCGGACGGCGGTGCTGGGATGTTCGGCGCTTTCACGGCCGGGGGCGGGCGGGGGCGGCGCGGGACTGGCAGGCTTGACCAGCCGGACGGAAGGCGGCAGCTTGCGGGTGGCCGGCGCGATCGCTCCCGCGGCCGGATGTAAGCCGGAATCTCCCGGCGGCGTGCGCGCGTCATTGCTGTCGTTGGTGGACATAAATTAGAGGTTGAGCTTTTTAAACCTATCAGTTAATAATAGATACCTGTTTAAAAAAGTCAAGGAGCGAGCATGTTAAATTCCGCGGCGGCGTCAGCCATACACCTGCGGGGAATACCCGTCAGCGGCGGCGTGGCGGTTTCACGCGTCTGCCTGTTCAACGACCGCCGGCATACGCCCCTGACCAACGCGGCGGCCGGGACGGTTTCGCCATCGGCGGAATTGGAGCGTTTGCAGGCGGCCGTCACCCGGGCGCTGGAACAACTGGCGGATTTGAGCCGGAATGTCGCCGAACGCATTGGGCCGGCGGAGGCGGAAATATTTTCCGCGCAGGCCATGATTTTGCAGGATGAGGCGGTTTTGGGCAAAATCCGGGCGGCGGTGGATGCCTCCACCCCGGCGCCGCAGGCGGTGGCGCGCGTGCTGGACGAATACGAGGCCCGGCTGCTGGAGTTGGATAATGAATACATCCGCGAAAGGGCGTCGGATATCGGCGAACTGAAACGGCGCCTGCTGGATATCCTCGAAAATACCCGGCCGGCCCTGCAATGCGCCGGGCAGCCGCATTGTCGCAAGGGGCGTGACCGCATCATCGTCGCCGAGGAGTTGACGCCCACCCTGACCACGGAGGTGGATGCGCGCTATGTGCGCGGCTTTGTCACGGAGCGCGGCGGGAAGACTTCGCACGCCGCCATCCTGGCCCGGGCGCTGGGCATCCCGGCGGTCACCGGCATCAAGGGCCTCCACGGCAGCATCGCCTGCGGCACCGAAGTGTTGATTGACGGCGGCAGCGGCGAAGTGATTGTCAATCCCCCGCCGGAATTGGTGCGCGCCGTCCTGGCGCGTCAGCCGGGGATGGCGGCGTCCGCCGTTCCACCGGTCCCCGGACTGCGGGTGTTGGCGAATATCACCACCGCCGCCGATGCCGCCGAGGCGCGCGCCGCGCTGGCGGAAGGCATCGGCCTGTATCGCACGGAATTTGAATTTTTCGCCGCGGACCGTCTTTTAACCGAGGATGAGCAATACGAAAAATATCTCGCCGTCCTGCACGCCATGGACGGGCTGCCGGTGACGTTCCGCTTGCTGGATGTGGGCGGCGACAAGTCGGCGGATTTTTTTGACATTCAGCCGGAACAGAATCCCTACCTCGGATTTCGCGGCGGGCGCCTGCTGCTGGCCCGCGCGGAACTATGGCGGGGCCAGGCGCGGGCCCTGGCGCGGGCGGCGGCGCATGGGCCGGTGCAGGTACTGTACCCGATGATTGTGGACCTGGAACAGTTTCGGGCGTTGCGGCTCATGTTCAAGGAGGCCACGGCCGGGCTGCCGCCGGCCAGCTTGCAACACGGCGTCATGCTGGAGGTGCCCTCCGCCTGCCTGCAGGCCCGGGAATTGCTGGCGGAAGCCGATTTTGCCAGCGTGGGCACCAACGACCTGATCCAGTACCTGTTCGCCGTGGATCGCAACAACGAACTGGTTTCGCATGACTACCGGCCGGAACGCGCGGTATTCTGGAAATTGCTGGCGGAAATGACCGCCGCCGCCCGTGAACTGGGACGGCCGCTGACGGTGTGCGGCGAGCTGGCCGGCGAGCCGGATTATGTACCCCGCCTGCGTGAGGCGGGGGTGGCGGCGGTGAGCGTCAGTCCGCGCATGATCGGCGCGGTGCGCCGGGCCGCGGGGAGGAGCGCAAACGGATCATGACGACAAGCTTGATTTGGAAATTCTGCGGGCATAACGGCCGGGTATGGTTGGCCGTCCTGTTATTGGCATTGGCGGGATGCGGGGAGCGGCGCGCGCCGGATTTTTATCAGGGGTACATCCGCGCGGAGCTGGTGTACGTTGCCGCGCCGGTTGGCGGATGGCTGGAAGAATTGACGGTGGCGCGCGGCCAGGCGGTGACGCAGGGCGCCGCGTTATTTACGCTGGACCCGGCGCCGGAAATCCACCAGGCGGACGAAGCCGAGGCCGGTTTGCGCCAGGCGGAGGCGCAAATCCGCGATCTGCGCCAGGGCGCCCGCCCCGAGGATCTGGCGGTCTTGGAGCAGGAAGTCGCGCGCGCCGCCGCCGCCCGGCAACTGGCCGACCTGGATGCCCAGCGGATCAGCGGCATGTTTTCCAACCAGTTTTCATCCGCCAGCGATTATGACCGGGCATTTTACACCAGCCAGCAGGCCGACGCCGTTTACCGGCAGGCTTTGTCCCGGGTGGTGCAGGCGCGCCTGGCCGCGCGCACCGACCAGATTGACGCCATGCAGGCTGAAGGCGCTGGCCGGCAGGCCGCTTTGGACCGGCAGAAATGGATAGTGGCGCAAAAGCTCCAGGTCGCGCGGGTGGATTCCATGGTGTATGACACCCTCTACCGCGAGGGTGAATGGGTAGGGGCGGGCGCGCCGGTGGTCGCGCTCCTCGCGCCGGATTTGATCCGGGTGCGTTTTTTTGTCCGGACTGACGCGGCGGCCGGACTGCAAATCGGACGGGAAGTCTGGTTCGCGCCAACGGCGGACGGGCCGTTCCAAAAAGCGCGCGTGGATTATGTGTCGCCCAAACCTGAATATACTCCGCCGGTCATCTTCAGCCGGGACAGCAGCAGCAAGCAGGTTTTCATGGTGGAAGCCATGCCGGAGCATCCGCGCCAGGCATTCCATCCCGGCTTGCCCGTGGAAGTCTACCTGCGCCGCCCCATCCGGGCGCCGGATGCGCCGCCGAAAACTGAGGAACAATGAAAGCAAAACCAATCCGGGCCATGTCCATCATGGCCCATCAGGACGATTTTGAGTTCGAGGCCGGCGGGCTCTTTGCGCTGCTGCGCTGGCGTTACGGGTCCCGGGTTAAACTGAAAATCCTGAATAGGACGGGCGCATATTGCCTGTCATGCGCGCTTTACCGGCAAGATGCCCCGAATCATGTTAGCGTTTCAGTCGTTTAATTTCACCTAAATCCGCGGTAAATGTTTGCAACAAATGTTTCCATAAACACATATTGGAAAGCAGGCCATGTACGGGATAAAGGGTGGGATCGTTTGGTGTGTATTGATCAATGGATGTCTCCCTCTCGGCCGGCTGGAAAAACTGTCTGGTGTCGGATGGAAAGTTTGTGGTAATGAAACGCTGCAAGTCGCACAACATCCATCGGCAGTTCTGGAAGATATGCCGATGGTCAGTGCCTTGTTTCCCGGCACAGAGCCCCAGCGCTGTTTTTAAAAACGCCGTCATTTTAACGCCCAAACCAAGCACTTTGATCTGCCAATCGATGGTGGCGGCGGCAGTGGGGTTGAAATCCGGCTGCGATCGGCCGGCTTGCATGAGCCGGCCGGCTTCGCGGGTGAGTTGTTCGATCCGTTCCCAGCGCCGCTGCCATGCCAGATGGATTGGGGGAGCCAGCGCCGGTTTCCAGGCTGCGCGCATGGGCACCAGCGATTCGGGTTGGAAAAGCGGCAGCGCCTCATCCTCGTCAATGCTCCTTAAACTGTAAGCCTGGGCAATCAGCTGGCCGGCCCGCACGCCGTAAAGATGCCGGCAAATCGTTTGCAGGATGCCGTCGTTTCCGAAAATCCTGTCCGGGTAATAAAATCCGCGGTATGCGCCTTCGTAAATATTTTGCCATTCCCGGTAGTTGCGCAGCAGCGCCGTTCCGCCGGATCGGGAGTTCCAAGCGAAATTATTGCAGAGAATGGTGTGCGCCTCAAAATCGGCGTGGGCTTCCATGGAGGCCACCGTAGCGGCGCCGGCAAAGGTGGGATAAATGAGCGGCAAGGGTTGGATGGGGCGGTAATAGACAAAGCCGCTGCCCGGAAATTCGGTGGTACAGCCGCCGCCAGGATATCCGGAAAAGACATCCACGAACACGCCATGGCCTTGAGCGTTGCGGCGCAATCGCGCCGCCAGCTCGCTAACCCGCCGGCGTCGATTGGACTTGTTGAAACCTTGTTCGCGGATGCCGATTTGGACGTTATCGACATATTTCAGGCCGCGGCTCAATTGTTCGTAATAACGGATTTCGCCCTGCCAATCGTCATCGTCTTCGAAATAAAAGCCGTAGCCCGGGGCAATCAGGCAAACCAGGCAATCGCGCCGGGCATCGTAGCCGGTGCGCTGGTTTTTGACGCTGAAAATGGCATCCAGCATCAGGTTGTCGATATGGGCATAGGCGCCGGCCATACCATGCGGCGAGGCAATGTCATCCTCCGGCCATAACCTGCGACATCGCGGACAGCGTGTTTTCCACGAGGCCGCGACATCCTTGAAACGGGCAATGTCAATTCCGTGGATGTATAACGCCCCGGGTTCGTTGGCCTGAACATAACGCCGGATTTTTGCGCATTTGATTCCCCATGCCTGGCGGTTCGACCAACACCATCCCCCAAATGGGGGATCCCCGACATTCTGTCCCTGAATCATCCGGGTCGGGCATTGATATGGCGTCCCGTGCGGATATGACTTACGGTTAAGCATACCGCAGACGGTGATGATGCCGGTCATCAGCCGGATACCACGGTTCCGCGCATAGCGATTCAGGGTGGAGAGAATCCGCGTATAGCCCTGAAACATTTCAACGCGGCTGTCGCCGTGAGAGAAGTCGAAATAAATCATGTTGATTTTATACTTCAACGCCCAGTCAATGCGCTTTTTGCCATCCGCGATGAACCGGGTGCAACCCTGGCCCCGGTCGAAACCCCACCGCGCCACTTCGCAGTTTTGCAGCCAATTCGAGGAAAGGCGGTATTCAAAATCAGGCCAATCCGTGATTTCCACACACGGCAGCCGGCCCGCCGATTGTTCCAACAATTGGGCGAGCGTCTGCACGCCATAAAGCAATCCCAGCGGCGTGGCGCCCGTGATGCTGATGGAACGGTCGGGATGAATGCAAAGACGGTAACCCTGGCCGGTTTGGTCCGCGGGGACGGTCTGCGGATTGACGGCGAGCATGATCGTCAATTGCCCCGATGGCCGCCGGGTCACCCGGCCGCTTTTGCAGAATGCGGCAACCTGTTGGATGGCCAGACGGATCAACGGCTGATTTTTGGCGCAGCTTGCCAGCAGAATGCGCGGCTTGCCATGGCGCGCATCCAGCCGGAGCGGGGACAGGCTGCGGACTTGCCGGGGTATGGGGAAAATGTCGTAGGATGGCGGCGCGCCGGGCGCCGGTTTGTTTTTCAACACCGGTGTTTTTTTCATAGCGGACATGTGCCGAACGTCATGGTTGTTTCAGGAAAATTCAATGTCATTCCGTCTGTTTCCATGGATTGACTGCCGACAAATCTCGCGCGCCTGTTTCGCCCTTCAGCCAGACCGGGCGGACCAGGATCCTTCCGTCAATATTCGTCAATGATGCGGGAACCGCAGTCAAGACTCCGTCCGTCAACGGATTGTAACGAAGCGGGCGGGTTATCTCGGGAATCTCGAGATTTACCTGCAACAGCAGGCGATCAGCCGGATTGCGCGGCGGTAGCGCGAATGTCTCGTCAAAGAAACGCTCTTCGGTGCGATTGTTCAAGCGCCGCGAAAGGCTGTTGAGCGCGCCGGTGTGCACCATCCCGCTCTGACTGTTGGATACGACCAGTGTCATGGATTTGGTATGAATTGTATCCCCTCCGCCCCATTCCAGGAAGACGCTTACGCCGGTCGCGTGGGACGGCGCCAAAGACGTTGCATCAAAGGAAAGATGCGCCTGGCCGTTTGTCCCAAAATCAGCATACGACCAGCGTCCCACGATCGGCAAAGGCAATTTCAACTGCGTGCGCCAGGCATCGCAGGCGCGGAAAAGCGCATATTCGGGCATGCTGAGGCGGGGCACCTTGTAGGTCTCGCCGACAGTCTTCCCGAACATGGGATACAGCGGGCTTTTAGGCAAAGCCGCTTTATTCGATACAATCGCGTAATACCAGGCGTCGTGATAGCCCCGGATTTGCTGGGCATAGATTTCCAGCCGGTTGATTTTCAATTCCATTTCGGCGGGTGATGCGCCTTGTGTGTTATCCTGCCGGATGGCCTCCGCCAGTTCATAGGCGTACAGTCCGGCCAGTACACAGGCCGATTCGCATTGCATTAATACATTGCCGGACCGGATGGCCAGGTCCATGGCCGCGCGCGCGTGCTGCAGGGTGCGGTCCAATTCCGGAATGGGATACACCTTGCAGCGCACGTCCCCCACCGGGTATTGCGGTACAATGGCCTGGGTGATCGCTTTGGGCTGGTAACACAAGGCCTCGATAAAACGGCTGTCCGCCAACCACCAGGCCGCCTCGCCGGCATGTTCAATCCAATTCGCGTAGAGCTCCGGTTCACACCCGCCGGTGATGGTGGCGAAGGCGCGCGCGAAATCGCTGACGGATCTGCCGTTCATATTCCACGTCCATTCCGCCAGCGCCGCCATGTTGACTTCATAAAAATGGCGGTCAGGTACGCAGTAGGCCTCGACACCGCTTAATCGTTTTTGACACAGTTCCCGGGCGCGGAACCGGATAAATTGCGGCATGCTTCCGGGAAATACGGCAAAAAAAGAGGGATTAGCGTCCATATAGGCGGAAACATAATGCCCGGTTTTCGCGAATTCCGTGATGTAATCGGGAATCAATGGCTGATGGTCGGCGCTGTAGCTCAAAAATCCATTGTAATACACAAATCCTGCGCCTGGCGGCAAGAGTTTGATGATTTGCGGATCAACCGGGTAGGAGCCTTGCGAACTCATCAAGCGCAATTGCAGCGCTGGTTCCCGCCGGAGCGCCGATTTGTAGGCCTTGATAATTCCGGCTGCTTCCAGCACATATCCGTTCCTGCCACGGCATTCATGGCAGTGGCACTGCACGTTGCCGCCTTCAGTCAGCCAGATTTCACACGGCTTTTGAGCAGAAGAAGATAAGGCTACGACCTGCACGAAAGCATCACTGAGCAATTGAGTCGTCCGCGGGTTGGACATGCATAAACCGCGCGCTTTTTCGCCCTGCGGGCCTTCCTGCGCCAGAATATCACGTGCGAAAGCCAGCGCCGGCTCATTTTGGATGTCGCGGATCAATTTCATCTGGCCGTCGCCGATATGCGGGATAATCGGCACCAAGCGGATCCCGACCTCCGTGGCGTGTGCTACCAGTTGTGCTTGTTCATTCGACTGAACGATCATCAGGGACGGCCAGCGGCCGGCGGTCAGCGCGTTAGTCTGGCGCATGTCAAACTGAAGTGTACAATGACCCACATGCAAATTCAGTTTCCACTGGGCGTGCCATGCCAGGTTATAATGGCCGTTACTTCCCCACCATCCCCGTTCCTGCATATCCGGCCAATCCGTAATCGTGACCAAAGGAAGCTCAACCGCCGCTAAGCCCGCCGGCAGTCCCTGAGGCGAAACCAGGCCGGCAAAAGTGCGCGCCGCATACAGCAATCCTTCCGGAGTTGAGGCCAGCAGGCGGAAGACATGCCGGTTGTTATTTGCCTCATGGATAATGGCATAAGCCTGATCATGGTTGGGCACGGATTCAAGACAACGCACGGCGGCCGGCAGCCCGGCATCCTGCCATGCCACCAATTGCAATACGATCCGGGCGGTCGCGTCAGACCGATTTCCTTTCGCACAGGTCGAAAGCAGCCCGCGAATGGTTTTTTCGCGGGAATCCTTGATGTTCGGCAGTTCCAGAAAAATGTTTTCAACGGTCACGGTAACGCTGCCCGCGACCGTTATGTTCTTCGGCAGCGGAATCAGGCGGTCGGTCCAACGTTGGGCCGATGCCGCATCCTGCGGCCTGGGCGTTGTCGTTGCCAGGCATCCATGAACGACCAAACTGGCCATCATTACCAACGTCATTCTTTGGAAGAAACCTGCATTGCTGGCGGTATTCATGCGCATCACTCCCTTGATAAATGGTTGAACAACTAAATCTTGCGTCATCACCGTCCCGCTCTTTATTTCCGGTCAGCAAGGGCCGGCCGGCACTCATTGCCCGTTTCCCTCATCGTAAATCCGGGTCAGTTCCTGGCCGGTTTTAAAACGATAGGCCGTATTGCATTCGACGACGTACATGCCAAAATAGCCTTCGGGATGAGGCGCCGAATTCTTATTCAGGCAAGCGGCGGGAATGCTTGCCGTCCTGGGAACCTTAATCGCCATGTGCTCCTCCGTTACCTGCTTGGTCCATCAAAAAAGGGCGAACTCATCGCTGGATTTGCATAAGGGCGCCAATTGATACGCCAGATGATTAACCACGGGGGTTATCATCGGCCCGATCCGTGTGCCGAATTCCTTGGCCAGCCACGCGCGGTTCCCGATGCGCTTGAGCACATGCCAGCGGTTCAGGCACCAGTAGGCGCCCCCCATTTCCCACACGTCCACGGCGTCGGCGCCCTGCTGATAAAGGTCATTGGCATCGCGCAGGATGCGCCAGGCGTCCAGATCGGCAATGGGCAACAGCGGTTGCGATGTTTGCTCCTGTTTTAAAAAGTATTTCCGCCAGTCATATCCCGGTGGGTAGAGGGCCCTATGATTCTGGCCGATGGAAGGTATGATCTTAACGCGCGCGCGGGCCTGCCCCAGGTCGGCGAACAGCGGTTCCAGGAAAATAGGCGCATATTGGCCGCGATACGACGGGCAAATACTGTCCACCAGCCCTTCCGCGGCCCACTGCTTCAGGTCGAAGCCGAAAGCATAGTTGGACGAAACCATAACATTGCCGCCATCCACACAGGCATGGTCAGCCGATACCTGTACGGCGATTTGAATCCGGCGGCCCAATACCGCGCCGATCCGGTCCGTCTGGGCGCGCAAGCGGCGCATGAATTTGGTGAAATGATCGCAGATAAAACGATACCACTGCGGCGGCGGTTCCGCGGTCGCGGTGGGATCAATTCCATATTCTTCCCGGAATCGCGCCACGGCGTTCGGCTCCCAGTCAAACAAGTTGGCGCAACCGCACGCGAGATTCAGATGTATACCTGCCGGACCTTTTTCGGCCAGTTCGGCCAGCAGATCAAGTTTATATTGTTCCCAGCCGGGATGGAAATGGCTGAACTTGTAGCTGCACACCTCGCCGTTTTTGTCCCGGTGCCGCCATTCCGGATGCTGTTCCGAAATCGGCGAATTGAAATCGTAAGCGCACCGGGTGTCCAAGGGATAATCCTGTTGAATGCGGTACGAAGGCCAAAGCTCCATACCCTCCCTGGCGGCGAATGCGATCATAACCTCAACCGGATCAAACCCCCCCCGGCGGGCCGCTTCCATGGCCATCGCCGTTCGCCTGTTATGAAATTGGTCCATGCGGTCGGGGACCTGGTTCTGTCCGAGATAATAACCCGCCTTGGAAAACCAGATCAGCCGGAACGAGGTGATGCTGACCCCCATGCAGATGCGTTTAAAATCGCTTTCAATAAACGGTTCAATCAGGCCTTCCACTTCCGTGGCCGTCCGCGGACAATGGGAATAGCCCAGAATATGGGCATCCAGCACCGCGCCGGCGGTTCGGGTTGTTCCATTCCGCAGACGGCGCGAACGCTGCCGGGCAACCCGGCGGGCAATCGGCGCCAAACGCAAATAGGCAAGCTGGCAATCACGCGGCTCCCACCGCATCTCGGAGTTGCATTCACGCGGCCGCAATTCGAAAGAAACCCCGGTCAAATCCGCAACTTTCCAGAAGGCTTCCTCGCCTTCGCAGGGCTGGCGATGCCACTGGTTCGTGCTTTCCACCGTGCGGAAAAACGACTCGCTGGACAGCTTGATGCGCAAACTGGCCGACCCCATGAAGCCGAGATGGACTGCATGCCAGCCGGACACCGGACTGGGCACCGAAACGATGCGGTCATCCTCTCCGGTCCACCGCAGCATGTACCCTGCCTTACCCTCCAGACGATAGGGAACCACAACCGTTTTCCGGCCGTCGGCATACGGTCGGAAGTCCGTGATCCTGAATGAATCCGGCATGCTCATGAATGGCGATGCGCCTTTCCCCGATAATTAGTCTTCACGACCCGCTCCGTTGCCGCGGCCATTTCGGCGGGACTGCGCGCCGTTTGCATACGGCAAGATTGCCTGGAACGAAATAAGCGCTTCCTTCGTTCACGCCATCTCCTTGGTTCGGCGGATTAAGCAACCTTTAGTTTGAACCATCGAATGCCGCTGACGCAATCCTCGTAACACCAGCAGGCGACAAAAATCGTACCATCCCTTAGCAGGACCGCGGTCGGCGCTCCGAACCGGAGCACATTGAAATTATGCGCCATGTCGGCGGTCGTCTGCGTTAATCCCTGCGCAGCGTTTCCCCAGAGCGGGGCCTCCGCCTCGTGAATCCAGCGTTGGTCCTCCAGCCGCGAAAGATTGGCCCACAATCCGGGCTTGTCCATCCGGCGGTAGACGCTCAGTATCCGGCCGTCGGGAAGCAGGCAAGGCGTCAAGGTCTGGCCGAAAAGCCCCGTGGACCTGCGCGGTGACCACGTGCGGCCGCCGTCCGCACTCAGGGCATACGGGTTCGGCCCATCGCATTTGGCGACGTCATCATACATCCAGGCGACGGCCAGCAAACGCCGGTCGGGCAATTCGATAATCTTGGATTCCCAGAAGAAAGTCTTACCCCCTGGTTCGTTCATCACATTCATGTATTCCGGCCAGGTCCTGCCTGCGTCATGAGAAACAAAGGCCACCATCCGGATGCCGTTCGGACACTCCCCGTTCCAGCCCGGCCAGGTTTGCGTGGGCAGAATCAACCGGCCGTCTGCCAGCGGCACAATCGGACAACACATCTCAAAGCCAGGCCCCTCCAGCGGCGGCACCAACGGGCGCGATTCCCAGGTCCGGCCAAAATCGGACGATCGGGAGACCCGTAATTGCACGGGAACAAATCCAAGGGTTGCATGACTGGTCAGTCCTTCCTCGGGATGACCGGACCGATCGAGGCGCATAATGAAGGCCATGATGCTGCCATCCGGCAACGCCGCTATCCTGGCCGTATCGGAGACCAGCGGATCCTTAGCATCACTGTCGAGCCGGCCCTCCATTTGCCAGGAGACGCCGTGATCGCGGGAACGGCAGACCCAGGCGTGGAGATTGACGGATTCAAACGCTTCGCCCAGCACAACCGTTGCCAGCATATCCCCGTTGGCCATGACCGCCACGGACGGAAAATAGGCGTGTATACTCCTGACGTGCGGATGCGGATTCCGGTAAATCAGCCCTGTTTGCAACAAATGAATTGCCATCACGGTTGTGCTCCTCGGTGTTCCGGCGCTTGTTCGTTGATCTGATTGCGCAGCCACCGTTCGAAAATCGCGGCCGCCGTTGGCGCAGCGCCTTGCTCCCTGGCCACGATGCCAATATGCATGGCGTTAAGCGCATCCCTGCCTAATTGCTCAGTCTTTTTTTCCTCCGCGGATAGCGTCAACCGCGTTACCGAAGGAAGCACGCCGATACAATCCCATGCTTGCCGTCCATAACTGATGGCCTGCTGAATGATCTGCGTGTATCGGCGGAAAACGGCCGGTTCGGTTTCCGCGGCAGCGGCGGGCAGCGCGATAATAACCAGGTTTGGCTGCATCGGTCGTATGCCCAGCGACCAGGCTTGGATTTCTGACAGGGATTTTCCCGCGGTGGGCCAGGTTACCATATTGACTTCCGCCTGGCCGCTGACCGCCCGGATGCACGACCGGGCGATGTCGTCATAGGGCGGCATGGCGATCACCTTCAGGGTCTGTCCCCCGGTCAGCAGGGCCAGGGTTTTGGGGATCAACGGCGCCGGCGGGGGCACGTCCGCCAACGGTACGCGCTTGCCCGCAATCGCCGCCAGCACCTCCTCCGCAATGACTTTTTGTCCGCGCATATTGGGATGAATAGCGTCGCTCATCATCATCAGCCACGCGCGGGGATCTTCACGGCGGATAGTTGCAAAAACGCGATGGCAATCGGCGACCGGCGTTCGCAGTTCCGTTCCGACCTGCCGCACGATTTCGGCATATTGTCCAAGCTTCTCCGCGGGCCGGACTGCATCCGGATCATTAGCCGTCGGTGTGCATAAAACCACGTCCGCCCCCGCCGCGCGGCATAAGCGCGTCATCCGCGCCAAGTTGCCGCGATAGGTTTCTGCCGGCACGGTCGCCACGTCGTTCATGCCGAACATGCACACAACCAGGTGCGGCTTCCGCTTCAGGACGCTGTCCCGGATCCGTTCCAGGGCATCCTGCGTTGTGCTGCCGCTGCGGCCGGCCTGGATGATCTCGATTTGCGCCGCCGGATACGCGCGTCCCAAGCCGACGGCCAGGATATCGCCCCAGGCGCAACGTCCGCCGCTGTGATAGTAGATGCCGGTAATGCTGTCGCCGAAACAGGCAATCCGGAACGATTGTCCCCCTGCGTTTAACAATGCCCGCGTCCGCTGAAGCCGGTCGCCGTGATCCCGGAAGGCCGCCGCGTCTGATGCAGCCGGTCCGGCCGCCGCAACGAACGGGGTCTGCGTTGCGGGCGTAACAGGTTCGGAAGAAGAATAGTCAGCCATGCCGCCTGCCATAACGATCAGTAAAATCCAAAGCCATTTCATTGCAAAAAGTCCGCGATTTCAACCTCTACGCCTTCCACAAGCAACGCTCCTGCGGCCGGCTTGCCAGCCGGCGAACCCAAACGGAGATACGAGGCGCCACAGGACTCATGCCGCAGGGGGACCATCCCGAGCGATCGGCCATCCAGCGCGACCCCGCAACAGCCTTCCCGGCAACTCCAGTTTAACTTCAGTGCATACGAGCGCCCCGCTTCCAGCACGGCCCCCAACAGGCGACTGTCCGATGCGATGGAGATCGTTGCCAGGTTGTGAAAACGATCTTCCAGATCAAAAGGAGGCGAAAAATGATCAGCCAAGCCCACGCCGATCGCGGCATGGCCTGGCGTGAGCCGGAAGCGCAGGGTCAACCGCCCGTTTGGTCCAGCCGGGAAATTCCAAACGGCAACCGCTGGCCAATCTTCGGCAACCTTGCCGATGCGCAACGCTTTCTCTCCCGCCCGTTCCGGATGATCAACGAACTGGACGCCTTTTGTGCCGAAGACGGCCCATTCGTCAGAGGCTGACGTGAAATCAGCCTTATGCGATGTTGCCATCAGCCATTCCGGATCCAGGGACATCAGCATGATCCGGCCGGCGCCCTGTCCCGTGGAATAGATGACTTTCCCTTCCCGCGTGGCCACGGGAAGAGGATAGGCCGTACCGTAATCCCCGCTAAGCGGCGGCGGCTCGTTGCGGCGCGGGTCGCGGGCAACTTCACGACAGCCATGCCACGTCTGGCCCTCGTCCGATGAAATCGCGGCATGAATGACATGCCGCCCGCCGTAGGCATAAGGGAATCGCTGGCAGTTGTTCCATAGCAGTACAATGCGGCCGTCATCCAGCCGCACAAGTCCCGCCGGCGAATCGGAAGAAACGATTGCCGTCGGTTGCGGTCTGGACCAGCAGGAGCCATCGTCGGAAAACGATTCCCAGAACCGGCCCAATTGCGTGCGGACCAGCATCCAGAGTCGGCCGTCTTTCAACTGCAGAATGACAGGCTCAACCGCGCCATAGGCATAGACAGTGTCCGGCACAGTAACGTTGATGCTGTTGGCAAGTTTCCAGCTGCGGCCGTCATCGTCCGAAAACAGGGCGGTGCAATCATATTTGCCCATGAAGGTAAAGGCGTCCAAGCCGGCACCGCGATTCCTCCAGGTCCGGGATGTCATATAAGAAAATGGATAGACCAGGCGTCCGTTCTTTGACAAAATGACGGAATTCATAGCGCCGGTAAACCCTTTCCATATCGGGCGTGGCGGTGACCATGTTCGCAGGCCATGCGACGAATACGCATGCCAGATATCGAGCCGTTTATCGGTAATTTCGTTATGCAAGGCGCGCTCGCCCTCGCCGACATCATCAACCCCGCCGCCGCCGTCATTCAGGGAAAACAAATGCAGTTCGCCGCGTTGATCGAACACCATTTGACAGCCAAGAAATGTTCCACGATCGGTTGGCAACTCAACTAAAGGCAGCGGTGCGCTCCAGGAGCGGCCGTTATCAGGGGATCGCCGCGTTGCGATTGACTGGCCGCCGGGATGGCCCTGTAAATAAATCATTCGCAGGCTGTCATCCGGCGCCCGGCGGACGATCACTTCATGATCCAGCACGGTTAAGACTTCCGGTTTATGCATGGCGGTCAATTCATAAGCGGGCAGAGGTTATTCTGTTCGGATCCGGTATTGATACGATGGCGACGTGCGATCCTTGCCGCCGCGTTCGCCGATGCGCGCCAGATGCAGCACGAATTCATGCGTGCGGCGGTCCGCATAGACCCGGAAATTGGACAAATGCGTTTCCGGACCATCCGCCGGCTGACGCATATCTATGACCTCGACGGAATCTTTAATCAGCGTCTTTGAGGCTTCATCCACTTCGGCGATCTGCAGCGGACAACGCGGTATATTGCCGTTGGGATTGGTCGGGGTGATGTTGCCGAACCAGTAGAGCCTGCCGTTGCCGGCATGGCGGATCAAGCGCGCGCCGCTCGCCGGCGAAAAAAACGGCTCGCCGGTATGATAGGTCCAGGGGGCGGGTTGCGACCAGGTATGGCCGCCGTCGCGCGAGAGGGACCGCCACTTGCATCCCGCCGCGCCGGCCAGACCGTAATTGCTACCGCGCATGATCATCAGGATGGATCCATCGGCCATTTCCGCCAGCGTTGGTTCGCATAATCCCCGCGCCGACAGGGACGGCGCAACGCTCACCATCCCGCTCAACTCCCATTCCAGTTGATCCCCGTTCCATTGCCCGATCAGGCACCCGGCGTCTTCAGGAATCAGGGTGAGTGAAGGATAGCCGATAGGGGCCGGAGTCCTGGATACCGGCAGAAGGATCGTGCCGTTCTTCAGTTTTAAGGGGGCCGGGAAAGACACATATAGCCGGTTCCGGCCGAAGACGACACCAGCGGCCCAGTGGGTCTGGTCATACCCGCGCTGAACCAGTTGCTTTGCAACAAAGGTCCGCCCACCATCCGCTGACAGGCGCATCAGGATACGGGTGGTTTTCAGCACTTCGGCGGTTAAAAAGGTTTTCGGGAACATGCTGTAATTAGTAAAATGGCAGAGGCGATTCTTCTCCTCATCCAGGAAAAGACAACTTTCGTTCCAGCGAATCGAGCCGTTGGGTGTCGGCATGGGCCGAAATATGATCGCCGGCGGCGACCAAGACTGTCCGTTATCCTCGCTGAAGCGCTGGAAGTATTTATTCCATACATCGCTGGCGATCATGCCGCCATATATTTGGACCAGTTCCGGGCCGGTATTGAACCGGTAGGCGGTGTTGCATTCGGCGACAAATACCCCGGAATATCCCCCGGTATGCTGGGAGGAAACTTCCCCGAGCAATTCGGCCGGGATTTGAACGGTTTTTTCGACGGCGATTGGCATACGTCAAACTTTCAGACGGCGGCGGCGCCATGCCGCCGGCGCGCGGGACAGGTCCATGAGCCCGGATCGGTAATGCATTGAATGGTTGAATGCATGGTGGCGCTATTTTACCCGGCCCGTTCCGACGGCTGATTCAATGGTCTGGACTTGTTGCGCGATATAGGCGTTTGCATGCTCGGTAAATTGCTTTTTGGCGGTTGCCGGCACGTCCGGCCAGGCTTGGATGACGGCGGCCGTATGCGCGGTCATTTGACGCGCCGCCTCGCGGATTGCATCCAAGGCCGGCGCTGGCGCAACCGCCGTCTGACTGCCGGCGGGCGCGACGGCAAGCGACAGCCGGCATAGGCCGCGCAACAGGTCGAGCGCCGCCCGGACATGGCCTGACTCGGCGAGCATATCCGGCGCCTGCAGTTCTGCCGCCAGTTGCGCGGCGCGGCCGGCCGCAGCAATCAATTCGGCAAACTGGCGTTCGGCATTTTCAGGCATGATGGCTTCCGCTGCCGGGCCATGGGTGAAACGGATCGGTTCACGGCGGCGTATAATTTCGGCGTGCTGGCGAATATCCCGCAGGGCGCAGTACGCAAATTCCTCAAGGGGCGCCATGAGCTCCAGCCAGGCGAGCGCCTTGTCAATATCGTTGTAGCCCCGCCGCGTGGCCCAGGCGCGATTGAATTCACGCACGGTGCGTCCGGAGACATTCCATGACCATTCCGCGAGCATGGGGATGAGATAGTCGCCGTATTGCCGGTCAACATATCCTTTTTCCCGCCAGTCCAGTCCCGGAACTCCATACGACAGCGTATAGACGCCGTCATATCCGATCGCGCAATGCGCCTGCAGCGATTCGCGCACGGCTGCCGGCGCGGGGAAGAGGCGGAACTGATAAGCCCCGCGGCTAAGGTGGTCAAGATACACCGCGCCGCCGCCGGCGCCGCCGTAACTGGCCACCCAATTGCCGGCCGCCGCATGGGCGTCAACCGCCGCGGTGCGGGAATAGACATCCGCCCTGATGGAGGAATCATCACGGGGCAGCAGCGCCAGGCATTCCGCGCTTTCCTGCTCATTCTTCGTGGTGATGAATATGCGCGTCACCAGGTCCGGATAGGTTTTGCGCGCCGCCGCGATCGCCGCCACGCTCGCGATAGTTTCCAATTGCAGTTGGCGCCGCTCGCTGCCTTCCGGCAGGCACTTTTCGCAGGAGCAATACGACGGTTGATACTCCGTCATCCATAAGCATGTTTCCCGGACGCCCTGCCCGCCCGCGCTTAGCAGCCATTCCGTCAGATAATTCCGCAAACGCGGATTGGAGGCGCAGGGGGCGCGGAGATCCTGGTTATAATCCGGACTGGCGACGGACGCCGGATTGCGCGCCGTGGCGCCGCGGCCGATCAAATCCGCGGGATAATAGGGCTTGTTCCTGGCGTCAGCCACCCAGAAATCATAATGTTGACAATGCGGCATGAGATGCAAGGCGTAAGCGCGCGCCTGCTGGATTTGTTCCATGGGCAACGGCGGACACCGTTCCTCGTCTGGGTTCAAATTGACGGGATGCCCGAAATGCTCGAAATTTAACTTCAATCCGGCCATCCACTGCATGAATCCTGGTGTTTGACGAGGGGAATTCCAGAGACCGCGCTCCTCCAGATCCGGCCAATCGGTGATCACGGCTAACGGCAAAATTACCTGGCCATCCTTGAGAAAGGGCGTGGCCAGTTGCTTCAGCGTCTGAACGCCATAATACAAACCCCGTTCATCCAGCGCGGCAATCACCAGCCTCCGGTTGCCCGCCGGCCGGATCAAATACGCTTGCCGGGAATTGGGCAGCATGCGCAATCTTTCAAGATCGGCCGTATCAAGACCCTCCACGCGCTTATCCGCCGCCACACGGCCCAGAACGATTGTAAAACCGCCGGGGGCCGTTGCCGGAAGGTTTGTCGTTGCGGGTCCGAATAAATCCCGTAATTCCGAAGCGGCCTGTCGCGCCGCCACGCCGGCGTCCGGGTCGGCGCGCACGCTTACCGCCGAGGCGGGAATGGTCAGTTTGCGTTCGATGTGGATTTCCTTGGGTCGCGGAATCAAGTAGTCAATCCACAGCGATGCTGCGGCATCCGTAACCGGCTGGACGGCGCCGGCGGCCGCTTCGCCGGCAAACCAGAGCCCCGCGAGGCAAGCCACCGCCAACAACCGGCCTTTTTTCATAATATCTTCAAGCTGCATAATCGTATTTCCTCCTTGGACGGCCCCGGCATGCCAGGCAATGCGTTGACTACCGGAGCATGATCATCGTGCCGGCGATCCGGTATTCGTAACAGCCCATATCCACAATGCCACTGTAACGATCAATGCGGGAATAGCCGTCAAGGTCCTCGGCCCCCGCCATCCATCCCATCTGATTAATGCCGGCATTGATGCAGGGCGAATTCGCCTGCAGGCGGAAGTCATCGGTTGCCGACGACACGAATTGTGGGTCGCGGTTGGTAATATTGTTCTTACCCTGCGCCAGGCTGGCCACTTGAATACAGCTATGGAAAAACGCGTTGGAACTCTGCGTGGCATAATCGTACAGGTCGTTCCCGGACACGCTGGCGGTATTGCTGGCAATGATGCTGTTTACCACGAAATCGGTGTTGGTTGAAACAAAGAAAGACAGCCCGCCGCCGTTACGGGCGGTGTTGCCGACAATCGTGCAGGCGCTGATGCCCGATCCGTTGTCCAGGTTCATGGTATGCATCAGCACGCCGCCGCCATAGCGGCCGGCGGGATTGGCCGTATTCTGGGCGACCAGGCAATTGAGCAGGCGCCCGCCTCTGGTCATATACACGCCGCCGCCATCATAATTCGAATAATTGGAGACAATCATGCAGTTCTGCGCCGTGCCGGCCTGGTTGAAATACACCCCGCCGCATACGTCCGTCGCATTGGAATTATTGAAAATCATGCAATTCTTTGCCAGGGCGACAAAGTTAGTGGTGCCGTTGAACATAATCCCGCGGGCATTGTGGCTGATGGTAGAGTCGATCACGGTGCCGCCTGCGCCATAAGCGAAGTACACCCCAACGAGGCTGTTATTAACCACGTTGCAATTCGTAACCAGAACGCCGCTCAACGGCCATGAATTGTCAATAAAAACGCCGGTGCTGGTATTGTTGCTGACGATGCAGTCGGCGATCAGCAGATTCTGGCCCCGCGTGGCAAAGATGCCCCCGCCGCGCAGCAGCGCCGTGTTGCCGGCGATCTTGGCGCCGCGGACGATCGAGCCTGTCCCCTGGAGGTAAATGCCGCCGCCAAACGAGTAGGTATCCGTGTTGGTGGTTTGATTATTGGCGATGATGCAATCCAACACCGTGGCATTGGTCGAAACCTGATCGAAACACACTCCCCCGCCGTAACGATTGGCGATGTTGTCGCGGACCTCGCAATTGCGCAGCAGCCCCCGGGTCAATCGTACGCCGCCGCCGCTGTCGTTGTATGAGGTGGACTCCGCCAGCCCGTTGGAGATGGTAAAGCCATCCACCACGGCGTCCGCATGATTCAAATGCAGGCACCGCGTGATGCCGCCCCCGTTGATGGATGTCCATGCGCGTCCGTTCAAACTTGTGAGGGTGATGGCGCTGCTGACATAGATCTGGGCACTGACGTTGTAAACCCCGTTGGACACCAGCACGACATTTGTTGGCCCCACGGCATGCGCGATACCGGCGGCGATCGTATTGAAGGCCGTCGCCCAACTGCTGCCGGACGAGTTGTCGCCGTCGAGCGACACATAAGCGGTCATTTGCGCCCACGCGGGACACAAGCCGAGCGCCAGCATATGGTAGGCCAACGCGACCACAATGATGCGGCAACCCAAAACATACCTTTTCATGTCTGCTTCCTCCTGCTTACGGTTTTTAGCACCCGTGCCGGCCGAATTTAATCCGCATACCAGTCATTCTAAAATCCGTCCTGTCGTTTTTCGATAATATTAAGTTGTTTTCAAAAGTCCACCGAAATTTGATGTTTAAAATTTACCTGAATCTGTGATGAGGTCAGCATGCCGCCGATGCGCGGCGGCAAGGGCGCCGGTGTATTCATATGCTCCAAGCCCTTGCCAACACAGCAGTTGCGGCATAATGGCCTCGCCCGCAGGGCGATCTTTTATTTGTAAAAAACGATGTGTGTTTTTAATGATGCCTGAAAAATCGAAAGTTGTTGACTCAATTTCATCAGTCCGCGCTGCAGCCCGGCCATGGTCAAAAGCAAATCGGTGCGAGCATCGGAATCTACCATACAGAGAAGATTGGACCAAGCGCCTCGCCGTTGCAGAAAGGTGTGGCCGCTGTCGGCGGCAATACTAATGATGCTCCCGGCGGGCGGGACCGGCGCATAGACTCGGACGTAGTCCACCAGCATGGTCTTGGGCGTGGCTAAATGGTCGTATGCGCCCGGATTCGCTTCCATCGTGATCTTCAAATAGGCTGGCACCTGCATGACGCCATTATTGGCCGTGGTGCGCCACGTCTCCTCGTCATCTACATAGAAGCGGTACTCGTTGTCCGTCCAGAGCAGCCCGACGGTGTGGTAGCCCTCGTAAAGACCGGGCTTGTTCGTCACATCTTTGCTGGCCCCGTAAGCACCCCAGTAGATGGCGTGATTGATCCAGCCTTGGGTGGAATGAATGGTCTCGAAAATGTCGATCTCGGAACCATCGCTGCCATTCGTGACCGTATAGGGATTGGATCCGGACGGCACCATCCAGAATGCCCCCCAGGCGTTCGGGATCACGGGTAAGGTCGTCCGGATCTCGAAATAGCCATGCTTACGTTCGAATAAGATCTGGCCGTCATACGGCCAATCTCTCCTGGTCCGGATGGCGCCGGCGTAGATCGCACCGTCGTTGCGCCGCATGCGCAGAACCAGATTGTTAGTTCCGTCCAAATAGGCGTCCTGATCCGACCACCACTGGTTCTCTCTTCTCTTCCACTCGGGAGCGTGCTCCCATTTCGTTCCGTCCAGCGCCACGCCCGTGAATTCGTCGGACCACACCAGATGCCAGCCCTGCGCGAGAACAGGCGGCAAGGCATGGGCCGCGGATACGGACAAGATCACCAGCAGGATACCGGGGATTATTTTTCGCATAGCGTGCATGCTTGAGTTACTTTCAAAAGTCCACTGAAATTTGATATTGATAAATTTACTCTGACGGTTCAATCGTATCAAACCACTGCTGTCCGGTACAATGATGATCGAGATGGATTACATTCCGCGGCACGAGTTTGGCCAGTGTGTCGCGCGACACAAAGAAGACAAGCACGTCAGGAGACCGAGCTGTTACCTTCATTATTAAATTACCTCAAATATTAAATCACCAATTTTCAGACTTTTGAAATTGGCTCACCAGGGTTTTAAACCGGACAGCAGGGTCAGGGCGTATAAACATACCGATAACAGTCGCCGTGCCATTTGCGTCCCGGGATTTCACCCCAGCGGGTCATTAATATTTCAATGTTATTCGTTTCACGATCTTCCATTGCGCAGAAATTGGAGAGTTGCAGAATATCCGGATCGTTTGGAGCCTTGTCGTCTATCGTCTCCAGACGGGATTTGACCACCGCCATGCGTGCCTCATCCATGTGCGCGATCACCAGCGGATAGCGTGGCGCATTACCGCTGGGGGGGGCTGGCACAATGTTGGCAATCCAATATAACACACCGTTGCGCGCACTGCGGATCAACCGATGCATGGATGAAGGGGAATAAAACCGCGTGCCGTCATCATAGCGAAGTTCCTGAACGTCGCTTAATGTGCGCCCGTTGTCGGTCGAATAAACAAACCATTTCCGGCCCGGTGTGCTGGCCGTGTCGGATCCGCGGCAGACAACCAAAATATTTCCGCTTTTCAGCCGGGCAACGCTGGGCTCCATCAATCCGCGCGCAGACCAGTCGGGATTGATAAACACGACATTGGAAGACAACCATTGACCGGAGACCGGGTCGCGCCGGAACAGGCAAATTCCATTCAGCGGACCGGTGCCACGCCAAACGGGAGCTGTGACCGCAAAAAGAACGGCGCCGTCTGGTTCAATTTCGGCGTTCACGCCGAAATAGGCCCGGTTCGTGCGGCAATATGCCGAATCAAAAGGCGCCCGCCAATCGCATTCCGGGCCATCTTCATAACGTAACAGGCGCGGTGGGCCATCCTGTTCCGTCACAAACACATGGTCAATCAGTTCACACGACTTGATTTGTTTGTATTCAAACGATTTGTGTCCCGGGAAAAGCCGTTGCATCTGGAACTTGTAACACTTCCCGGTGCGCGGATCGGCGGCCACAATTTGCGGATAAACAACCATCCCCCCGCCCGACAAGGTTTGTTGCAACGGGACACCCGGCAGGGGCTCGGTTATCGGAACCGGGTCCGACCAGGTGCGCCCGTTATCCGGCGAGACGCGGCGCCACCAATTGTGATAGACGTCGGAGGCGCCGGATATGTTCGACACTTCCTCACGGGTCAGGTGTTGGTCCTTGTAATAGCTTTGCACCCACAACGAAGCATCCGGCATTGGTGTGGCTCGATATTTTGATCGCGATGGCACTATCCCGCACTCCTTTTTTTTGGGTTCTTTGCGGTTTTATGAGATATTCCGGCGATTATTCTATGCATGATATCCCTGACCGGTGTAGTACGCCATGTTGGACTGGGTGGTATCCAGACGGCCGAATTGTGCGACAATATTAATGTTAGACCTGATCCGGAGCGCATATTGGGTGAGCGGTGGAATTTTCAATCCGCCTAAATCCTGCGGATGATCCAACCGCAAGGTCTTGATCCGTTCCGGCGCCACCTCGACCGCTATGTCTTTCGCCGGCGCGCTGTCGGAAAAATACACGTCAATCATGATTAGCGCCGCTTCATTGTTCGTGTTGAAGAGCATCAATGCCTCATGCGCTTCCATCGGGCCGCTGTTGTTTTTCTCCGGCAGGTAACCGTCCGGAAAATACCAGGTTTTCGCGCCGCCGTTCATTTTGCCTGCTTCCTTGGGATTATGTCGATGGATTAGAATTGTTTGGCTAACGGTTAGATGCTCCTTGCCACCAGTTCCCGAATATACGGAGTCAGGGATTCCGGACCGGTTGTCGTGACAACAAAACCTTCTTCAATCCGGTTCGATCCATCCGGATGACCGAACAGGCTGACATCGGAATTAACGCACATGCCGGCTTTTAGCGGGTACTCGGCTTTTTCATCGGGGTATGGCGATTCCGCCTCGGCCAGGCCGATGCCGTGCATGGGCGGATATACGTCGTATTGCGACAAGCCATGTTTTTGGAATACCGCCTTGACTGACCGGACCATTTCGCCCGCAATAACACCGTCTTTAAGAAAACGTTGTTGCGTTTCGGCGGCCTCGAACAAGGCGTTTAAAAAGCGCTTTTGTCCGGCGGTGGGGTTGCCGGCGACAAACGGGTATTCCACAGTGGCCACATAACCCTCGTATTGGACGGCCATCGCGGCCATGATCATGTCGCCGTCACGGATGATTTTATTGGTTGCCCGGCCAATGATGGTGGCGGCGCGCACGCCACTGCCGAAGACGGTAAAATTGATATCTTCGGCGCCGGCCATGCGCGCCGTGCCCTCGGCGGCGCCGGCGGCCATGGTTTCGGTATTGCCCGGCACGGCAAATTCAATGAGTTTTTTGTATCCGGCACATGCCTGGCGTCCGGCCTCCCGCAAACAGGCGATTTCCGCGGGTGATTTGATGATCCGGGCCTTGTTGATGATCGCGGCGCTGTCAACAATTTGGGCGCTTCCAGCCGCGATCTTGATCCGATCCATAATCGGGGCGGGGATGTCCCAAGTTCCGACAATCCCCAGTGTTTTGCCGCTGTCCAGGATTTTGGCGATGACTTCTTTCAATGATGAGAATTTGGCGAGTGGATAATCAATTTCTTCCGGCACGGAGACGCAGGCGAATTCACGCAAATTACGGATATCGTCCCAAACGGACATTTCCCGGGCGTATTTTTCGCCTTCCGGCGCGCCGGCTACGACCGGCGCGCCTTGCCGGGGGATGAAGCAGGCGGCGCGCTCGAAAATCGGCCAGAAATTGCATACATATCGCAGGTTTTCTTTGCGGTATTCATCGCCATAGACCATCAACGCGTCCAGTTTCGCTTCGGCCATTCCTGCCTGGATGGTTTGGATGCGTGTTTCAAATTCCGATTTTGTGATTTTTGACATGGAGATGATTCCATTTAGATGGTAAATTGTTCAACACGCATCGCCGCGGCTGCCTGCCGCAATTGCCCGGCAACATGTCCGTGCACAATGATGACATGATGTGCCACACCTTGACGCAACACTTTTGTGAGGTATTCCTGAACCGGGGTGGTCAGCTTGATCATGGCGTGGATTTCATTGCAAGGCAGGCATGGGAAATCGATTGCTTCGCCCTCGGAAATGAACATCCGCCAGCTCTCGCCGGCGTTCAAAATGTGTCCCATGGTCACCGGGCCGGGTTTCATAATCATTTCGTAATTCACGCCGTTGCCTATAAAACCCCATTCCTCCGGCGCGCCTGTCAGTGTTACGGCCGCGTCATTCTGTGCCAGTGTCGCGGCCGCAATTCCGTGCCCCAGCATGAACAGGGCATTGTGACGGAGATCGAATTGGCCCCATTCCGCCTGCAGTGGAATATTGCCGGTGAACTCATACATCAGTTGCATCATCACCAAGCCGGCAATATCTCCTTCACAGGTTGTCATGACCCGTTCGCTTTCCAAGAGCAGGGATGCGCCCAGCCGCGCCGGCGCGCCAGTCATTTTTTCCAGGTAGTGTTGGCCGAGGAAACACAAACCGTCCAGGTTGTATTTGAAGCAGAGTTCTTTCAACGCAAGGGCAAGCCGGCAGGAGTTTCCCAAGTCGTCCGCCGTGATATTCCGGGTTTTAAAGCGCTTTGCCAGTTGTCCGGCGGCGCTTCGGGCGGCATCCGGCGTTATATTGCGCCAGATATGCAGCAAGTGTTCGGACTGGATGGTCATTACTTCCGGCCCTAAAAAACCTTTGACTTTGGCCTTGTCGAATTCCAGGTCATACATACCGCGAAATACATTGCCGATCAGGCCAAACGTGCTGGATTGCAATTTCTTGACGGCTTGCCATACCTTTACTTGTTGATTGATCTGATCGAAGATGGCGGGATCGGCGATTTCGCCGCAAATGACCTCGTATGACTTTTGCATTTTGCGGAATGATCCCGTTAGCTGGGAAATTCCGATCAGTGCGCTGTTGCGCATGGTGGCCATGTAATCGTCGTCCGGCGCGACATCATGGCCGGTTTGGGTGTTCAGCATGATAATCCGCGGTGCGCCACCGGCACGGTTGATGGCGTGCAGGGTGATGAAATCCGGCGTATAGGTGCCTTCGGCAACCACGATCACATCAATATGTTGCGCAGCAAAATCGGCGCCGGCGGCCTCGGCCCGATCCAGCGTATCCACCATGCCGGGATAAACCAGATCGCAGTCGTGCAAGGCTGTTTGCAGACGGGCAAAAAGTCCGTCAAGGTCAGCGCAGACAATCTCACGCAGCCGGGGATACATGCGCCAGTACTCGAAATATCCCAGTCCAAGCAATCCGATTTTTAACGGCGCAACCGGCGCGCGGCCGTTCAGCACATCGCCGAAGATGCCGCTTTCCGATGAGTCAAATGAAGTGGTGGTTATGTTGTTATTATTGCTCATTCCGGGAAGCTTGTTTGAATGATCAAATGGAATCGGCGATGCCTGCAAGGGTTTGATATTCGATGTCGCAGTTTGAGCAGCGGGCGCTTTCCCGTGCGTATTTTAATAATTTGCGGTAGAGTTCAAAGCCCAGCGCAGGATTTGCGCCTTCCTGAATCGGAGAAACATGGCAAATGTTTATAAAGGGGATGCCGGCTTTAAGACAGGCATCAAAGTCGTGGGCGGCAAGCGCATCAGTTTCATCGAATTTTGCCTGCTTCAGGTACCATGTGTATTCCGCGGTTAACGGCAGTTCGCGCAAGCCCGGTTTTTGATGTTTAAGGAAATCGTCGCGGGTGATTGGATGTGGTGTATAAGGGATATTGTTCAGAATGGACCATGCGGCCGGTTGCAGGAATGTGGAGCTGTCATAGGAATAATTTTCCTCCGCCAAGGCCGTAAACAGGTTGACGCAGGTCTGTAAGGCCGGGGCGCGGAAGCCGTGCACCGGTCTGCCTGTGGCATCTTCGATTATCCGGCGTCCTTCGCGCAATTTTTCCCGGATTTTGTCAACGGTATGGACCGCCGCCAGTTTATCTTTGTTTTCCGCCAAATACTTTCTGGCCGGTCCCTCATGCGGCAGGCTTAAAATCATTTCCGGCGGTATGCCGACTTCAAACCGGTCGTGATCGAGTCCGTGTTGCGCCACTTCGTGTCCGCGTTGGATGGCATCTTTCAGGATTGACATGTAACCTTGCCGCCGATCCAGCCGTTTTCCATCAGACCGCGGAACGGCAAAGAGGGTGGCGGCAATTTTTTGTTCAGCAAGGAAATCCAGCAGCGCGGTCAGGTGCGCTTCCGATGAGTATCCGTCCATGCCGACATCATCAATTGTAAAACCCCACTTTAGCGCTGGCGTTGGCTTCATTACAACAAATCCTGGATTCGGGCTATTGGGTTGGGGACAAAAAACGATTGGCGCAGCACTTCGGCGTATTTCACTCCAATTTTACTGCCGTGAAACCGCGCGCGCGCCTCCAGTTGATCCACCATGCCGCCAAGATGATCCTGGGCGGATATGAATTTTTGGAAAGCGCGGATTTTGCCGGGAAAACTTTCGGTTACATCTATTATGTGGGTTGGATCGGGCAGGTCGTGCAGCACCTCGAAGTGAAACATGGCCTTTGTCCGCCATGGGGATCCCAGGTCAGCGCTGCAATCCCAGGCGGCCTGCCACCAGGCGTCGCAAGTCAACCGAGCCATGTCGCGGTGTTGGAAATATTCGCGCCAATAGTGGCCCAGTATGATTTCCGGTTTATATTTCCGGATGGCGGCAATGCAGGCGTGATAAGTGGCGCGATTGCGTTGCACGGCAAAATCAGGCAGCCCGGCGCATTCAAAGGACGTTACCCCCAGTTCCCGGTGCGCCGCCCGGGCTTCCGCCATGAATTTTCTTGCCGCGCCCTTCCGACCGCTGCGAGCGGTGAATGCTTCGTCGCCATTGCCGAAACAGAAAACATGCGCTTGCCAGCCTTGCGCGATGCATCGGCCGATGATGCCGCCGACGGCTATGACTGAATCATCCAGGTGCCCGGCCAGCACCAGGATGGATTTGGTTCGCGCGGTCGCCGAATGTTTGGCGCACATGGATTTTCTCCTTTTGACGCGCAGTATAACATGGCGGAATTATCCGGCTACCAGCCGCCTGTCGAATGCTTGTGCAATTATGCTGTTGGCGATATTGCGTCGGAGTCAATCCCGTGCCGCGACGGAAGATGTGGTTGAAATGGCTCAAATTGCCGAACCCTGTCTGGAAAGCGATTTCGCTGATCCTTGTCGGCGAATCGGCCAGTTGATTTTTTGCGGCATTGATCCGTACCATGTTCAGGTATGCCGTGAAACTTGTGTTCAGTTGCGCCCGGAAAACATGCGCCAGGCGTGAACCGCTGAGCCCCGCCGCCTGGGCCGTGGTCTGCATTGTCAAGGGCTCGGTAAAATGGCGTTCGATATAATCCAGCGCCTTCTGCAGCGGGTGGTGGGCCAGTCCGGAACTTAGCAGCGCCAGTCTTTGGGCGTCAATCAGGCCGGTCACCATTTTGATCAGGTCCAGGATGGCCCGAATGCGGCGCCAGTCGAAAACCGGCGTCTGGAAATATGCGCGTCGCGCCTGTTGGATGTCCACGCCTAGAACAGTCAGGCGTTTTTGGATGCGGCGGAATGTTCGCGGAGTTGGGCGGCGCGCGAAAAATTGGCCGGTGCAGAAATAACCGGCGATCGTGCCGTTGCAGATCACCGGCACGATAATGTCAACCATCCCGAGATGGCAATGCCGCGCCAAACCGCCGCCGCATTTGGGGCAGGCATCCACCGCGCAACGATCGTCATGTTCGCATGCCGCCAACCCGGTGGGCGTGCCCCGCACAAGCGAGCAGAACGTTGTGAATGTCTTTTGCGCCCGCAAGGCAGCGGAAGACTGGCTGTGTGGGTCGATGAAATCGAACGGCAGACCGGTAAGTTGGTAGAGTATGTGCTGAAATCTGCGCAGGAATGCCAAATGCTCGATGGCATGGAACAGGGTCGGCCGGCTTGCGATGGGATAATGTAGCTTGGCTTTCATAATGCCTGCCGGATATTTCGGTCAGGGCTTGTTTCAGACCGGCATCCACGGGCGCAAAGTCATCGCATACCGGCAGCGCTCCGTTCGCGATGACGGCGGGCATGGCCTGTTACGGGAAAAGCTTGGCCGTCAATTGCCCGATGATCTTGCCCATTTGCCGGCATTGATCGGCGGAGCGCTGATCGGGGGCGCCCACCGCCACCGGGCCGTAATGGTCGCCGTTGACGTTGCCGGGAATAACCATGCCGTGGATCAGCAGTGCTTTGAGCATGTCGAGGACGGCGGTTTCGTTGCCGCCGGCGATGCCGCCGGAGGAGGTGAAAGCGCCGCCCACCTTGCCGGCGAGATGGCCGTGCAGTTTGACGCTGGCGTCAATGAAACGCTTGATTTCGGCGGCCATCGAGCCGTAGTAGGTGGGCGAGCCCAGGAGAATGCCCTGCGCTTCCACCAGGTCGTTGATTTTCGCTTCCTCCACGGGCTTGATGACGGGTTCGGCGCCGCCCTGGCGCACGCCTTCGGCCACCAGCTCCGCCATGCGGGCGGTGTTGCCGGAACGCGAAAAATATACTATGAGCACTTTGGCAGGCATGGATGTCCCGATCATTTGGTCTGCGGCGCCGCCGCCGCGTTGGGCATCATGGGAAACATCCCCGGCGGAACGCCGGGGCGCATGCGGGCGCCGGGCATAGGCGGCATGGTGGTCCAGACAATATCGCGTTCCATTTCCAGTTTGGTCAATTCCGGATCGGCGTCCAGGATGGCGTTGATCTGCTCCTGCAATTTAACCATCCGGGCTTGGTAATCCTGGATTTCCCCGTTGGTTTTGAAAATTTCCGCGCGCCGCGCGGCCGCTTCCTTTTTGATCGCTTCAATCTTGGCGCTGGTTTCCATCACCTTGCGCATGAACTCCGCGCTCATCTCAACATTGAATGGCGTGGGGCGATTCGGCGGTTGGCCCTGGGGCTGGCCCGTCGCGTCCTGGGCCGGGGTGAAAACCGGGGGGGTGGCGGCCGCCGGCGCCGCGGAATCGGCGGCCGGCTCTTGCGCCGGGAGGCTGTATGTCAGCAAACCGGCGAGGGCAATGGCGGCGGCAAAGGCAGTGGTCTTTTTCATGCTGTCTGCTCCTGGTTGGGTGATATCCCTGCAAACATTCACCATGCGGCAAACGCGGCTTTGCCGCAACGGTGTTAAACTTCGCGGATGGTAACAGAATGTCAGCCTGCGGTCAAAATCTTTTTCATGCCGGTTAAGCCCATCCCGGCTGGACATGCAGGCCAATCCCAGCAAAAAAAATTTTAAAAAAAATGAAAAAAGTGTTGACAAGCGGTGGGGCAAAGTGTTGAATTGTGTCAAAAGAGGGGGCGTAGGTGAACCAGAAGGACACATTGCCGGGTCGCTCGGAATTGGCGGCGGGCGGGTTTGTCAGCCGCTTTCTGCATTCGCTTGACCCGAAAAAACGCCTCACCATCCCGGCGGAATGGCGGGAACAAGTGGGCGCGTTAAAACGCCTGTATGTGCTGCCGGGATTGAATGGCGACAAGTGTTTGTATGTTTATCCGGCCGCCGAAATGGCGCACCGCCTGGAAAAGTTCCGGCAGATCGGCATCGCCGACCGCCGGGCGCGGGTGCTGGCGCGGGTGCTCGCGGCAAGTTCCGAATTGCTGGAATGGGACACGCAGGGGCGTATCCGGATCAAGGACGACTTGTTGGCGCAGGCGGGAATTTCCGAGCAGGTGGAACTGATCGGCGCGTTCGATCATTTTGAGGCGTGGAGCCCCGAGGCGTGGCGCGCCGCCAGCGCCGTGGGCGACGCCACGCTCGAAGACGCATTGCGTTATGTCGATTTATAAGGCGGCGCGCAGCGGCCGGAAACCGGCCGCGGGCGCCCCAGGGGCGGGGAAAGAGTCTGGCCGGCGCTGGCGCCGGCTTGATGTCAGTAAAAAGGAGAAATGGCTATGACGTCAAGGGCGCGTTTGATGGGGTGGAACGGCGTGCTGGAAACCTATGCGGATGCCGGCCGCTGGTTGGTCTTCCCGGAAAGGGTTCTGCGCTCGGTGCGTTTCGGGGCGCATGACGTTGTCATGGGGCAAACCATGCAGATCGTGCCGGTGCGCAAGGGGGCGGCGGCCGCGCAACCGGCGCGCTTTTCCCGCCTGGCAGGGAAAAATCCGCGCGGCGCGCAATTATCGGCGGGAGCGAACGGGTGTCTGTGGAACGTCAGTTCATGGCTCAGTGCCTGAGGCGGCATGCGGCGGCGGCCATTCGGGCGTCGCCGCCGGTCGCGGGATAAAATGGCTGGAGGCGTATGCAATCCATGAAAGTTATCACCAAATGCTGCATTTGCGGGCGTGAACGCGATGAAGTTTTGGGAATCTGGCAGTATCGCTTTACGCCGGAGGAGCCCGGGGTGACTTATTCCCACGGCTTTTGCAGCGTGTGTTACGAAACCGAGATCATGAAGCTCAAGTTGCGCAATCTGGAATACGCCGAACAGGCGGCGCTCACCTGTCCGGCGTGACGGGCGGCCGGCATGCATGATCCGGTGATGGTTAAAGAGGTCTTGGATGCGCTGGCGTTGCGCGCCGGCGGCGTGTATCTGGACGGCACGCTGGGCGATGGCGGCCATGCCCTGGCCTTGCTGGAACGCTTGCAGGGCGCGTGCGTGCTGATTGGCGTGGATCGCGACCCGGAAGCATTGGCGCGCGCGTCCGGGCGCCTGGCGCCCTGGCGGGAACAATGCCGGCTGGCGCATGGAAATTTTGCGGAAATGGGCGGGATCGCAGAGCGTTTTGGGTTCACGGCGGTGGACGGAATCATCCTGGATTTGGGCGTATCTTCGGAGCAGTTGGACATGCCGGAACGTGGATTCAGTTTTCGCCAGGCCGGGCCGCTGGATATGCGCATGGATCAAACCGGCGCCGGCGTCACGGCGGCGGAATTGCTGGCCGGCGCGGATGAGCGCGCGCTGCGTGACTGGCTCTGGCGGTTCGGGGATGAACCAGCGGCCGGCCGGGTGGCGCGGGCGATCCTGCGGGCGCGCGATCGGGGCGCCCTGCGCACCACCATGGATCTGGCGGAAGCAGTGGCGCAGGCGCGCCGGCAGTCCGGCGGGCGCATCCATCCGGCTACCCGCGCTTTTCAGGCTTTGCGGATTGTGGTCAACCGTGAATTGGAGTGCTTGGAAAAGGGATTGGAGGCGGCGCTGCAAATCTTGCGGCCCGGCGGGCGGCTGGCGGTGCTGTCGTATCACAGCTTGGAAGACCGGCTGGTGAAACAGACGGCGCGCCGGCACATGTTGCGCCGCGAATCCCTGCAGGCCGGCGGCTGGCGGGTCATCGGCGATGCGCCGTTGGTGCGGGCGGTGACCCGCAAGCCGTTGCTGCCCACGGCGGAGGAAACGCGGTCCAATCCGCGGGCGCGTTCCGCCCGACTCAGGGTAATCGAAATTTGTCAATCGTATCAAGGAGCATGAAAAATGTCCGCGAAAAATCGTAAACGCAATAATGCAGGATTTGCCTTCCCTCTGCCGGCGGCGGTTTTCCTGGCGTTGACCGTGACCTTGTTGCTGGCGTATGTCTGGCTGGATGCCCAGGGGCATGCTTTGGGTGGGCGCATCAAAAACCTGGAGAAACAACTGGTGGCCCTGGACAAAGCGTATGCGCATGAGTTGTCTAAATGGGAAATGCTGAAATCGCCGGCGAGCATCGAACAGGCTCTGGCGCGCAACCGGCTGGTGATGATTGCGCCGGCGGCGCGCGATGTCGTGCGCCTGCCTGCGCGCGCGGCGGGCAACGATTTCGGGCCGCTGGCACATCTGGCGGATACATCCAGGGCGCTCATGAATGACTGACCGCAAGCTGCAAATCCGGTTATGGCTGGCGCTGAGCCTGCTCGTGATGGTGATGGGCGGGTTGAGCGCGCGCCTGGTTTTCCTGCATGCCGGGCCGTGCGATGCGCGGCGGGCGCGCATCGACGAGTTGCGCCGGCTGGAGCAAAACCTGACTGTCGGCCGCGGCAAGATCCTGGATTGCAACGGAAATATTCTGGCCCTGGACCTGGTGCGCCAGGAAGTGCGCTCCGATCCGGCATTGATCGCCGAAAACCAGAGCTTGGACCTGGTGGTCAATGAGCTGGCGCGGGTGCTGGATTTGGATGCCGCCGGCTTGCGCGTGCAGCTTGACCGCCCGGAACGCCGCGATGTCACGGTGCTGGGCTACGGCCGGACCGTCGACCAGGCGGTGGCGGAGCAATTGCGCGCCCTGCAGTTGCCGGGGGTATTCCTGCGGGAATTCATGGTCCGCGCCTATCCCCGCGGTCCCAGTCTGTGCCATGTGCTGGGATATGTCAACCTGGCCAGGCAGGGCAGCGCGGGCGTGGAACAGCGCTGGGAACGCTACTTGCGCGGCGTGCCGGGCCTTTTGATCAGCGAGTTGGATGGCCGGCGGCGGGAACTGTACGATCGGCGCCTGCTGGAAATCCGGCCGCGGCCCGGGGCGGATGTGGTTTTAACCCTGGACCAATATGTGCAATACATTGCCGAGCAGGCGGTGCGCCAGGCGGTGGAGGAGCAGCGCGCCCTGGCGGGCTGGGCGATCGTGGAGCGGGTGCGCACCGGGGAAATTCTGGCCATGGCCGGCTACCCGGATTATGACGGCAACGACTTTCGCAATGCGGCGCCGGAAAATCGCCGTAACCGCTGCATCGCGTATAATTACGAGCCCGGCTCGACTTTCAAGATGGCGGTGATTGCCGCGGCGCTGGACGCGGGGGTGGTGCATCCCGGGCAGGTGTTCGATTGCGAAAACGGCGCCTGGATTTACCAGCGGCGCCCGCTGCGCGATTACCATCCCTACGGGCGGCTCACCGTGGCCGATGTCGTCAAGAAATCCAGCAATATCGGCGCGGCCAAAATCGCCTTGGAATTGGGCCCGGCCCGTTTGCACGATTACCTGACGGCCTTCGGACTGGGCAAGCCCATGGGGATAGATTTGCCCGGCGAGGAGGGCGGCACCCTCCATCCCGTAACGCGCTGGACGCCCTTGAGCATCACGCGCATTGCCATGGGGCATGAAGTGGCCGTGACCTCGCTGCAAATGCTGGGAGTGATGTGCGCGATCGCCAACGGCGGCGTGCTGCTGCGCCCGTACGTGGTCCGGGAAATCCGCGACGGCGAAGGCCAGGTTTTGTCGCGCCAGGAGCCGGTGGAACTGGGCCGGCCAATCAGCGCCGATACGGCCGCCTGCATGTTAAAATTGCTGACCCGCGTGACCGAGGAAGGCGGTACCGGCCGGCGGGCGTGCGTGGCCGGCTATACCGTCGGGGGCAAGACCGGCACCGCGCAGAAGCCCGTACCCGGCGGTTATTCGGACTTGTTGAATATGTCTTCGTTCGTGGGGTTCATCCCGGCCGAGGCGCCGCAACTGGCGATTATCGTGGTGCTGGATGAGCCCAAACAGACGCGCACCGGCGGCGCCGCCGCCGGGCCGGTTTTCAGCGCCATTGCCTCGCAGGCGGTGCGCTATCTGGATATTCCATCGCTGACGCCGGTGGAATGCGCCGCCGCCCGGTGAGGGCGGGGCGCTGGGGAATGTTAGCCGTTTGCCCTCCGAACGGGCGGCGGAAGTTTGTGAGAAGGAAGCATGACAATGAAGGCGAGCATTCTGCTGGCCGCAACACAGGTTCTCAGCGTGCAGGGCGACGCTGAAGCGGAGATCAAGGGGTTGGCGTTCGATTCCCGGCAAGTCAAGCCCGGCCAGGCTTTTTTCGCGGTGCCGGGCCGCAATCTGGATGGCAGCCGTTTTATCCGGGATGCGCTCGGCCGGGGCGCCGCGATGATCGTCACCCGGGAGGAATTAACCCTGGCCCGCGGCCATGCCCTGTTTGTCAGGGTGGCGGATGTGCGCCAGGTCATGGCGGAGATGGCGGCGGCCTACTATGAATACCCGGCGCGCCGTCTGCGCATGCTGGGCATCACCGGCACCAACGGCAAAACGACGACGGCGAACATGGCGCGCAATGTTTTACGGGCGGCCGGGCTACGGCCGGGTCTGATCGGCACGATCCGGTATGAAATCGGCGATCGCTCGATTCCCGCGCCGCGCACCACGCCGGAAGCAATTGACTTGCACAACATGCTCGCGCAAATGGCGCATGCGGGCTGTCAAAGCGCCATCATGGAGGTTTCCTCGCACGGCCTGGTTCAGCGGCGGGTATGGGGCATCGATTACGACGTGGCGGTCTTCACCAATCTGACGCATGACCACCTCGACTACCATCAAACCGTGGACGGGTATTACGAGGCTAAAAGCCTCCTCTTCCGCGGATTGCGCGGCCGGCCCGGCCAGTCCGCTTTAATTAATCTGGATGATCCGCACGGCGCCCGCCTCCTGGGACTGGCCGAAAAACACGCCCCGGTCTTTTCCTATGGCATACAAAATCAGGCCGCCATGGTCAGGGCTGTCAACCTTGAATTAAGCGCCCGGGGCAGCGCGTTCGATGTCGTCAGTCCCTGGGGGACGGTTGCCCTGCGGCTGCGCCTGCTGGGACGGTATAATGTCTATAACGCCCTGGCAGCGTTCGGCGCCTGCGCCGCGCTGGGCGTGGAATTGCCGGTGATTGCGCCGGTGCTGAACGCCATGCAATCCGTCCCCGGGCGTCTGGAGGAAATTGAAAACAACGCCGGTTTCCAGGTGTTTGTGGACTACGCCCATACCGAAGATGCCTTGAAAAATGTGCTGACCACCATGCGCGAAATCACCGCCGGCCGCCTGATCGTGGTGTTTGGCTGCGGCGGCGACCGCGACCGGCGCAAACGGCCGTTAATGGGCGCCGTGGCCGGGGAATTGGCGGATTATGCCATTCTGACATCCGACAATCCCCGCAAGGAAAATCCGTCGGACATCATCGCCCAGGTGCGCGCCGGATTCAGCGGGCATGACAACTTTGAGGTGGTGGAAGACCGGCACGAGGCCATTGTCCGGGCGCTGACGATGGCCGAGCGCGGCGACGTGGTGTTGGTGGCCGGCAAGGGCCATGAAAATTATCAGGAATTTGCCGACACGGTAATTCCGTTTGACGACCGCCAGGTGGTGCGGGAATGCCTGGGGCTTAAAACCTGACATGCGCGGACTCAATCCACTTTCATTGGCGCAGTGGTGTGGCGGGAGGTGGGAGCATGGCGTTCCGCCGAAACTGGCCGCCGTCAGCGTCGATTCGCGCGCCGCCGGCGCGGACTGCTTGTTCGTGGCCTTAAGGGGCGAGCATTGCGATGGACATGATTTCGTGCCCAACGCCTTGCATCTGGGCGCCGCCGGCGCGGTGGTTGCTCGGACTTATGCGCGCACTGCGGGCGCGGCCGCCGGGCCGCTGCTGCGGGTTGCCGATCCCTTACAGGCCTTGCAGGATATGGCCGCCGGCTACCGCCGGGCGCGGGGAGTGCGCATCGTGGGAGTCACCGGCAGCGCGGGCAAAACCACCGTCAAGGAAATGATTGCCGACGTATTGGCGACCCAGGGGGTGGTGGCCCGCACGCGCGGCAATTGGAACAATAACATCGGCTTGCCGCTCAGCCTGCTGAATATGCCCGCGGATGCCCAGACCGGCGTCTTTGAAGTTGGCGTGAATCATCCCGGCGAAATGGATCCCCTGTGCCGGGTGCTGGCCCCCGATTGGGGCGTGGTCACCAATGTCGGCCCCGTGCATCTCGAATTCTTTGAATCCGAACAGGCGATTGCGCGGGAAAAATCCAGGTTGCTGCGCGCCCTGCCGCCCGCGGGCGTGACGGTCTTGCGCGCGGATGTGCCATGGTTCGACCTGTTGCGCGCGGCCGCGCCCGGGCCGGTGGTCACCGTCGCCTTGGATGACGGCCGGCCGGCGCCCCCGGCCGATTATTACGCGCGGAGCCGGCCGGATGGCCTGGCCATCCTGGGCGAACGGGCGGCAGCGTCAACATGGTCCTTGCGCCCGTCGCTGCCCGGCCGGCACAATCTGGCCAATATTTTGCTGGCCGCGGCGCTGGGGCGGACCTGGGGGGCGCCCTGGCCGGACATCATCCGGGCCTTGGAAAATTACCGGGCGCCGCCCATGCGCTGGGAGCGTTGCGCCTGGCGGGGAGTCGCCTTCATCAACGATGCCTATAATGCCAATCCCTTGAGCATGGCGGAAGCGTTGCGCACGTTCCAGTCCCTGCCGGGCGAGCGTAAATGGCTGGTCTTGGGCGGCATGCTGGAACTGGGGCGCGACGCCATCGCCAGGCACCGGGAACTGGGCCGGTTGGTGGCCGCAAATGCCTGGCAGGGGGTGATCACGGTTGGAGAGCTGGCGTCCGCGGTCGCGGATATGGCCGCGGATTGCGGCATGCCCGCCGATCGCTTGTTCCGGCGCCAGACGCCGGCGGATGCCGCGGCCGTCCTGGCGCGCGCCGCGCGCCCGGATGATTTGGTTTTACTGAAGGGATCGCGCGGCATCGGGTTGGAAAAAGTCTTGATCGCGCTGCGGGATCTGGATGCAAGCGGGATCAGTTGACCGGTTTTACACATTTGAGGCGGCGCCGGTTGCGGCCATAGTCGGAAGGGGGGCGGCTTTCCTCCGGCCATGTGTCGTTCGCCAACGCAAGGCAGGGGTAAGATGCTGTATTATTTGCATTATTTGTCGGAACAATGGTCGGTTTTGCGGGTTTTTCAATACATCACCGTGCGCGCCTTTGCGGGCGCCGGCACGGCCTTCCTGATCAGTCTGCTGGTTGGTCCATGGCTGATTCGCCGGCTGGGCAAACTCTGCAGCGGCGATGCCACGCGCTATCGCGATGACGCCCCGGCACTCGACAACCTGCATGGCGAAACTAAAAAACGCACCCCCACCATGGGCGGCATCCTGATCATTGCCGCCGTCAGCGCCGCCTGTCTGCTCTGGGCGGTGCCGGGCAATCCGCTTATATGGCTGGCGCTGGGCACCATGTGGGCGTTTGGCGCGATTGGCTTTGCCGATGATTATATCAAGGTTGTGCGCCGCCGGCCGGGCGGCTTGTCGGCGCGGGGCAAGCTTTTGTTACAGGTTTTTTGGGTGGCGCTGGTGTTCGGCATCATCCTGCTTTTGCCAATGACCCGCGAATATGCGCGCCATTTAATGATCCCCTTTATCAAAACCCCGGTGCTGAGCGACATGGGAGTGGCGCTGGCGTTTGTCTTTGCGTTGTTGGTCATTATCGGCGCCAGCAATGCCGTGAATCTCACGGACGGCCTGGACGGGCTGGCCATTGGCTGCACCGGCTCGGTGGCGCTGGCCTACCTGGTGCTGGCGTATGTCGCGGGCCACATCCAATTCGCCGGTTATTTGCAGGTGCCCTACATCGTGGGCGCCGGCGAGCTGGCCGTTTTCTGCGGCTGCCTGCTGGGCGGCGCGCTGGGATTCCTCTGGTTTAATTGCCATCCCGCGCAGGTCTTCATGGGTGACACCGGCAGCCTGGCCCTGGGCGGGGCCATCGGCGTCACGGCGGTATTGCTTAAACACGAACTGGCGTTACTGGTGATCGGCGGAGTATTTGTCCTGGAGGCGGCGAGCGTGATTATGCAGGTGGGCTGGTTTAAATGGCGGCGCCGGCGGATTTTCGCCTGCGCGCCGTTGCATCACCATTTTGAGTTGAAAAAGACCAATCCATGGAGCGAAACGCAGGTGACCATCCGGTTCTGGATCATATCGATTATTTGCGCGCTATGCGGGGTTTTGATGCTCAAAATCCGGTGATGCGCGCCGCTGGTGTCAACGGATCGCCGGCAATGATCGGCGTGCTGAATTGGGCGGTCGCAAATTTTAAGGCGGCGTTGATAGGCACTCAAAGGGAGGGTAAATATGCAAATACCGTGGTTGGTCGGGATCATGATGATTTTTACTGTCAGCCTCGCGGGCTGTGGGCGGACGGCCGGACTGGTTGTCACGCACACCCCTAATCCAAGCGACATCCATGCCGCCGCCATTCCCGAAGGCCGGCCTTTTCCTTATATGTGGTTTTACCGGACGGAAGTGCATAATGCCACCGATTACCCCATCCAGATCACCGGATTTGAGGGTTGTTTTTATCTGGACGGCCAATGGACGCCTGTGAACATCCTGAAGCGCCGGTTGACGGGCGCGGACTTTGCCCAGTGGTATGCGCAAGGATGCCCGGTGACCAATGGTTGGATACCGCCGCGCAAAACCGCGGTTTGCGATCCGAATTGGCACGGCGTGACCTCGCCCGTGGCTCCCAGATGCAAATGGACTTATGATGGCGTGGATTCCAATGGCAGGCAATATCACGGGGAAGCTGAAATTCAGTCCGCTCCGGTCACGCAAGGGGAAAAATGAAAAGGATGCCCGGGGTGGGGTGGTTTTTGCCCCACCCACCGCCAGCCGGATGATTCGCCCGCTGAAATTGTGGCGGCCATGAATGCGGCGGCGCTGCAATCCGGGCAGTCCTGACCGGTGAGAATTGATGGCGTCAGGGGGGAGCATGGGTGCAACGGGGTGTCGCTCAAGCCGCGCGCTGGTTTTGGGACTGGGCGCCAGCGGTGTTGCCGCGGCGCGCCTGCTGCGGGCGCAAAATGCCGCGGTGACGGCGGCGGATGCCGCGGATACGCCGGAGTTGCGGGGACGGGCGGAGGCCTTGCGCGCCGCGGGGTGCGTGGCGGTTTTGGGAGCCGCGGCGCCGCCGCCGGGCGATTTTGATTTGTGTGTCACCAGCCCCGGCCTGGCGGCCAATTCCGCCTGGTTGCGCCTGGTGGCTGACCGCGGGATTCCTGTGATCTCGGAACTGGCGTTCGGTTGGCGCCATCTCAAGGCGCGCACCCTGGCGGTCACCGGTTCCAACGGCAAGAGCACCCTGGTAAAACTGTGCGCGGAAACCATGACCCGGGCCGGCCGCCGGGCCTGCATCGCCGGCAATTACGGTTTACCCGTCTGCCAGGTCGTCCTGGATGGGCGGCAATGGGATTGGGTGGTGCTGGAGGTCAGTTCATTCCAACTCGAATTTCCCGGGGGCATCCGGCCTGATGTCGCCGTCTTATTGAATGTTTATCCCAACCACCTGGACCGGCATAGCGACCTTGCAAACTATCGCAATCTGAAATTCCGCCTGTTTGCCGCCATGGGCGCGGGGAATACCGGCATCATGGAGCCGGCGTTGTTGCGGCAATTTGGGCCGCCGGCTTCCGGCGCGGACTGGATCACCTTTGGCGCCGCGCCCCCGGCGGATTTGCAATACCGCGATGGTTGGGTTGTCACGGCCGGCGGCATCCCGGCGGTCAAGTTGCAGGGAACGGTTTTTGACAACCCGGTGCTGGGGGCCGGCGTGGCGGCGGCCGCCGCGGCCATGCGGGCTTGCGGGGTAGAGTGGGCGCGGCTGGCGGAGGCCGCGCGATTATTTGTCGGCCTGCCGCATCGCCTGGAAGCATCCGGTTGCGTGCGTGGCGTGCGGCTAATCGACGACTCCAAGGCTACCAACGTGGCGGCGTTATGCGCGGCGCTCCAGGTGGTGCCGGGGCCCTTGCGCCTGATTGCCGGCGGCCAGGGCAAGGGCGAGTCGTTTGCGCCGGCCCTGCCGTTGCTGCGGGCAAAGGCGGCGGGCATCTACCTGATCGGCAGGGATGCCCCGCGCATGGCGGACGCCTGGCGCGATGCAGTTCCCTGCCGGGAATGCGGCACGCTGGCAGCGGCGTGCGCGGCAGCATGGCAAGATGCTGTCCGCGGCGATACCATCCTGCTTTCGCCCGCCTGCGCCAGTTTTGACCAGTTCCGTAATTTTGAGGAGCGTGGCCGTCGCTTCCGGGAGTGGGCCACAAAACTGTCGGAACGGGGCCTTTAATGCGGGTTTATTTCCGCGCCAGGCATTTCTGCACCTTCTCGGCAAGGGTTCTTTGGGAAAACGGCTTCTGGATGAAGTTCTGTTCGCTGCCATCAACCCCCTGCTCGGCCAGAAAACTGGCGCTATGGCCGGAAATGTACAAGTATTTCAAGTCAGGGCGTTGTTTCAGCAGTTGCCGGACCAGTTCGGGCCCGTTCATTTCCGGCATGACGACGTCGGCAATCACGATGTCAATCCGGCTGCTGTTTTCCTTGAAAATATTGAGCGCAATTTTCGCGGAGTTGGCCGCCAAAACCTGGCAGCCGATATTTTCCAGGATCCGGCGGGTAGTGCAAAGCACGGTTTCTTCGTCGTCAACCAGCAGGATGGTGCCATGGGCGGCCGGCACCGGCGCGGCAACCTCGGCGGGCGGTTCGGGCGCGGTTTTCTCGCCGGCGCAGTGGGGCAGGTAAATTTGAAAGACCGCGCCCTGGCCGGGTGCGCTCTCGACACGGATAAACCCGCCGTTCTGGGTGACAATGCCGTAGACGATGAATAGCCCCAATCCCTTGCCCTGGCCGCGGGATTTGGTGGTGAAGAATGGTTCGAACAGTTGATCGCGAACCTCCGGCGTCATCCCGCCGCCGTCATCGCGCACCGTCAGCCGCGCGTAGTTGCCGGGGGCAATGCCGCCGAACCGGCTGGTCGCGGCGGGAGCAATGTCAAATTTGTCCGTCTCGACGACGATCCGGCCGGTCTGTTTAATGGCATCGCGGGCGTTGGCGCAGAGGGTGGTCATGATCTGATCCAATTGGCTGGGGTCGATCCGCACATGGCCGGCTTGTCCGCCGGGCTTCCATTCCAGTTGGATATGTTCGCCGACCAGGCGGCGGAGCATGCCGGTCATGTTCTCGATGGCTTCGTTCAGTGCCAGGATTTTAGGCTCAATCACCTGGCTGCGCGCGAAGGTTTGAAGCTGACGGGAGAGTTGGGTCGCGCGCCGGGCGGTTTTCTGGATTTCCAGCAGGTCGGAATGCAGGGTCTGGTCCGCGGGCACCTGCTCAAGGGCCAAGTCCGTATAACCGAGAATGCCCTGGAGCATGTTGTTGAAATCGTGCGAGACGGTGCCGGCGAAACGTCCGATGGATTCCAGCTTCCGGGCGTGCGTCAGGCGCTCCTGCAGCGTGGCATGCTCGGATTCCGCGCGCTTAAGGTCGGTGATGTCGGTGCTGGTGCCCCAGGCTCCGGTGATGTGGCCATGCTGGTCGTGCATCGGGATGCCGTTGGACGAAAGCCAGACGATTTCGCCCGATTTGGCAAGCAAGGGGTGGACCAGGTTGCGGAATGGCTCGCCGCGCGCGAGATACCCCAGCACCCTGGCCTTGAATGCTTCCCGGCCTTCCGGCGGATGTGTTTCGTAAAAATATGTTTTGCCGACCAATTCTTCCGGGTGGAACTGTCCGACATCCATGGTTTCCGACCCCAGACTGGTATAAACTCCATTGAGGTCGATCGTCCATGTGACAATGCGGTTCTGTTTCTCCAGCATGCGGTAGCGCTTTAAGGCCAGGCTCAGTTGCTGGGCGGTGTTTTTACGTTCGGTATTATCGCGCACGGAGACGATCAGCCGGTCGTCGCCGCCGATTTGCACCCGGCGCATGTTGATTTCCACCCAGAAAAGATGCCCGTCATGATGCCGCGCGTGCCATTCGAAGACCTGGGGACCATCGGCGGCCGCCTTGCGCATCCATTTCAAGGCGTCTGCCAGCGTGTAGGGCGATATGCCGGAACATAACGGACCCAGTCCCGCTGCCAGCACCGCTCTGCGCGATGAGTACCCATACATCTCGCACATCCGGCGATTGACGTTGATGATGGCGCCGGTGCCGGTATCGTGGATAAAGAGGGCGTCATTGATCAAATCGAAGACCAAGGCGAAATATTCGCGGGAGGCGAGCAGCGCGGCATCCTTGCCGCGGGCATGCCGGACTAAAAAGAGGTTGCCCATCGCCAGCACCAGGAAGGCGGCGAGGGCGCCGAAAATCCAGCGCCAATAGTTGCGGAAAACACCCATGAACATGAGCGGAGCGCCCCGCCATTTACGCTCGATCGCCTGGTATTCGCTCCGGGAAATTTTGTTAAAACCGTTTTCCACCAGGCGCAGCAGGTTAGTCCGGTTTTGATGGACGGCCCGATGCAAATTTCCCGAATAAAGGATGAAAGATTGGTGGAAGTCGCCGGCAATGCCGTGCTTGTAAAGGAAATAGACGCACGACGGCTGGCTCATGGCATAGACCTGGACTTCGCGTTTTTTCGCGGCCAGAATCAGGGCTTCGTAACTGGGATATTCCTTCAGGTTGATAACGCCACGGTTGGTCAAGTAACCGATCGCGGCGTCTCCGGCCTTGACGCCGATGGGCAAACCTTTGAGGGATGACAGATCGCTGATTCCGCCGAGGGACTTGTGCGCATAAACCGGCACAATGATTTTGGTATGCGGCTGCGTGAAATGATAAAGATGGGAGCGCTCAGGAGTAGGCAGGATCGCCTCGATGACATCCGCGCGGCCTTCCTGCATATGGCGCTGGGCATCGGCCCAATCCATGCCGCGCAGTTCAACCTTTATGCCCGTCTTTTTTTCCCAGAGCGCCCATTGGTCGGGGAGTATGCCGCGCAAATTACCGTTGGCATCCCGGAAAATAAAAGGCGGGTGGGCGTCGTCGCTGATGACCACAATGGATTTTGGCGCGGCCGGCTCCGGGTCAGTCGCGCTGGCGTAGGCGGCACAAGCCAGCAGGAAGGTCCACAAGAGCAAGCTTGCCTGTAAACAGCTCCGGCGTTGAGATGGGGTTTTCATCACATTCCGTCCGCGTCCGTGATTAAACTTAAGAAACATAACAGGTTGGATGCCGTACCGCCAGCAAAATCGGTCAAGGCAAAAAAATCGTTCCGTCCGGCCATGTTTGCGTGTTGACTTTTAAAAGCATTTTTGCCATATAGAAATATAGCAATACAGTGGGCCGGCGCGAATTGCGGCCCTTGTTATTCTTGTTATTGTTATTCTTGTTATAATTGTTTATGGTATGGGAGGCATTATGCAGGCTAAAATCGTAACGGCTGGTCGGTTGGCGTTGCTGGCGGCGGGCGGGTTGTTTGCGTCCCAGGCGTTCAGCGCTGCCGGGAATCTGCGCTACACCATCAGTGTTGCCAAATTTGAAAACCAGGCCGGCTGGCATGGGCAGTGGGAGATTGGCGATGCCTTCGGTTCGATTCTGACGGATGCCTTGCAGGCCTCCGGCAAGTTTGTGGTGCTGGGCGAGAAGGATATGCGCGGCGAGGCCATGTTGGAGCAGGATTTGGCGGCGTCCGGCCGGGTGGCTGGCGGCAAAAAGGCGCCCAAAACCGGCCAGATGACGCCCGCCCAGTTGCTGGTCAAGGGCGAGGTGACGCATGTGCAGGACAGTACCACCGGCGGCGGGGGCGGGATCAGTTTCAAGGGGTTCAGCCTGGGCGGCGCCAAGGACAAAGCCGAAGTCAACATCACCATTTACATTGTTGATTCCACCACCGGCCAGGTCAAGTCCTCCACCAAGGTGGTCGGCCAGGCCGGACGGCGCGGATTGAATTTTGGCTATAGCGGATCGGCCTTTGGCGGCAATGCGGATGGTTTCAAGAAGGACAATGTGGGCAAGGCCTGCGAGAATGCGGTGGTGCAGGCGGTGGAATATCTGGAAAAGCAGCTTGAAAGTATTCCATGGGAAGGCTCGGTCATCAAGGCCGGCGACAAGGTCGTTATCAACCGCGGCACGCGCGAAGGGGTGGAAGTCGGCCAGGTGTTTGATGTCGGCGCGGTGGAGACCCTGGTTGATGATGACACCGGCGAGGTGCTGGACACGGAACTGAAGCAGGCCGGCCAGATCAAGGTCGCTTCCGTCAAGGAAAAGATCAGCTATTGTGAAGTCATTTCCGGCAAGCCCGACAAGGGGATGACCGTCCATCCGGCCAAATAAAGCGCGCTGGCCGGACTTCCAGGCAATGCCCGCCGGGCCCGCGCCTTGGGCTGGATCACCGCCCGCCTCCCGGCGGGACCGCCGGATTCAAGCGTTTTTGGCGTATTGCCCGTGATCAATTGCTGCCTGCCGGGCGGCGTCCAGATTCGCGGGCGGGGTATGGCGCGGGACGGCGCAGGCGCTGCCCAGCGCGTAACGCCCGCCCGGTTTGCCGGCCAGGACGCATTGCCGGGCCTCGGCATACACCTGCTCCGGTGTGCCCTTCAGCAATGTCAGGCAACTGATGCCGCCCATGAGCGTCAGGTTCGCGCCGATGCGGCGCTTGGTCTCAAGCACCGACATGCCGCTGGTCGGATCGATGCCATCCATGGCGTCAATCCCGATTTGTGGCAGACTCTCCAGCAGGGGGTTGTAATTGCCGCAGCAATGCTTGTAGCAAAACACGCCCTGGTTGTGAATTTCCCGCGCCATGTCCCGGTAGGCCGGCGCGCAGAACTGCTCGTAAATGTCGGGCGAAATCACGCTCGCGGAGGCGTAGGAGTCGCCGATATAGACGCAATCCACGCCGGTTTGAATGAAGGCCTTGGCCTGTTCCAGGGTGATGGCCACGGCTTTGGCGATCAAAGCCCGGGCCAATGCCGGGTTGTCAAGCAAACACATCAATGCCGTGGCGGTGTCGCCCAATTGAGCGACCATGAAGTTGATCGTCTGCCCGCTGCACATTGCCACGGCAAACAAACCTTCGCGCTTGGCTGCCTGGATGCATGGTTGGGCGTCTTGCAGGCAGCCGCGTTGTATGTATTCCGCCGCCGACGGCACGGGCAGGGCCTGGACGGCCGCCAGCGTGTCGCAAGGCGCCGGCGGTTCGGTCGGATGGAAGGCGCCGCCGCCTTCGACGTCGAACCGGCCTTCCGTGGCGCCGGTTTTACGGTCAATTTGCAGCAATTGCCCGCCGCGTGCCACGACGGCTTTTTCTGCATACCAAGCGGTTCCCGGGCCCAGCCGGAACCGCACGGCGTCCGTCCGGTTCCGGCGCGCGGCGCCGAGCATGCATTGCGCGCCGAGCGCCGGGTTGATGATGGCGTCTTCAAACGAATGGCCGCAGGCGGTGCAGGCGTAATCGGTGAAAATCGTCGGAAAAAACGGGACCCGGTCGGGCAACTCGCCCCGCATCACCGAGATCATGCGTTCACGGGATGTCATGGATTTCATGCGCGCATGATAGTGGCGATATTGTCGATGGGTCAAGCACAGATCATTCAAATGCCGGCCGGTGATGTCATGTGGAGTCCGGCCGGACCCCGCCATGGAGGGATGCTGGCGCGTTTTACAAACTTTTTTATTGACAAAAATCGGAGTCGCGCTATATTTTGGGTAAACGATTAATCACTGGTGTTTTTACGTGAATTCACCTTCGCGCATCACAATCAAGCAGTTGGCAGAGAAAATCGAGCTGTCGGTCTGTACAATCAACAAGGCCCTGAATAATAAGCCGCGTATCAGTCCGGAAACACGGGAATTGGTGATAAAATCTGCCGCGCGTTTTGGGTACCGGCCCAATACCTTGGCCAAAGCGCTAGCCCGGCCGGTTCTCTCGATCGGGCTGGTTTATCCTGATGTCTGGCCCAGTTATACGGAGTTGCTTATTAACGGGGCCAAAGAAAGATTGGAGCAGCTCTGCGATCATAGGGTCAATGCGCTTTTGCGGGCCATTCCCGCCGGGGATGATAAGGCGTTTGTATCAGCCATCAATGCTTTGGCTGGCAGCAAAGTCTCCGGGTTGATTCTGTGTCTGTCCGATTACAGTCCGGAATATCTTAAGGAGGCTTGGCGGATTCTCAAAGAGGCCAAAATTCCGTTTGTTTTGCTGGGGAGCGATCTCCCGGGCGGCCCGCAGATTTGTTCGGTATGGCATGATTGCCGCCGGTGTGGACGCATGGCGGCTGAAGTTCTGGAATGGATGACCCCGGGGCAGTCTGTTGCGGTTTTCATAGGCCGGAAGGGCATACTGGATCACGACTTTAAAATCGATGGATTTCAGAACAGGCTGAATCAATCCCGGTTAAAGTTGGTTGGAATTGGCGAGACATACGATGATCCGGCGAAAGGATATCCGGTCGCCCGCAACCTGTTTGAACAATATCCGGACATTGGCGGCATCTATATTGGAACTGAAAACGCCTCTGGAATTTGCAGATATCTGGTGGAGTCTGGATTGGCGGGGAAAGTCAGGGTGGTGGCGACGGGTGTATCCGATGATGTTTTGCGGAGCCTTCGACTGGGTGTGGTTCATTGTAGTATTTATCAAAATCAACCACTTCAGGGGCGGTTGGCCACCGAGATGCTCTATGATCACTTGGAACTGGGCCGTATGCCCAAATCTCCCGAAATTCTAATCACGCCGGAATTGATCTTGCAAAGCACGGCGGATGTGCGCAACTCGAAAACATTGTGCACAGACCGTATTTAAAGACAAAGCAATGGATGTTACAAAAAATTTTCCTCGTGGAATAAACGATTATTCACAAGAAATTACTCTGTGAATTTCCGTAAACTTTTTGAAAAGCACCATGATAATGACAAAATTATTTACTTTTAAGCCGTTGGTTGTCGTTGTACTGCTCCTGCTATTTTGGGCCATGCAGATGTTGGCTCAGGTTTGCTTTAAATATGGCAGTAAGGGCGTTTCATTCAGATGGTGGCTCGGTTTTACCGTGGGGAACTTGCTCGGCGCTTCCAGTATTCTGTTGCTGATGAAACTCTACACGCGCATGAATCCCAACATGGCCTTGGCGCTTGGCGCCGGCGGCGCATTTTTGTTTTCGCAATTCATTTTATGCTGGGCGTTTGAAAGTCGGCTCCTGGTTTCTCAATGGATCGGCCTTTTATTGATCACGGCGGGGATGGTATTGACCAGCTTGGATGCGTTGCATAATTAGTCAATTTTATAAGAATGGAACAAGGAATGATGGCAAAAACAGGCACGCGCGGGACGGTTGTCGGACTGATGTGCGTTGTTATGGCGGTCGGTTTGGGCCTGCCACCGTGGGCGTGGGGCGTGGTTTCGGACGATCCGCCGCTGCCAGCGGCGGCCGTTGTTACCTGTGCCCCAGCCCCCGTTCTGGACGGTGTGCTGGACGACGCCTGCTGGAAAACGGCGGCAGTGGCGGACAACTTTTTTCTATACAAGGGAGAAGGTAAGCGCTTGGACGTCACCACTGTCCGCATAACCGCCGACAACACATGGTTGTTCTTGGCGTTCACCTGTGCGAACCCCGGCATGAAGTTTCTGAAGCAGACCGTGTTTGACCATGATGCCGCCGTTAACCATGACGATTCGGTGGAAATTTTTCTCGATCCTGGCACCGGTGGCACACTCTACTACCACTACCTGCTCAGCTTCGCCAACGTCAAGGGTGAAAAGCGCGTCATGCAGAAGAGTAGTCCCGATGTCGGATGGAACGTCACCTGGCGCTCGGCGACCAAGGTCACCGACACGGGATGGAACGCCGAGGTCGCCATCCCCCTGTTTGAGTTGGTATCCTACGGCGACCTGACGCAGGCGAAGATCAACTTCGCGCGCAATCGGGTCGTGCCGGAGATAGACCCCTACGGGATGCAAACCGGTGAAGATCGTGATAATTCCACCTGGTCCCCGGTGGTTAACAGCTTCCATGAAGCCGACCGCTTTGGTGCGTTGCAGGGACTCGACAAAATCAAGGTCCGTGTTCCCTTCCTGGGACTGATAGAGGACCCCAAGGTGGGGGCGTACTATCAAGCCGGGGGAAAGTTCCATTTTGACGTCACTTTCACGGCCAAGTCGCTTACGCCGGAGTCCGGCGCGCTGACGGTGGTTGTTGTGGACACACCGGCCAGCGGCGCACCCCGCGAGTTGTTCCGCGAGGTGGCGCTTAAAGGTAATGATAAGCAAGCGATGACCGTGAGCGTGCCGGTGGACTCATTGACCGAGCGTCGAATCGTCCTGGTTGTCAGGGACCCGCGGACCGCCGAGCAGCTTCAGGGGCTTTCGGTTAAGGACACGGCGGTCCTGAACCTGATGTCCGTCCACCTCGACCGTTCGTACTATACCACTGAACAGGAAGCGATCGCCGTCTGCACGATCGGGATGCCGGAGGACGGACTAGTCCAGACCGCGCTATTCGCGAAGGATCAGGCCGGGGAAATCCTGGGGCGGCTCGACAAGGTTGCCGGGTGCGCCATGTTGCCCATCAATCTGAAAACCGTGCCCATCGGCGCGCACGAGGTAACTGTTGAATTCCGGATGAAAACGGGCGAACTCATCTTCTCGAAGCCGTGCGAGCTCATCAAGCGCGCGCCGAAACCCGGCTTCGAGTGGAAAACCGATCGCATCAACCGCATTCTGCTGCGCGACGGCAAGCCTTTCTTTCCGTTCGGTATAATACTCGCAGGCATCAACGCCGCGCAGGATGACGCGTTCCGCGCGGTCGCCGAGTGCGGATTCAATGTCGTCATCCATTGGCGTACGCAGGAGGAGCCGGAATCCGTGACGGACTATAACAAGGTCGCCGCCAAATACAACCTGCTGGTCATGGGGCGTCCGGAAGGCTTCTGCAAGCCGACCGGCGTCCCGCTCACGGGGTTAGCAAAGCATTTTCAGGGCGAGGAACTGGCGGCTATCCAGAATAAAACGAGCCGCCAGAGCCTCACCGCGTTCAAATGCGAACTCGTCTACGATCCACTCAGCAAGCTCTCGATAAAAGCTCGTATTGACCTGTTCAACGAGTATTACAACACCCAGAAAGACCGCATCTACGCGGCGGTGGAACTGATGGCCAAGGACTCCAACCTTTTGGGCTACAATATGTTTGATGAGCCGTTCGTGACCATTCAGGACGAGGCGTTGCGGGATCTCTATCGCAAGATACAGGAGGTGGACGGCTACCGGCCCACGTTTGTCTTCGGCGCGTACGAGTACGAGGGTAAGCCGTTCGCCTGGGCGGACGTCATCGAACACCACCCCTACTGGGTGCCTACCAAGCCCGGCTCCGCCAATCGCATCGGCCATACCCTCGACGATGTCGCGCGGGCCAGCCGTGAACAACATCGTCCGTTCGACGTGGTCCACCTGTCCGAGTTCCGCAGCGGCGCGGACAAGCGGCCCATCATGCGGGACGAACAGTTCTGCCAGTGCTATATTGCGCTGATTCACGGCGTTAGCGGCCTCTATTTCTTCCGGTGGCCTATCCAACACGAGGCCACGTGGAACACGTTGAAGGAGTTGAGCGCGCAGATACAGGTGCTCGGGCCGATTGTCCTCACGCCGGAGGTGCGACAGAGTATCAAGTATGATCATATCAAGGCCGGCCCGGAAAAGGACCAATACGGTTATCCGGACATCAACGTTGCGTTGAAGCGAAATCCCGCCGGCGGCCATATCCTGTTGGCGGCCAATGCGCGGCCGTATCCGGTCACTGTGGAGTATCGTCTCTCCTGCCTCGGCGAAGACGGGACCGTCGGACGGCTCTTCGCGTCGAATGCGTATCCGGTGTCCAAAGGCGGGTTCTCGGACCAGCTCGATGGTTACGCCGTCCGCGCGTACACCCTCGCGGCTAAGGACGCGGCAACCGAACCAGTCGAAATCGAGGTCAAGACAACCGCTCGCGCGGAAAACTGGAAGCCCGAAGAGATCATCCAATATGAAGGACGCCCAAACAAGAAGAACATCGTCCGCAATCCCGGCATCGAGGAATCCACCTTGTCCGGCTGGCCGGACTATTTCCTCTTCACGGGTTGGTGGGAGCCCTCGGACGGCAGAGGGCGGGCCGGCTCGGCCAATCCGTTCTGGGGGCCGACCACGGAGAATCCCCACGAGGGCCAGACCTGCCTCAGGATTGTGAACGAAGATTCGAAGCGGTTGAATGGCTTTAACTTCTACCTTGCGCCACAGCATGACCGGCCAACCCAGTACACATACTCGGTCTATTTGCGCGCTGACCGTGATGGAGTGGATGCGTGTTTCGAGGGTGTCTCCATCGAGCCGCGCTTCCAATGGTTCAAGCTGACGAAGGAATGGCGGCGGTACAGCACGACGATCGTGGTGCCGCCGCGCGCCATCCAATACAGTCTGTTTGGCATCGGCATGCGCGGCCAAGGCACGATGTACGTGGACGCCGTTCAGATGGAGCAAGGAGGTAAACCGACCGCCTTTGAAAACTAACTTCTGTAATTTGTAATCGGGAGTGAAAAATGCAATACACGAATCAGATCGGACAATGGTTAGGATTGGCGGCGGCGTGTGTTTTGGCCGGCGCCACGGCATCCGCGGCGACCACGTATTACGTGGCCACCAATGGGAGTGACAGCACGGGCGCCGGTACGCTCGCCAATCCCTGGTTAACCATTAGTAATGGTGTGCGGTGGGCCACCACCGCCGGCGACGTGGTGCTGGTGTCAAATGGGACTTACCATGTCACCACCTATGTGACCATCGCCTCGGGGATCAGCGTCCTGGGTTTCAGCGGGCACCCGGGCGATGTGATCGTGGACGGGCAGGATGCAACCTGGTGCTTCTTTTTGAACCATACCAATGCTTTGTTGGCCCACGTGACGATCACAAATGGAAAATCAACCGGCGATTTTCCCGGCGGCGTGTATGTCAGGTACGGCGTTATGAGCAACTGCGTGGTTACGTGCTGTGAAGCGCCCAATGGCGGCGGCGCGCACATCTTTTATGGCACGGTAGTTACCAGCACTATCGCCTGCAATGATTCAACGAACTTTACGGCGGTCACTTCCGGCGGCGGCGGGGTGTTGTTTCGCGCCAGTGCGGCCGGACGGCTGTTGGACAGTCATATCATCGGCAATACCGCGTCAAACATCGGCGGCGGTGTGAACGCATTGAGCGCCGGCGCATTTGTGAGTAATTGCGTTATCAGGGATAATTATGCGGCGGTCCTTAACAGCAGAGGCGGCGGCGGATTGGCGAACGTCCAATATATCTACGATAGCTTGATTATTTCAAATCGAACTGCGGGTGGCGATGGCGGTGGAGGCGTACAAACTCGGACCGTTAATTCGCTGATTTCCGGGTGTATATTTACAGGCAATGAGGCGATGAACATTTATGGAACAGGCAATGCAGACGGCGGCGCCATAGACGTCGCCGACGGCATGCTCACTCTGCGCAACAGCACGCTGACGGGGAATATCGCCACCAATGGCACACTGGGGCGGGGAGGGGCAATCTTTCTCTTGCCGGCAGCCGGACGCACCAACTATGTTGAGAATTGTGTTATATCAAATAATATCGCCAAAACCGGAGGTGGGATTAGTGTGATTTACAGGACGATCATTTCCAATAGCATCATCAAGGGAAATACGGCCACGGTTTCCGGCGCTGGGGTTCATGAAAATCAGAATGCAGTATCCAACCAGTTGTGGAATTGTTTAATAACCGACAACAACGGCATAGGCGTTCAGTTAGAGGGGAAATACTGTGGCGTGTACAACTGCCTGATCTCAAAAAACACGCGAGGGGTCCACACTCACACCGTCTCCGCGGGCATTGTGGTGGAAAACTGCACGATTGTAAGCAATTCTGATTACGGAATTATAACTTACAGTTCCAACCACGTGATACGTAATACAATTATTTACGGAACAACTCCAGGGGTAAACTGGCAAAACGCCGGCACGGTGGTCACGTATGCTTATTGTGCCACCACTCCGACCAACGGATTGCCGGGTGCCGGCGTTGGCAATATTGAGGCCGACCCGCTGTTTGTTGAGTCAACGACCGGCAACTACCGGTTGACGCGCGGTTCGCCATGCCTTAACGCCGGACTTAATCAGTCGTGGATGGCGAACACGCGCGATTTGGACGGGCATCGCCGGATTTCCATTTACGGCCGGGTGGATATGGGCGCTTACGAATATCTGTTGAGCGGCACTTTATTTTCGACTCATTAGCGCGCCAATAGTTAACCGAAAAACAAATAGGGGAACCATGCAATATGCGCCGGATTTGAACTATCGCGCGGCGATGCGGGACGTCGGTTGGGATG